>NZ_JAYMEI010000011.1:0-165689 GCF_037029365.1 Leeuwenhoekiella sp. CH_XMU1409-2 | reverse complement strand
CGGCTATAGTAACCTTAACCTGCTCTTTTGTTCTTTCTGATTAATGCTATAATTTAAACAGAATCAAACTTAAGATGGCTATAAGTAATTGCTTGTTCTCGCCTACTTCTGAAAATCCGCGAGGATTTTCAGTTTGGTGTGTACTTGCAAAGTTAAGTGCTAACTCACGCAACTATTCATAGCCGAGACCGTTACCAGCAAGGCTGAAAGATGTCATTTCCTGAAATAGGTTGACCAAAAATCAATCATTTAATTCAGGATTAAGATGAAAGAGAACAAACCTCCCTGCCCAAAAAAAGAATACCAAAAAGTAAGTTTTGAACTTAAATTAATGATCATTGACCAAATTCAAAATGGTCAGATCTCCGTTAACTATGCGGCTAAATCTTATAACGTTTCAAGATCTTCCATTGACTATTGGCTAAAAAAATACAGTACCTTAGAACAAAAGAAACGAGGTATGAGTAAACAAGATGAAATCAAAAAATTAAAGGAAAAGATCGAAGAACTGGAGTTTATTAAGGAGTTCCAGAGGGATTACATCGCTAACCTAGAGAACCTTTCAGGACTGGACCTGGCAAAAAAGCATTTGCCCGAAGCATTAGCCAAAGAAATCGAAAAACGCAAAAGAGACCTTTTAAAATGAAATGGGTCTATCAATGCTTCGGGATATCCAAACAAGCCTTTTACAAGCGTCTGTCCACTTTTAGAGCATCCAACCTTCAAGAACAGGTGATTCTAGATCTTGTTGAAAACATACGAAAAGAAATGCCCAAAACAGGCGGTTTAAAGCTTTATAAAGCTATCAAACCGGTATTGGTTCAAAAAAACATTAAAATAGGCAGAGATCGCTTTTATCAGTTTCTAAGAAGACATCGGTTGCTTGTGCCTAGAACCAAAAGAGCACACATCACAACAGACTCAAAACATCATTTTTATAAATACCCCAATCTTATTAAAAACTTTATTCCTACAGCTGCAGAGCAGTTGTGGGTTAGCGATATCACCTATATCAAGATTGAGGGGGCTAATGCTTATCTGGCACTGGTTACAGATGCGTATTCTAAAAAAATAATGGGTTACAAAATTGATGATCATATGAAAACAAGCCTTTGCATAGATGCGCTGAAAATGGCGATCCATCAGCGAAAGTATAGTCATCAGAAGCTCATTCATCACTCTGATCGTGGCTTGCAATACTGCAATCCTAACTATACTGGTTTTGCAGAAATCAATGGCATCCAGATTAGTATGACTCAGCAGTACGATCCCTATGAAAATGCTGTGGCCGAAAGAATTAACGGAATATTAAAACAAGAATTTGGATTGGGTAAGACAATCGTAAACTTGAAATTAGCCAAGAAGATGGTCAAAAAAGCGGTGCTGATCTACAATTCAAAGCGAATGCATTACAGTCTGGAATTTAAAACACCAGACTTTGCTCACATCTATCAAAACCACAGTTACAAACAGTATAGAAAAATGCCGATATTAGTAACCACCTAAATTAAAATAGTAAACCAAAAAAGGTCAACCTATTTCAGTATAAGACAATCCTAGAATCAACATCAATTTTATATAATCTTCCGAAAGAATTTCAACTGAAAGAATTTCTAATTTTTGATGCAGTTAGATTTTCTCTAGAAATTATAGATGATAGTTTCAAAAAATTAGTCGCGGAATTGGAAAAAGCATCGGACACAAATAAGAGAAATGTTTCAAATTCTTTTCACAACGCTTGGACAATAATCGATTATGCGAATAGGATAAATGATTTATTATACCAACTCCCGTGGGAAAATAAAAAAGAGATTTTAGGGAACTTATATAATTTAAAAGACTTTAGAAACACATTTCAGCACTTAGGAGTTAGAAATACAGCAGTATTAAAAAAGAACACACCTTTTTTTGGAATTATATCGTGGTTCTATTTTAATAACAAAACTGAGAAACATAAGCTTCATTATTTTATAAGTGGCGTAGCCAGAATAACTGAAATGGATCGGATAGTTCCTGACACTACTCAATTCGATAAAAAAATCAATAATATTGCCCTGCATACAGTGAATGGTAAAAAAGTAATCAAAGCAGAGCTAAATAATGTAATTAAGGATCTAAAAAATCTCTGCCTTAATTTAGAAGAAAGAATCCAAAATTATTACGAAAGACATCAACTGGAAAAATCAAATTGGGAGAAAAGAAGAGATATCCATATTATTTTGAAACCAGAAGATTATGAGGAATAACTCATACTTTGCCTAACAACGATTAATCGCAAATAGCGGCTTTTAGATAAAAAAGTGTAATTTTAGAATCAAAGCAAGAAAAGGTTAAGCTGACAAATCCGTGTCTCTTACTCCGCTACTTGCGATAATCGAAACCGTTGCCACGCATTTGAATGAAAAACCTAAAGACACCACTCGGAATAATCGGTCTTCTTTACATAGTCTTTGGACTTGTGATGAATATTTGGATGTTTATTGGTGCTTGGTGGCCGACATATCTATACTTCCTTTCAATTGGAATCGGAATTTTTCTTTTACTAATCAACGGACTGACTAAAAGACTACCCAGATTTAAAATTTGGCAGACTTTAATAGGGATTTCACCAATAGTGGCATTTTTCATATTCATTGAGATGACTAAGGCCTCTGATGATATCTTTATCATTCCAGCACACTTCAAAGGGACAATAGTCGTCATTTATGGACAAGAAAATGGGACTGAAAAGAAATATGAAAATAGTAAACGTTTATATCTTATTCCACAAAACGGAATTCTAAAAACACAGTTTAAACTCAAAGGTGAGACAGCGAATTTTGGTGAATACTATTATCTAACCGACAATGGACAAAGAGTTAGAATTGAGTCCTTTCCATATTATAAGCCTTTTCCTGACAGCACAAAGATTTATGTTCATAATTGGCAATTGGGAAGTGCGAACGATAATGAAGGAAATAAATTTAAGTACCAACAAGCAACAATTGGAACAAAGTCGGACAGTTTCGAAACTGACATATTTAAACTAATTGAAAAATAAAAAACGTGTGGCAACAATGGTTATAAAACATAGGGCGGACAGTGCTTTCCGCAAGTTTTGGGGTCTTAGTAAGCTCGGTTTCGGGCTGACAGTTAAGTGTTTCTAAATGCCTACATTTCATACCCGAGCCGTTGGCAACAATATTGAAAAACGACATTGAACTTTAACATAACTTATTCCATACTATTATTTTTCTGTATTTTTTCCGCTTTTGGACAACGGACTTTGAGCGGAAGAGTTGTTGATGAAAATTTGGAAATTGCACCATTAGTTACGATTTATGATAAAGACACAACCGAAATTGGAAAAGCTGACCTAGATGGTTACTTTGAAATTGAATTACCAAAAGAAACGGAAAAGATAATATTTGCTGGACTTGGTTATGAATGGGCAACAATCACGATTCCGAATGATTGTAAAACCCCAGAAATAATATTGTTCTTCGAATATACTTACGATTTTATGTCATCAAAAAAAATCGACCGCCTTCGGAAAAAAAGATTTGATAAATTAACCGAATTACATTTTCAGGCTTTCAAAAAGGGACTGTTTAAAACAGACAAACCTTGTGTCAACCGAAATTTTGAACCGTATAAACCTGAACTTGACAGAATAGCTAAACTTTTAAAGAAACAAGCGAAAGAAAATAAAAACGATTTTAAAGATTTAGAAATAGGTGATAGTTTAAAAATACCATTTGGATTAGATACATCAAAAAAGAAAATTAATACTTATTATTCACCTTGTAAGAATTGCACGGAAGAAGATTATAAATATTTAATTGAAGGAGTAATCGTAGGTGAAAATAGAAGAAAGTTAACTCTCGAAATTAAAATTGTGGAAATGACACCTTATGATTCTTTAGAATATAGAGGAGAGATTTTAAGTATTGACAGCACATTTAAATACGAAATGAAATATTTTGAAGTAATAATAGAATAAAATACTGTTGCCAATAACTAGCGTTCGTGTGGTCGGTACGACCTAGCATGAACGCCGTGTTGACTGAACCGGTTCTCTGTCGGTCAGCCTACTATGGGTTTTAGTTTGTTTTTGGGTAGGGTTTAGAGGTAAGTATCGAGTATGTTGTGTACACTTTTAGTCTTGATACGCTTGAAGATATGTGTGTCACTTGTTAGAAGTTCTTGAAGTCCGTGCTTTTTGGTGTGTTTTTGTTCACTTTTAGTCTGTTTAGGACATAGAACTCCCTAACCCCTCCAAAGGGCGTTTTTTTACTGTGCTTTAGTATATTTTTTAAGTTTTTTGATCCAGTATGGCGGAGGTCCCCGTGCGGTAAAGGTTTCAAGGGTTATTAGTGTTCCTTTTTTACAGGTTGGGCATATTCGGTGTTGCAGCGACGGTTTTTCTTGGAGCTGTACCTTCCCTAAAGTTTTATGCAAGTGGTCAAGACTTTCCCGTTTATGGTAAGCGCTTAAGATTCCGTAATGACGGATGCGCACAAAACCTTTAGGAAGAATGTGCAAGGTAAAGCGTCTGATAAACTCGCTGTCGCTTAAGTGCATCAGAGATTTCTTTCCCCCGTGGCGGTAATCCTTCACCGAAAACACCACCCCACTGTCATCCAGATTTTTGATGCGGTGGTTGCTAATGGCAATCTTATGGGTATAGCGCCCCAGATATTCAACCACCTGAGGCGGTCCTAAAAACGGACGCTTGCAATAGACCACCCATTCCTTTTTGAATAGGTTTTGGTACAAGTCCTGTGGTTGTTCTGTTTTAAGTTTTTTACGCAATCCTGCTACAAAACGCGCTCGGAACACCCTGCTCATAGCCTTGACCGGGAAGAGGTAGCGTGCCTTACGGCAGCCAGGTTTCCCTTTGCTCTTGGCAGACTTCCATTTACCACTTTTGGTGATCCCTCCACCGGGCACAATACAATGCAGGTGCGGATGCAAGGACAGGTTCTGTCCCCAGGTATGCAGGATGGCGATCATTCCGGGACTAGCCCCTAAAAACTTAGGATTGGAAGCAAACCCTGTTATAACCTCCCAAGCGGTTTTGAACAGCAAGTCATACAAGAGTCTGGGCTCATACAGGCACAGGCGGTTGAGCTCACAAGGCAGGGTAAAGACCACGTGGAAGTAAGGCACATTCAAGAGTTCTTCTTCCCGTGCTCTAATCCATTGCTCCCTTTTGTGCCCCTGGCACTTGGGACAATGCCGGTTACGACAACTGTTATAACTCAGGTGTAAGATATTGCAAGAGGTATTGGTGCAGCGGTCAATGTGACCGCCCAGGGCAGCCGTGCGGCATTTACGCAAGGCGTATAAAGTTCTTAACTGCCAGCTAGTGGCACAACAGCCAGCTAAGTCTTGTGTATTGCGATTTAATACCTGAGCTACCTCATACGTAGCCCTTGCCATCAGTCTTGTTTATAGAGTTTATCAAGCGGACTGAAGGACTTTTGCCTGCCCAGTTGAGCCACGTGTAAATACGTTAGGGTGGTCTGGATGTCTGCGTGCCCTAAAAGATCCTTTACACTCATAATATCAAGACCCATCTCCAGAAGGTGGGTAGCATAACTGTGGCGCAGGCTGTGGGTGGTCACTTGTTTTCTTATGCCGCTATGCTTACGGGCTTCACTTACGATCCAACGCACCCCTTGAGTAGAAAGCGGGACAGCTTTACCTTCGCTATTATTACCGGTAAAGCACCAGATGGAAGGCTGTTCTGCCCTAAGGTAGGTTTGAAGTCCGCGGATCTGCATCTTTGACAAGGGTACATACCGGTCTTTCCTGCCTTTTCCCTGGCGGATGTGGAGCATCATCCGGTCAAAGTCCAGATCTTTTAACTGCAGGTTACACAGTTCAAAACACCGAAGACCGCAACCATAAAGCAGTGCCAAGACCAGACGGTGCTTTAATAACTTTGGAGCTTTTAAGAGTCGCTTTACCTCCCTAAAGCTTAAGACAACCGGAAGCTTTTTGGGACGCTCAATGGAGGGGAGCATCAACTGCATTTCTTTACGGTTAGATATCCTGTAAGCATATCTCAAGCCATAAACGGTATGTTTAAAAAAGCTGCTCGAAGGAGTCTTGTTGCGAGATTTTAAAACGTGTAGATAATCCAGCACCTGTTCTTCATCCAGATCCAGTGGACTACACTTAAAATGCAGGGCTATGTGTGAAAGACAGCGGGCATAATTAGTTAAGGTACTTTGGCTTTTGCCCGATAGTTCAACAGAACGTTTTAGTTTGAGATACAATTCCTGAAATTCCGGAACACATTCACAAGCACGTTCAATCAGAGTACTACTTTTTTTTCATAATTTGCTAACTATTAGATTTATATATCCTAAAGGTAGTGAATAGAGATTTAGACAACTCTTGAAGCTACCTTTAGGTTTAGTTCAACACAGTGTATAGCTCATTGCGGCTGAATTCCTCATAGTTTATTTGGGCAACTTTACTATCTTTAAGTCGGGCGAAATCCCGATGCTTCGGGACTAGTTGGATTTTTTTGTAAAACCGTTGTGCACAATATGCAAAACCTCAAGATGATTAATCAAACTTTCCTATTAGGACTTTTCATTCTGAGCCTGAATTCCTGTACGGAATCGATAAAAAAAACTTCAAAATTCATTTATGAGATAGAAGAAAGTAGCGTGCAATTAAAAATCTTGAATGGAAATGACTATCTGACTTATAATACTCCTATCAGAGTAGATTTTGAATGGAAAAATATTGAACCAGAAACAGTTTCGATCTACGGAGCAGGAATAAAGCTTCTGAGAATAAAGAATGAAGTCACTCAAACTGAAATAAATATAGAAAGGCATCACTTGATCTCAGATACCTTGGATATCAAGTTGAGTTTTGAGCTTAATGGTCAAAAAACTAGCACTTATTTTAATATTCCTGTAAAAAATTAAAAACTAGTTCTCCTCCTAACATCTAGTTGCATCACTCCCTTTCTTCAGCTACTTTTAATAAATAAACAATACCAAAAAAAGCCACACGCATTTAATCTCCAAGATGAAGTAGATGATAGGAATTTTAGTCTTAATTAGCATTTCTTGGTTGTTGCTCTATCTTGTTGAAAAAAAAGAGCATTCTGGCATTGGGCGTGCTTCCGCCGGGTAAACGTTTAAAACAATTGGGCTTAGGTTTTTTGGTTACCGCGATACTTTGCGTGCTTGTACAGTATTTAGAAGCCTATCTAAAAAGCTCGTCTTGGATCTTGAATGAAAAGATCACTTCTGGCATTGTCCTAAAATCCTTGTGGTGGGATTTTAAATCGGTATTGACTGAAGAACTCTTATTTCGCGGAGCCCTGTTATACCTGCTTATCCAAAAAATAGGCTCCAAGAAAAGTATCCTAATTTCTGCAATCGCCTTTGGCATATATCACTGGTTCTCCTACGGAGTGTTTGGAAATCTAATAGCAATGCTTTTCGTTTTTATCGGAACCGGATTGATGGGATATGCCTGGGCTTGGGCATTTGCAAAAACCAGATCAATGCTGTTAGGTTTCGGCTTACATTTGGGATGGAATGTCACTTACAATACCCTATTCTCTAAAGGTCCCTTAGGCGAACTCGTTTTCCTTTCAAAAGGTGAAACGGAATTAACCGATTGGGCTTCATTGCTCAATTTTACAAGTGGGTTAATTCTCGTCCCCATCATTGTCCTGTTGTTTATACGTTACGGTATTAAAAAAGAAGCGGTGCAAGAGGACTCTGAGGCAAATCTTTAAATTGATAATCAAAACTCATGAAAAACATCAAGTATACCTTAATACTAATTGCCGTTTTTATCCTATCTGCTTGTATGCAACCGGTAAGTGCGCAGGAAAATGTGTTTATAAAGGAGTATATAGAGCGGCTAGAACAATCAAAGGCCTACTTAATTCTTGTAGCCGAAACGATGCCCGAAGCGCAATACAAATTCAGAGCAACTGCAGAATCTATGAGTTTTGAAGAGCATTTGATGCATATAGCTTGGGCGATGGACTGGCATAGTCAATCTTTAATTGGTGGCCGCAAGGCACGCGATTGGAACACCGACACCACACTGAAAGTTGACAACAAATCAAAAAAAGAAATGATCGCTACGATCGCAGAGACTTTTGATACCACCATCCATTTCATTGCTAACCTAGATCTCGATATTCTTGATGAAAGACTGGACTACTTTGGAGCAAACCGAACGAAACGACAAATTTTACTCTTACTTGCAGATCACATCACACACCATAGGGCGCAAATGCTTGTTAATATGCGCCTCAACAAAATCCAACCGCCTCGGTATGTGCTGTATCAGTAAAGCTTAAATTAATAAAACTACTTTCCTGTGCTCTTGAATTCAAGTAAACTACCTTAGGGCAAGCCTGGGAGTATTAAACCCTTTGGCGGCGCCAATAAAAAATCCGTGATCTTAGACCACGGATTTTCTTCGTTCTAAATTATTTTAGAAAGAGCTCGATCACCGGGATCTCCACATCGGGTTTGGTTACCGGCAGTACGAGGTTGATATCATTCTCACCAAACTCTTGCTCGATCATCCAATGACTGTAAGGCTCGGTCAGTTCGATTTCTGAAGCATCGTGTAAAAACTGTGCATATTTGATCTTGTACTTAAAATCCTTCAATAAGAGATTCTTTGTAGGATAGTTAAGCAAGTGCAGATACAATCGCTTACTTTTAGGATTGTAGGTTAACACGGTATTAGGTGGTGCCGTAAATCCTTCGGGAGCTTGAGTACACTCATAAATAGCACGGCTGTTATAGGCCATCCACTCCCCCATTTCGGCTAAAGCTTTATCTACTCGAGGATCAAAAGCTCCACGCCCCGTGGGTCCTACATTAAGCAGTACGTTTCCGCCTTTGCTTACCGACTCGATCAATAAGGTAAGCAACTGCCGTTTGTTTTTCCAGGTGTATTCATCGCGGTAATACCCCCAAGACCCGGAGAAGGTTTGGCAGGTTTCCCAAGCAACGCGCTCCCCGTTATACTCCAACCACTTCTCTACAGTAAACTGCTCTGGCGTGGTAAAGTCCCAACCGCCTTCATATTCTTTGAGATCCGCACGGTCATTCACAATGATCTCAGGCTGAAGCTCACGCACCATTTTCATCAGTCCGGCAGAATCCCAATCTTCGGCAAACTTCCCATGCGGATTAGGGAATGAATAATCGAGCCACAGCAGATCGATCTTTCCATACTTGGTAAGGATCTCTCGTACGTGATTTTTCAAATATTCCCTGTAGATGTCCATATCGCGACCCTTATTGAGTTTTGCATAGTCTTCTTCATTTTCCGGACTTAGCGGATGGTTACGATCTATGGTATACTCCGGATGATGCCAGTCTAGCAACGAATAATAAAAGCCCACTTTTAGACCTTCTGCTCTAAATGCATCTACCCACTCTTGAATCGCGTCTTTCCCGTATGGGGTATTGGTAATCTTATAATCGGTATATTCAGAATCAAAAAGTGTGAAGCCTTCGTGATGTTTTGTAGTAATCACGGCATATTTCATACCGGCAGCTTTTGCCTTTTTAGCCCAAACCTTAGGATCATACAAATCAGGATTGAAAAGCTCAAAATACTTCTCATATTCTTCAACACTCATTTTTTCTTTGCGCATCACCCACTCGTGACGTGCCGCCTGAGAGTATAACCCAAAGTGAATGAACATCCCAAAACGGGCATCGGTCCACCACTGCATACGCTCTTTTTTCTGTGCCGGGGTCTCCTCCCAAATTTTCTCTTGGCCAAAAACATTGAGGCTTTGGCAAACAATCAATAGAATTAGTAGTTTTTTAATCATAATTTCTGTTAATATTCATAAGTAAATATAACAATTAATGCTTCAATATGAATAAATAGAAGCTCTTCAAATACGTGTAGTAGTAGCTTCCGCATTAGAAGCTCAAAACAACAAGCACACTTTTATCTAAGTATCAAAGAGTTATCTTAAAGAAAAACAACACCCGCCACGTGTAACAAATTCTTCCGTTTATAAACTTATAGGCTATAACAAGACTTAACCCAATGGCTTCAAAGCGTACAACAACCATCATCAGAATTTTACTTTTTACAGCAACGCTCATTTCGTTATACTTTGTCCCCTGGCCTATTGTTACGGCGTGGATCAAACCTTTGCCAGACACGATTCAGGAACAAGTTGATAAAGCGCCAGACTATGGTTTTGATGGTATTATCGTTTATGTAGATCAAGCAGGAAAAGCCCCAGCCTGGTATACCGCCGGTACGCACAGCAGAGAAACTCAAGAACCGGCACGCCCCGATGCGCTGTTTAAGATTGCCAGTGTAAGTAAATTGTATACGGCTTTGGCTGTTACTAAACTTGTGAGTAGCGGAAAACTGGACCTTGACCAGACGCTTGCACACTACTTCCCCGAGTTGGCAGATCGTATTGAATATGCAGATCAAATAACGCTAAGCATGATGGTAAAACATCGTAGTGGTATTCCTAATTTCACAGATACCTATATGTATTGGGCAAATCCTAAAGACAATAACGAAGAGCGGCTGGCTTTAATATTAGACCAACCGGCAGCTTTTGCTCCCGATACCCAATACGCATACAGCAACACCAATTATTTGCTGCTTCACGAACTCATTAAAAAAGTAACAGGTCAAACTTCTTTTTACACCATAAAAAAGGAAATTCTTGAGCCTTTAAACCTCAACAACACCTATGGTTCTATACACGATGTGGAGCTCGACCGCGTGATGAGCGGTTATTATGTAGGCTATGAACAAGATCTAAAAACCGATGACAACGATCTTATGCTGGCTACCGCGCAGGATTTAGGTAACTTTATACGTGCCCTCAATGACGGATCGGCTTTTAAAGATGCTGAAGAAAAAGCCTTATATTCCTCTATTTATAAATTTGAGCATACAGGATTGATTCCGGGGTATCAGAGTATTGCCAAGTATCACAACGAGCTGGATGCGGTGGTCATTCAGTTCACCAATACCGTAGATTTTGAAGGCTATAACTGGAATCTTTCAGAAGTGATGTATAGTCGTATTGTCAAGATTTTGAAAAAGAAAACTTCAAATTAAAACCTGTACTTTTAAGACTTAAATATGCCCTTTTAAATTTGAGCCTTACTCCTGTCAAACCTAAATCCCGTATAGACCTGCTCGATGTATATCGTGGTTTTGCGGTATTTGGGATTTTTGTGGTGAACAGTGTCATTATGCATTCCACATTTGTGAATCAAGACGCTTATCTTGCTCAGTTTACGAGTTGGTATGATCGTGGTACACAGCAGCTTTTGCAGTTGTTTTTCTACACCAAGTTCTTTCCTATTTTCTCCTTGCTTTTTGGTTTGGGGATCGCGATGCAAATCCTCAAACGCCGTCAAGAACATCAACCGGTTGCAGGCTTTCTAGGCCGTAGAATGGGTTTTCTTTTTCTATTTGGAGCAGCACACATCATTTTTTTGTGGTCTGGCGATGTCATACACCTTTACGCCCTGCTCGGGATGTTTGCGGTAGTATGCATAAAAGCTTCTAATAAGGTTTTGCTCTGGTCCTCGCTGCTCTTGCTTTGTTTTCCGTTTTACGATCTTCTGTTGGGGTGGTTATTCAACAGCATTCATTTTGATCCTTATGTTTACCTCGAGGGTTTTGACGGTGAGCGCATCAATCAAATCATTACAGAAGGCGCGTACACCCAAGGGCTCGTATTGCGCTTGCGAGAATACGTGGTAAATCTCCCGATGCTTTATGGTTTTCTGGCACCTATTGCATTGGCGATGTTCCTTCTAGGCGTGTACTTAGGTAAGAACAAGCTGGTTTATGATCTGAAATCCTTTATACTGAAGCTCAAAAAACCGGCGCTCCTTATTGCTGTAATTACCAATGTCTATAGAATCCTTTTTCTTACGCTGTTCACTTCTTTAGATCTCTATAAAACCGAAGGCTTCCGTTCAGCATTTATCAAAATGATGGTGATTTGCGACGTGGCTATGGGCCTGTTTTATTTATGGGTTTTAGGTTGGCTGTGGTACATGACGCCTTTTCAAAAACTACTGCACCCGCTGAAGTACGTCGGCCAAATGGCCTTAACCAATTATATTTTACAGAGCGCTATAGGCTTATTCCTGTTTTCTTCAGTGGGATTAGGTTGGTATGAGCAGTTAAGTCCAACACAAGTAGCATTGCTCGCTGTGAGTGTATTTATAGTACAAGTATTCTTCAGTAAACTTTGGCTTAGCTATTTTAAATACGGACCTTTAGAATGGTTTTGGCGTTGTCTCAGCTACAAAACCCTACTCAAGATCAAACGCTAGAAAGCATAAGCGATTCATTCCTAGGTACAAATTGAGACCTATGCAATACTAAAAAGAAGCTGAAAACTGAAGTCCTTTAAAAAGTAATCCTCATCAAGTTTGAATATATTTATAGCCAGATCAGAAACTACCTTGTGATGAACATTAAAATTAAAACCTTCTTACTCAGTTGTATATTTGTCTGGAGTTGTACAAACACCGAAACTCCCGAAAAGCAAAACAAAAAAACAGATTTGCAGCTTTTGGCACTCCAGGCTCAGGTAAAAACGATAACCAGTTTTACAATACAGCCGGCAAATCCTGAAGCAACTCAAATGCTGGAACCGGTAAAAACAAGACATATGGAGTTTAATGAAGCGGGATACCTCACACTATCACATGAATTTAGAGGCAACCCTACTCCATTTGCCACCAATGACTACACCTATAATGCAAAAGGGCTACTCGCTGCCCGAAAGGAAACCCGTCATTACAAGGAACCTATTATAACAAATTATGCTTACACGTATAATGAAGTAGATAGTTTAACACAGATGGAAGTTGATAACGGATTCAACCAATGGACGTATTACACGCAACGAGACGCTAAAAATCGTCCTATTCTGAAGCAAGTGATTCAGGATGATACTGTAGCTTCCCTGTATAAAATGACCTACGACACGCAAGGCAATCTGACCAGAGAAGAAAGCTATTATACTGAAACGCATCCTGATAAGTTTATTTCCAGAACCTTTAACGAGAACGGACAAAAAGTGAAGGAAGTAATTACCGATTTCAAAGACACCGGAGATACACTTCACTATACCAATCACTTCTTTTATAAAGATGATCAGCTTAGCCGTGAAGAACGTAATAAAACTTCAGACAGCGTCTATACTGAAATTACCTATACCTATCATCCTAATGGCAAACTACAGCAGGAAATCATAATGCCCAAAGGCGCTGAGAACTATGCGATAATCATACAGAAATACAACACCCACGGAGACATCACCTATCACGCAAGTAATTTTAATTCTGATCCTAAAAAGGATATTTTTACCACCCAATACACCTACGACACCCACGCGAACTGGACCGAAAAAACAAACTACAAGAACGATACGATCGTCTCAAAAACTACGCGGGACATCACATACTATGAGTAAATCTGGCATTATAGATCTTGATTGTCTTAGGCTTGACCTTTAATACCGAATTCTTGATGCAAGAACAAAACTACTCCCACAAAGGTTGGTTGAACATCTTAGCCTTCATCATTCCGTATCTGGTGGTGGTTGGGCTGTTTCAATATACCGGGATGCTCATTGCCGGGATGAATGTGGAAAGCTCCGCGCCTCGTGATTTTGACCAGCGACTCATCATTAAAAGCTTTGACCTTATTGGTACCTGTGTCGTTCTGTTTCTGTTCATGACCTTTGTAGATAAGAAACCTTTTAAGGCTTTAGGCTTTTCCATTAGCCACAGGTCTAAGGAGATTGGCTTTGGTTTGGTTCTAGGACTATTAATTATGCTTACTGGATATTCGGTTTTACTTGGCTTGAACGAGATCAGTTTTGTTCGTATCCGGTTTGACGGAATGCAATTACTTAAATCTGTTGTGTTTTTTATTTTGGTGGCCTTTATAGAAGAAATGCTTTTTAGAGGCTACATCCTGCGTAACCTGATGCTTTCTATGAATAAATACATTGCACTTTTGGGGAGTTCGCTGGTCTTTGCCTTGATGCATGCCTTCAATCCTAATGCAAGTATGTTTGCGCTTTTCAACATATTTCTTGCAGGGATTCTTTTAGGGCTTTCGTATGTGCATACTAAAAACCTTTGGTTTCCCATTGCTTTGCATTTCAGCTGGAATTTCTTCCAATCGGTTTTTGGTTTCAACGTGAGCGGTCAGGGATTTTATTCGGTAGTTCAATTTAAGATCAATACCGACAGTTCCTTAAACGGCGGAGCTTTCGGCTTTGAAGGCTCTTGGCTTTCGGTTGTGATTCAAGTATTAGCAATCATCGGGATCGCAATACATTTTAAAGCAAAAAGGTAAAACCTTATTTGTTTTAATTATATTTAAAAGTAATACGCCAGCTTATGACTATTCTAAAATATGCACTTATCTTATCTCTAATTCTTTTTCACGGTAGGGCCTTTGCTCAAACCTCTTCCACCCAAAAAGTAGAGATCGCCTATATGATTACACCTTCAGCAAAGACTAAAAAAATAAAATTTAGATGTCTGGTCCCAAGGGATATCCCCAACATCCAAAAGATAAAGAACATCAAATATTCTATTGCACCCACATCAATTATTGAAGAGGGAGATAGCAGGTATGCAAATTTTCTCTTTACCGGTATACACAAGCCCATTTCGCTAAAAATTAAGTATACAATTGCTCTTGAAGAAACTGATCTAGCACATCCCAACAAACTAGAACTAAAACAATCTACACCTTTAGATTCCTTCTTGATCGAAGAACGTTTTATTGAATTATCAGATCCCTTAATTGCTTCCACAGCTCAGAAATTAAAAGATAATGACACTTTGGGAACAGTGAAAAATATTTATCAATTTGTATCAAAAAAGCTAAAATATGGAGGCTTTAATACGGCAGACATTGGCGCTGCAAAAGCTTTGCGTCAAAAAGAAGGCGACTGTACTGAATTTACAGATCTTTTTGTAGCTCTATGCCGTATTAATGGAATTCCAGCCCGTGTAATAGATGGATATAAAGCTGATTATAATAACACACCTTTACACTCATGGCCTGAGGCTTATATCAAAGAATATGGCTGGATACGTTTTGATCCCACTCCCGGTAATGCGATTGACTTTACCAAACTTAGACCTACTTATATTCAACTAAGTACGCTTAGGAATAATCCAAAACTCAACAACGGTCATTTTTGGAGTTATACCTATTGGGGTGAAAAAATAAGTGTAAACGAGAAGATTAGCATCACCAGCCTTTAGCACATTTAACTGGATCCCACACCACAATGCTAAAGCTCTTTTTTATTAAATCGAGCCCAATCTCCGATATTCAAACTAATCAAGATAGATTTACTGGCTGAGGATGTATTTAAATTTCAAATTTCCATAGAGCAACAAGATAAACCCTATCTTTGCTGCTTATTATACTATATGACATTTAAAGAATTAGGTCTAATTGACCCTATCCTCAAGGCTTTAGCCGATAAAGGATACACCCACCCTACTCCAATTCAGCGACAAGCGATTCCAATACTTTTAAAAGGAAAAGATCTTCTGGGATCTGCACAGACCGGTACGGGTAAAACAGCTGCTTTTACCATTCCTATTCTTCAACAGATTTATGACAAGGTTGGTTCAGGCAAAGGAAAGCGCAAGCTTAAAGCACTCATCGTGACGCCTACACGCGAACTCGCGATTCAAATTGAAGACAACGTAAAAGAATACAGCAAATACACAGGAATCCAAAGTACCGTGATCTTTGGCGGAGTCAAACAAGCGTCGCAGGTACAAGCGATGCGTAAGGGTGTTGATGTGCTTACCGCTACGCCGGGACGCTTATTAGACCTGGTAAAACAAGGATTTATAGATCTGGGCACTATTGAATATTTGGTGCTTGATGAAGCCGATCAAATGCTTGATATGGGCTTTATTCACGATATTAAAAAAATACTCAAACTCGTACCGCACAAAAGGCAATCGCTTTTCTTTTCGGCCACGATGCCTAAAGAGATCATCGATCTTTCTAAGCTTATTTTGGGCGATTTTGAAAAAGTAAGCATCGCTCCAGAAAAACCGACTGCAGAGCGCGTAGATCAGGCGGTATATTTTGTAAGTAAAAAGAATAAAGCAAAATTACTGAAGCACCTTATCGATACCGAGAAGCCCGAAACCTTGCTCGTGTTTTCGCGTACGAAACACGGTGCCAATAAGATCGTAAAGGTGCTGGATAAAGCCGGCATTCAGGCTGCAGCCATTCACGGGAATAAGTCGCAAGCTGCGCGTCAAAAAGCGCTCAATGCCTTTAAAGAAGGGAAGCTTCACGTACTGGTCGCTACCGATATTGCAGCACGAGGAATCGACGTTTCAGAACTTGAGCTCGTTATTCAATACGATCTGCCTAATGTGCCTGAAACGTATGTGCATCGCATTGGTCGTACCGGACGCGCTAAAGCCAGCGGTATAGCAATTTCATTCTGTGCTACAGATGAACGCGCATATTTAAAGGATATTGAAAAGCTCATCAAGCAAAAAATACACGTGATTGAAGAACATCCGTTTTTAAGCGATGAAGCTTCAGAAGCGGGCCAGCTTGCTGCAAACAACGAGCAAGAGCAACCCAAACGCAACAACCGTAATCGCTCTAGAAACCGCAACCGTAACAGGAATCGAAACACTAATAAAAATAGCAGCAACAGACCTAAAAAGCAAACCGCGGGAAGGCCTAACAAACGTTTCAACTCAAAACCAAAGTCAGAGTAAACTATAGGGCAAGCCTCAAAGTAGTAAACCTTTTGGCGCTGCCAATAAACATTCGGTTTATATTTTAAAAAATCCGCTACGCTTAAGCTGCAGCGGATTTTTTTTAGGATCCTACCCAAAAACGCTCCACCTAAATTCTAACGATTATTTAACAGCAAATACGGTGTTTTCTGGAGTACCTTTAATCGTAAAATAAAGGATCATTTATTATGAAAAAATACCTTGTATTAAGCGTTTTTGCTACAATACTCTTTACCTCTTGTGATGACACCCGCAAAGCCTTACACGATGATTATCTTGAGTTTGTGATGCACACAGATAGTCTAGAAGTGGTACACGAGGCGATGGTGGTTTCTCACGAAGCGGTAAGAGCCGATACCCGCACCTTAAGTGAAAAATTAAAAGATGTAGAGGAGACAGATTCTGTGGCGATGGCAGATGTTCAAAAACATCAGATGTTGCTAAAGCAGCAAAATGAAACCTTAGCAAAGCTGAAAGGAATTATTGAAAGTCACGCAGAACTCAAAGACTACTTTATGTCAGACAGTATTTCTGTAGCACAAATGGAGCAGCAACTGCTGGATATGGAAGCCAATAACGAAGAGATCGCTGCACGTTTAAACCAGATCAAAACACAATTGAAAACGATCGAAGCAGAACAGGAAATCTTAAAAAATCAAGAACCTGAAAATTAACTCAACCATTTTCAGAAGCATTTCAGTACACTGACACTGTTTTATTTAAGAGATAAAAGTCCGTTGAAAAACGCATTCAACGGACTTTTTTATGGGTTGTACACGATTTTAAAGGCTTAGCATACAAGTTTTTAGTAACTTGAAGCACTTATTTTGTTCAATCCCAGCAGTATAAATACATGAATAAAAAATACGCTTTCGTTTTCATTATCAGTTTCTTAATTGGTGCTAAGTCCTTTGCTCAAAGTGACACCAAAGATCCCAAAGCCTGGACGCCTGAAGACATTGTTTACACCGAGTCGATGCGCGCTCCGGTATTTTCACCAGACGGAAATATGGTGGTCTGGAGTAAAAGTAAAGCGGTAAAGAAAAAAGATCGCTTTGTTGCTAATCTTTATTTGACACGTTTGGGTATTCAAGAAGACGGTAAGTTCCTTACTACGCAACTCACACAAGGCGACGAGAATGACTACAGTCCTATTTTTTCAAAAGACAGCAAGGCGCTTTATTTTTTGAGTTCGCGCGATAAAGGCAAAAAACTTTGGAAACTTAGCCTTTACGGGGGCGAAGCCGAAGAAATACATGAGTTTGATAACGGGATTTCAAGCATTCAGCTTAAAGATAGAAACACCTTATTCTTCACCTCTAAAAATGGAAAAACGCTCTACGATGTGGAAGCCGAAGAAAAAGAAGACAATGTGCAGGTGATTGAAGATTCACTCCACTGGCAACCGAGTCATATTTATGCTTTTGATCTTAAAGACAAAAAGATCACTCGAATTACCGACAACACAAAACCCATACGTGGCTACCAACTTTCGCACGACGGAAACTGGCTGTACTACAGCATCACCCGCAGTTTAAGTTACGGCGCCGATGCGCAGAAAGATCCCTTCAGCTATCTTGTTGACCTTAAAACAGGCGACAAAAAGCAGATCTTAAAAGA
Organism: Leeuwenhoekiella sp. CH_XMU1409-2; assembly: GCF_037029365.1. Lineage (NCBI taxonomy): Bacteria > Pseudomonadati > Bacteroidota > Flavobacteriia > Flavobacteriales > Flavobacteriaceae > Leeuwenhoekiella > Leeuwenhoekiella sp. CH_XMU1409-2. The sequence continues at coordinate 147,249 of NZ_JAYMEI010000011.1, read as the reverse complement.
CTTTGAATTTCCTATTTACAGTGTACAATTCTCTGCAGATGATAGCGGATTTTATTTCGGCACCGGATTTTCTTCAGACCCCGAATGGAATGGCGCCGGGATTATAGAATTATACTATTATGATATCGCTTCAGCAAAAGCGACTAAGGTAGATCTGGATTGGGAACTTGGTATTGGCGGCGGCTATACAGTGGCCGGGAATGACGTGATCGTTTCCCTGGCCAACAAAGCCACAATGAAGTTGGCCTATTACACCAAAAAAGGGACGAGCTGGTCGCGTTCTGAAATGGATTTTGATGACAAGAACGAGCACGTAAGTCTCAATGCAATTGCAGACGATGCTTCAAAAATCGTTTACACCTACTCTACCGCTTCAAAACTTCCGCTGTACTTCGTTGCAGACCTTAAAAAAAATAAAGTAAGTAACGAGGAAACCTTTATCGCGCTCAATAAAAAGCTTGAAAAGAAATATATGCCGAAAAGCGAAATCATGACCTGGACGGGCTATAACGGTGATGAAGTAACCGGAATTTTATACTATCCTAACGATTATGAGGAAGGGAAAAAATATCCATTAATGCTCAATATTCATGGTGGGCCGTCAAGTCAGGATACCGACGAATGGTCGGGCAGTTGGGCATATTATCCATCGATCCTAACGCAGAAGAATATGTTTGTCTTGATGCCCAATTATCACGGCTCAAGCAATCATGGTTTAGAATATGTCGAGGCGATCAAGGGCAATTATTACGAACCGGAGCTAGAAGATATCACCAAGGGAATCGATAAACTCGTTGCTGAAGGGAAAGTAGATCGCGATCAAATGGGAACTATGGGTTGGTCTAACGGGGCGATCCTAACGACAATGCTTACGGTCAAATATCCTGATATGTTTAAGGTCGCGGCTCCCGGTGCCGGCGATGTGAACTGGACCTCAGATTTTGGAACCTGCCAGTTTGGGGTGAGTTTTGACCAGAGTTATTTTGGCGGTGCGCCTTGGGACGATACCAACGGCAAAACCTATAACGAGAATTACCTCATCAAATCGCCACTTTTTGAGATTGAAAAAATTAAAACCCCAACCATAATTTTCCACGGAAGCGAAGACCGCGCAGTACCTCGCGATCAGGGTTGGGAGTATTACCGCGGCTTACAGCAGGTGGGCAAAACGCCGGTGAAATTTTTATGGTTCCCGGGGCAACCTCACGGTTTAGGAAAGATCACGCATCAGCTGCGCAAAATGAAAGAAGAGATCGCCTGGATCGACACCTATCTTTTTGATAAAAAACCTACAGAAAACGAAGCCTTTAAAGAGGACAGTCCGCTGGCGGAAATTTTCAAGCTTGAAGAAGCGAAACAACAGAACGGATTATATGGAGTTTTAAATAAAGGAATACTGATTCCCGAAACCGTTCAGGTGAAAGAAGATTCCATCAGTTTAGGTCGTTTTGAAGTTACTAATGCACAGTTTAAGACATTCAAAGAAGCTTTCTCTTTTGATGCCGGAAAAGACAATTATCCGGCTGTAGTTTCCAAAACAGAAGCCGAAGACTATGTAACTTGGCTTTCAGCACAAACCGGAAAAACCTATCGCCTTCCCAATGCTAAAGAAGCTGAAAAACTTCAGCAAAAAGCAGCCGAAAGCGCCAAAGGACAAAACAACCTGAATACTTGGGCAGGATACGATCTTACCGCTGATGATGCTGCGATGCTAAGTCAAAAAGTAAACAGTTTAACCTATTCTCTTTTAAAGCCGGTGGGTTCTAATAAAAGTGTAAAAGTTGGCGAAGCAATACTCTATGATTTGGGAGGAAATGTTGCCGAATACAGCAACACAGGAACTTATGATTATAGTGCGTATGATTTCGCAGATCCTTACGATCAAAAACCCGTAAAGAGTGAACACGTAGGCTTTAGAGTAGTAAAAGAATAATCAATCCAGAATTTTTAGAAAATCAGTCAAAATATGAAAATCAATAATCACATGTTAAGCCTTATTGCAGCTACGCTTTCTGTTACCGCAATGGCACAAATCAATCAGACCGACACCCGACTTATGGATGCGCCGGCAATTAGCAACACGCATATCGCATTTATCTATGCCGAAGATCTCTGGGTGGCCAATCGCGATGGTTCACAACCCCGCAGATTGACTATTGATGAAGGTGTAGAATCAAATCCCATATTCTCACCAGACGGAAAAACCATCGCCTTCAGTGCAGAGTATGATGGCAATATGGATATTTTCAGCATGCCGGTAACCGGTGGAGTCCCTACCCGCTTGACCTTCCACCCTTATCCGGATATTGCTCGAGATTTTACGCCAGACGGAAAAAGTGTGGTTTTCGCCTCGCAGCGCACCTTGTTCACCAATCGGTATACTTCGCTGTTTACGGTGCCTTTGAGTGGTGGCCCGGTTTCCGAATTGGAGATCCCAAATGCATATTGGGCGAGTTATTCTGAAGATGGAAAATACATCGCATATACGCCAATTCCTGATCGTTTCAACCAATGGAAACATTACCGTGGCGGAACACAAACCCGTATTTACATCTACGACACCGCAACCCAAGAAGTGGTAGAAATCCCAAAACCGGCAGCAGGAAGCAACGATGCACAACCGGAATTTATAGGAAATAGCGTGTATTTTAGAAGTGACCGCGATGGGGAATTCAACCTCTACGCTTATGATCTGGCTTCAAAACAAGTGAGTAAGTTGACCGACTTTCAAGATTTTGGCCTGGAAGATTTAGAAGCAAGCAGCGATGGGATGTTGATTTTAGAGCAAGCCGGTTATCTGCATAGCTTCAACCCTTCAAACCAGCAGCTTACCAAGCTTAAAATAGGAATTGCTACTGATTTATTAGAGCTACGTCCACGCTTTGTAAGCGGGAGTTATTACGTGCGTAGCGGTGGTATTTCACCTTCAGGAGCGCGTGTGGTGGCCGATTTTAGAGGAGAAATTGTAACGCTTCCTTCAGAAAAGGGTGATATGGTAAATCTTACTCAAACTCCCGGAGTTCACGAGACCTTCCCAGCATGGTCGCCAGACAGCAAGCATATTGCTTATTTTTCTGATGCCAGCGGCGAGTATGCGCTGCATATAAAAGATCAAAACAGCACCGATGCTGCCAAAGCGATCGCGCTTGATGGCACCGGATTTTATGCGCACCTACACTGGTCTCCCGATAGTAAGAAAATCGCTTACGTTGATAACGGTAGAAACTTATACATCACTACGGTAGCAACAGGAAAAACCCAAAAAGTGGCTCAGGATGTATTGTATCAACCGGGGGATTATAGGGATTTATTCGGAAGCTGGTCTGCAGACGGAAATTGGCTCGCCTACACCTTGATCACCAATACCAACTTTGAACAGGCGTATGTGTATTCGCTTAGCGAAAACAAATCCTATCCCATTTCAGACGGCTTGTCTAATGTAACCGAACCTACCTTTGACCCTAGCGGAAAGTACCTGTACCTCACTGCTTCTACCGATGCCGGCCCGGTAGTGAATTGGTTTGACCAGTCTAATCAAGATATGACTTCATCAAATGCGCTGTATTTAATTACGCTTCAAAAGGAGGTAAAGTCGCCCTTTGCCAAAGAAAATGATGTTGAAAAAATCGCCGAAGCTGAAGAAGCACAAAAAGAAGATAAGAAAGAAGAAGGTGTGTCCGCTTTAGAAATTGACTGGGACGGTATTATGGATCGTATGGTTTCGGTACCGGTAGGCACAGGAAATTTTATGTCGCTTGCTGCTCCTAAAGAAGGGATGCTGTATTACATTTCATATCCTTCCTATGATGCTCCTGCGATGCTGCATGTGTACAATTTAGGCGAACAAAAAGACGAAGAACTTTTTGAAGTGGATGCTTTTGAAATTTCTGCGAACGGAGAGAAAATGTTTTATTACGCTAATGGAAGCTGGTTTGTTTCTGACACCGGGAAAAAATCAGATTTAGGTCCGTTGGCTTTTGATGCGATCAAGGTTAAGATCGACCCTAAACAAGAATGGGAAAACATATTCAATGAAGCCTGGCGCGTAAACCGCGATTACTTCTACGACCCGGGAATGCACGGTGTAGACTGGGATGCGATGAAAGAAAAATACAGCGTATTCCTTCCTGATGTTCCTGCAAAAAGTGATCTCTACCGCGTGATGAGTTGGATGTTTGCCGAGCTTTCAGTTGGGCATCATCGCTTTGATTACCGAGGCGATTCTCGCGTAGAAAAAGAGAACATCAACGGTGGCTTACTGGGTGCTGATTTTGAGATCAAGAACAACCGTTACCAGATCACTAAAATCTACGGTGGTCTCAATTGGAATCCAGATCTGCGTTCCCCACTTACCGAACCCGGTGTAAATGCCAGCGAAGGCGATTATATCATTAAGGTAAACGGAAAAGAAGTAACCGGTGAAGATAACCTCTACCGCTTTTTTGAAAATAAAGCCGGAGCTATTGTGACCCTTACCTTGTCTAGCAATGCCAATGGAAGCAACGCCCATAACGAAGAAGTAACCACGATCGCTTCAGAACGTGCGTTGCGTAATCGCGATTGGGTAGAAGACAATATCAAGAAAGTGAACGAAGCCACAGACGGCCAGGTAGCTTATGTCTATGTACCGAATACAGCAACAGCGGGCCACGAGTATTTTAAACGCTATTTCTATCCGCAGGCAGATAAAAAGGCCATCATTGTTGATGAGCGCTTTAATGGTGGTGGTCAACTGGCAGATTATGTGATCGACTTGTTGAACAAGCCGATGCAGAGTTATTGGAATTTCAGATATGGTAAGGATATGAAAGCACCAAGCGCTTCTATTCAGGGACCTAAGGTGATGCTTATTGATGAAACGGCAGGTTCAGGAGGAGATTATTTACCCTATTTATTCCGAAGAAATAACTTGGGAACGCTGGTAGGAAAACGCACCTGGGGCGGACTCGTGGGAGTCTTAGGATATCCTGAATTTATAGATGGCGGTTATGTCACTGCGCCTAACGTGGCCTTTTATAATGAAGAAGGCTTCGGAATTGAAAACGTAGGAACACCACCAGATGTTGAAGTGGAGCAAACTCCAAAGGACGTGATCGCCGGTAAAGATCCGCAGTTAGAAAAAGCGATCGAGATCATCTTACAACAGCTTGAAGAAAATCCGCCGAAGTCGCTCGCCACTCCGGAATATCCGGATAAAACCAAAAATTAAATTCATGCTCGAATGAAAAAAGTGTCTTAAACTTAAGTTTAAGACACTTTTTTTTTGCTTTTCACATAAAAACCAACCTCAATTTGTAAAAGCATAAAAAACAGCCTATTGCAATAAAAATTCACTTGTATTTTTAAATTTCACATCGATTTCTTTTTATCTTAGATTTCCCAAATCATTATGAAAATGAGTAGATTATTACTTCTAATTGTACTGTGCTTTTGCAGTACGATTTCCGCGAGTGCACAAGTAGGAATAGGTACTACAGATCCTAAAAATGACTTGCATATTGAAGGTGGCTTGCGCATAACCAATACGCCGGCGGGTGTTGATAATGATGCTTCCCAGCGCGTCCTGGCCACTGATGAAAATGGAGATGTGGTTACAGTAGATCGAGATCAAATCCTAAAAGATGTAAAGTTTCCTGAAATTGTCTTCAGTGCTAAATACGGTACTACAGATCCTTTTATTCCATTTTTTAACAGCTGTAATCCGTGCAACGCAGGCCAACAGTTACGGTTAAATTTAGTGAGTCCAAAAATTGCATACCAAAAAACCAGTGCTATTCAGGTGATAGATCCTTCCGGAACCAACGGTGATGAATATTTTAGAATTACAGAAGACGGTTATTATACTTTTGAGATTCAAACGTCAATAACTTTGAATCAAGCCCTGAAGTATTATATCAATTTTTATATGCAGAATAACAAAGCAGATACTACTACTGAAACTGACATTTTAAGAATATATGCAGGAATTCCCGCAGGAGGAGAACCTGATAATCAAAATATAGGAGCTCCCATTACTTTTAAAGATGTTAAGTATTACAATGCCGGAGATGAAGTCTATTTTGCCTTTCAACCCGCTTTTAATATCAACGCGATCATCGCTAATGGAAGACCTACCGGTGCTTCCTATGCAGCGCAACTTACCGTGATGCGATTTACCGACTAATTTTAGCTGTTACGTTTAGCATTAGTAACAATTGTGCTTATCTTTCTCATTGAAATCTAAATTCCTTTCAATGCTTAAGCAATTCCTAGGCGTGCTGATGCTCTCCGTCATTTTTGGTAAAACCGTATCGGCTCAAACTTCTTACGAAGCCGAAATCCTTCAATTTCAAAAAGATTTAAATACTGAATATAAAAACCCGGAAGAATCGCCCTTAACTCTACAGGAGCAAAAGGAATTTAAAGGACATAGTTTCTATCCTATCGATTCGACCTATCGGGTTGTGGCACAATTTCAAAAAATAGAAGATCCGGAGGAAATTCAATTTCCAACCTCATCAGGTGCGATCAAAACCTATGATACCTATGCCCTTGCAACTTTTGAACTGAAAGGAAATACCTATCAATTACCCATATATCAAAGTCACGCGCTACGCCAAATGGAGGAATACAAAGACTATCTCTTTTTACCCTTTACCGATTATACCAGCGGGGTGGAAACCTATGGTGCGGGTCGCTACATAGATCTTAGAATTCCCGAAGGCAACACGATTGTAATTGATTTCAACAAAGCATATAATCCCTTTTGTGCGTATAGCCCTAACTATTCGTGTCCTATTCCTCCGGAAGCCAATGATCTAAAACTTGAGGTAAGAGCAGGAATACGAGGACCTGAAGGGCATTAAGTTTTTCGTTTAAGCACTCTTCATCGCTTCTAATTCTTTGACGTCTTTCGCTAAAAGCGTTTTTAGGATGGCGACAGTTTGTTTGGCGGCTTCTTCCGGTTGCAGCGCCGTATCAGAGATCCCGGAAACTACGCGTGAAATGTCGTGATCTACCCAACGTTTTTTTGACCAACTCGCTGCCGGAGCGGCAGTGAGATACGCAGAGAAGTTATGATGCCCGCTCCCGGGGCGTTCCCCGATAATGTGAACAATTGCTTTGTTCCCGGCAAAATCATCGGCTCCAAACAAATGTTCGCCACAGGCATAACCCGCACGCACCCGACCGTGTGTGATCACCAGATTTTTGGCACTCGTAGTATAGCCTTCTTTATGGAGTTGCTCTTTTAGCGTATTCAAAAATGGAAGTAAATGACCATCATCCATCAAAGCTCGGGCGTTGAGTCCGTCTGAAATGACGATTTGAACATCAGGAATCTGATTCCAACTTTGGCGCAATTCTTTGAGTTTGAGGGTGGCGTCAAACGACAATTCTTCCCCACTTTCCGGGTGATATACATAATCTTTTCGATCTTCTGACCGGGTCTTGATCAATAAAGCCTGCGCTATTGAAGCTGCAAAAGATGCATCCATTGGCGTCCATAAACTTTCCTTAGCGTCTTCATACAACTTTTTAACTTCGGCCTCTAATGCCGGATCCAAATCCCAAACGTTTTCACCAAAACCTTCTGCGATCGCTACTCCCCGATCTCGAATTTCTTTTAAAGTCTTTTCGGCTTCCTGATCGATTTCAGCTTTGCTGCGCGTATCGCCTTGGGCTTGCTTAAACTTATAATACACCCATTTAGGATCACCAAAATGTGCTGTAGGTTTTCCTTCAGCATCTATAATTTCTAGCTTTTTAAAGAACTCCCACATCGCGTCATTGATCTTGTAACCAAACTTTTCGCGAATGCGCACATGGTCTGCAAAAGAGGTAGTAAGATAACTGAGCATCGGGTCGTTTTTTGTAGGCAATGCCATCAAATAAGCAGGATTTGCAGGCATCACTTGTTCTATACACCAACTCAAATCTTCTAATGAAACATCCATATGCAAGGTGGAACAAATGTCGAGGCCAATCGTTAGGCCGTGTAATTTGCCCATAACCGTATCTTCAAGACAACAGCGTACGAGTTGTTCTTTGGTCTTAAAAACTTCGGGACCTATAAATCCCGCGACATCATTTACGTGTACCCACGGCTGTGCACCTTCCTGGTTTTGCACTTTCAATTGTTCTTGAAGTGCTCTCACAAAACCATATTTGCGCGACTCGTGCAACACCATATCAAATCCTGATCCGTGTCCGTTGGTAAAATCGGCGCCTTGCCCGGTTTCGGCATACAAACCGTAGCGCCCGTTACGCTGCCGGGAATACTTTTGCATTTTATCAAGGCTCACGTCAAAGGTTTTATTGGCCGCAACTGTACCTGCCAAACTTTGAAACCAGATTCCTGTAGTCCCGGGATGCTTTGCTTCTACTTCTGCCTGCACATCAATATGCGAAAGCACACAATTAGACAACGTATCGTCTAACTCAAAAGTGGTCAAAATATCATACAGCGCCGCTTCTATTTTTGCCACGGAAACCGGATCGCTAGACACCGGATTGGTACCAAGTACCAAATCTCCCACAGCATACGACCAGGCATCAAAAACCTGCCAGATAATATCATCGGTATTATCGGTTGGGGAATTGGGTTGAACACGAGCACTCAGATAACCTTTACTTCCGATCTGACTTCCCGCCAGCGGATTAAAAACCTTTTGACCTACCAGAATAAGTTCGTTATTTGACATCAACTTAACCACGCAACCAATCACATCACTGCTCAAAGCCGGCATAATACGTTTGACCTCAGCTTCCGGTTGTTCTAGAATAAAGGTTTTAAGGTCTAAAATGCTAAAGGATTCCAATTCGGGAGGAGCAGTCGCCGTGGTTTCTCGCACCAGATCATACAAGGCATCCTGAAAAATTAAGTGTTTATCTATAGAAGCAACTTTGGTATTACCCAGCAATTCTCGGGCTGTCGCTCTACTCGTATCATCTGCAGCAGCAAGTCCCAAAGTCAAATCACCTTCTTTAAATGCGTTTGCGGCACCTATGATCTTCCGATAGAGATCGGTATCGATCTTGCCTTGATTGCGCTGCAAATACGCAAAGATATCCTCGCCCTTCTTGGCAGGTTGGAGTTGAACCCGTTTTAGCGGTTCGCCATCATCACCTATAAAATTACATCCGCTGAATAAAAGTGTTGCCGTGCTCATAAGTCCCATCTGAATTAAAAAATGCTTTCTAGAAATTGCTTCCATAGTGTTCCCTGTATTCTCTTAAAGTTAGAAAAAAAGCTTCCGCAGTTTGTTGCCAAAGCGTTAAATCAATCTGATTTTATGGATTTTACAAAATACCAAGCCCAAAATGAGATTATAGAAACCCAAGCATCGCTTTAGCAAAACAACTAAGACAAACAGTAAAGTCTTTACCCTTTGGCAAAACAAAAAAAGCCCTGAAATCCTACGGACTTCAGGGCTGCTATTTTAAATATCAATAAGCTTATAATTCTTTGACTAAAACTACATTGAGGTAATACATTTTTTCAATACGATCTGGCGTTAACAGGTATTGATTTTTCATCGTAATATCTACCGCTTTCCAGGTATTCGCTACCGGAAATATTTTCAGCTCTTCGTGCGTTCCTACCAGACTTAAGGGCAAATCAAAGCCTTCAATACAGTTGACATAGCGGTATTTGATTTGACTATTTTCAGCATCTACAAAAAGTTCTAAAGTTGGAATCTCGGTCGTAGTCAAATACTGCTCAAAAACTTTAGAATAATCAAAGTCGGCTTTGCGCGAAATATAATCCTGCACCTCACTACCATCAACGGTTTTATTATGAAAAGTTTGATTCAACCCGGCCAAAATATTTCTAAACAATTGATCGTTATTGATGCTGTGTCGAATGCTGTGCAGCATATTTCCGCCTTTGGGATACATATCGCCACTTCCCTGAGCATTTACGCCATACGCTGGAATAATAGGCGTTTTATTGCCAATCCCTTGTCGAATACCATAATTGTATTCATTTGCAGCTTCGGGACCGTAGTTATAATCTACGAATAAGGTCTCGCTGTAATTGGTAAAGCTCTCGTGAACATACATATCGGCAAGATCGTTTGTGGTGATGTTGTTGCCAAACCACTCGTGACCGCTTTCGTGAATGATGATAAAATCCCAGGTCAAGCCCAATCCGGTGCCTGAGCCATCACGACCGCGATAGCCACCGGCGTAGTAATTGCCGTAAGAAACCGCCGATTGATGCTCCATTCCGGTATTGTCTACTTCTATCAATTTGTAGCCATCCTCATAAAACGGATACGGCCCAAACCAATACTCAAAGGCATTCAGCATATTATGCACTTCCTTAGGCATATACTCTTTGGCTTTTTCCAGGTTATAATCCAGCACCCAATAATTGAGATCAAGATCGCCTTTTACACCGGGATACACCTCTTTAAAATTCTCGTAATGCCCGATATACGGGATAATCGTATAATTACTTATCGGGTTTTCAACGCCCCATTTATAACTCGTAGTACCATCTTGATTTTCGGTTTTATCGAGTAAGCGACCGTTAGCTACAGCAGTCAACGCATCAGGAACACGCATCGTTAATGAAGCACCACGATCGGGTTCGTCGCTTTGATGATCTTTATTTGGATACCAGATAGAAGCGCCTAAACCTTGACACGTAACAGTCATCAACGGTCGGTCTTCTGCATCTTTAGAAAACGACCAGCCGCCATCCCAAGGTGGTCGTACCGCTACGTGCGGATTTCCACTGAAAAAGATCTTTACGGTATGCTCAGAATCTAATTCCTGCGGAAGTGTATTGACCCAATACACATTGCCTTCTCTTTTAAATTGCAGTTCGGTTGCATCGTCAAAAAGAATGCGGTCGATCACCAGCGGTTCTTGCAAATCGATCTGCATCACATCAGGATGCTTTTCCTGAACCACTTTATAGGTAATTTGATTTGCCCCGGTAGTAAACTGCTTGTCATAATCGGGTTGCACCTCAATATCGTACCGCATCACATCCCACCACGCCCGTTGTGGAGTAATGCTTCCGCGTAAACTATCGGCTCTTGTAAATTCTTGTGCAGCGACAGAAAGACTCAACATAAGTCCCAAGACTGTCGGCAAAATGACTTTTCTATTCAATGTTTAGTGTTTTAGGGTAAGTGTGATCGGTTTTGCTTGAAGCGGAATTTTATATGCACCGCGCACCTTCTCATAATCTAGTGCATATTCTTCCGGAAGGTTTACATAAGCAAACGGTGTGATTTCCGTTTTAGGCGCTAGCCTAAGTTGAACCTCTTTCGTTTTCTTATCAAAGCTAACTTGTTGAACTGCTCCGGCATCTAAAGTGATCCACAAGGCTAACGGCTGAACAAACACCGCATTTTTAGCAGCGGTCGTTAATTGCATTGTAACCGAATTCTTTTCTTCTGTAAGATTTCCGCCGAAGGCCAAATAGCCCAATTCTGCATCTTCAACCAAATACGCCGAAGAATTGATCGCGTAACCATAGAAATTAGAACCGTAATCGCCAGACAGGTAATCGATCTCTAGCGTTGAAGGCCAACTGTGAAAAGCTGCCGCTCCAAAACCATCTTCCGTAATATTAGAAACCGCGCCTAGCAAGCCGCCGTAGCCCACTTTCAACAAATGCAAATCCTCAGGATTTTCCCGATAATTGTCCAATACAGGAATCGCATTAAGTCCGGAACCGTAATGATGAATCTGGCGTTCTACACGCGATAGTTTACCACCATAAAGAAAATCCCAATAACGGCGGGCATTTCCATTATAGGCCCAATGCGGCATTGTAGGCATATAGGCTAAAATAGCGCTCAAAGTCACCGCAGCTTTGGCGTCATACCCAAAATAATCAGACCACATGTACACCTCTTCCTGACCGGTAGAATCCCACGGCATTTCGCTACCAAAAGGATAAGCCAGCGACTCCCAATGGTCGGCACGTTTTTTCATTTCGGCTTCAAGTTTGGTAGCTTCTTCTGTGAGTTGCTCGCGTTTTAAATCCTCGAGTACGTGCAGAAAAATACTTCCTTCCATCTGACCAAACTGCGCATAATACGGAGCCTGAGTAGTCATCGCCAGTGTAGTTTGATACGCTTGCTCCAGGTACCATTTCCAGTCTTTTTGTGTGACTAGATTATCGTGATAGCGTGACAAGCGGTAGAGCGTCCAATAGGCAGCAACCACGTGCGGATAGTTGTACGATCTACCCGGATCTGCAGCTCCTTCTTTATTCCAGGCTGCCCAGGTATTCCAATTTATCGTGTCGTTATACGTGCCTGCCGGAAATTCTTCCGGTTCATAATACAACACACTTTTACGCACGCCGTATTTATGTTCACCCTCAGCATTTTGTAACACGCCCCAAACGGTTTGATTCACAAAATCTTCCAACTTTGAGACCTGTTCCTGATCGGGCTGAAGGTATTGTTTCATCATTCCGCCTAACCAGCTTCCGGCGCCACCTTCATCGCTCAATCCGGCGATCCAAACCCTTCCGTCTTGCGTCACCTGACGCTTATTTTGATAATCATACGAAATCAATGAAGGTGCTCTGTTGAACAGATCTTCCTCGTCATCAAACCATTGATTATCGAACAAGAAATTTCCAAAGTCAGCAACCAGTTCACTTTCCGGCTTAATAACTTTATAATTGATGCTTTGCGTTTTTCCATTCGTGTACTGAATTTCGACACGCGCTCTTCCCCACTGATTTCCGGTAACGGTATACACATCATAAGCATTCTTAGCTGCTTCTTTCTCAACCGAAAGCGCACCTTCAGGAGTCACTTTAATACTGCTTACATCAGAATTATATTTTAAGAATAATTTTCCTTGTACATCCTGCGGAAGCACATATCCAGGTACTCCAACAGCCACCGGTATATCCTTTTCCGTCAGTTGTTGTTGTACTTTTTTGATTTCCGGAGCGAGTATTAATCGTACTGAAAATGTTTTGAGTTCGCCTGGTTTTAAGAAACTTGACGTTGGCGTATTCCATTGCTTTACACCTTCCCATTCTTCTGAAGCATAAGCCTTGCTATTGGCCATCCACTCGTGGAACCCTTCAAACACAATGCTGCGCGGCGAAGGATCATCAAGCAACGGACGATAGGCTTCAAAAGGCGTATTGTTTTCAGGAAGAACGAGCAGGGTTTTGCCTTTTCCGTCTAAGCGTTTTACTTCAAGATAGCCTGCATCCAGCCCAATGTACGGATCAAAAAATACATTTGTAGCGTGTGCTTCTTCCAGCGAATTTCCTTCCAAGATATTATTGAAGATCATCGGGATTCCCAACGCTCCTAACTCGATCGGTTGATCGGTTTTATTCTGAAAATCAAAAGCCAAGATCAAGTCTCCATCGGCTTCCGCATAATACCGTGTAATACTAAGTGGAAGCTCTTCCGGCAAGGTATTGGCTAAATTGGCAGCAGCTAAAGCGCCTTCTTTTTCTATCGCTTCTACAGGTTTTCTAGAAGTCGCGGTTGAGACCGTATTCCATTCATTTGAACCTTCTAAACGGTATCTAAAATTGATATCTCCCAAATGGTAGAGTCCGTTGCCGGCTCTGATCTCCAAGCGGTCTCCGGGAGTAAAATCAAATTCAGGATCTGATTTTGGAACCAAAGAAGCCACCGTTTGCGAAGCCTTGACCAACTTCAGTATAAATTGATTGGTTTCTAAGGTTTCAAAGCCAGATGCTAAGCCTAAAGTTGATTCTCGCTCTTTGACCTTATCCCAATATTCTTGAGCTTGTGCGGCGGCTGTAATGCCTATAAAAAGAAGGATAAATACCCCTAATGCTTTTTTATACGTGTTCATATACGTTGCTTTCTAATTTAATTTGATTTTATAGATTCCTGCCGACTCCTTAGCGACCTGTAAGCTGTTATGCTCCAACTCAAAAGAAGTTTCTTCGAGGTAAATACTGTTTTTATGCGTCACGTCATTATACACCATATCGTTGGATCCTGTGATCACAAAGGCCGTTCCTTGCGTTGGAATATTTTCTGAAATAAAGTCAAGCGTCAGTTGATACTCCTGATGCGTAGCATTGATGACCGAAAGCGTTAAATATGTTCCGTCTTCGGTTAGCGTCGCCGCGACATCTAAAGGCTCGGGAGCACCCGAAACCGCAACAGGAATTGTCCCAAATTCTTTTCGATACACTTTTAAAACCAATCCCGTTCCTTCAAGCCAGCTGTCGGTGGGTGTTGTTTTGATCGCTCCGATCACATTCACCGTTTGCGCATAATTGGCCATATAGTACATCTCAGATTGGCGTGAGAACTCATTCAATCCTGCGGCAATTCCTAGAGCATCCCGCAAGAAATAACGTGTACCCAACAATCCAAACTCGTGCGGACCGTACCAATAATTCCATTCATCAAGTGCGATCTTAATATCACGATCTGCGATCTCCGGAATTTCCCTACGAGCGCGGCGATGCTCTTCTGCAATTTCTCTAATCGCATCCGGCATTTGCTTAACGTGTGTGAGCAACCCGCCTGCGTGCCAATCCTGACGGTAAAAATGCTCGCTGATGTAAGTCATATTTTCAGCAGTATTCTGATACATCATATCATTCCATTCCCCGGGATAACCTACGGCGATAAGATCTATATCTGGATCTACTGCCCACATTGCTTCGGCTACTTTGTTATGCTTTTTCACATACTCCTCAATAGGCATATGACCCAATTGCCAGTCGCCAAACATCTCATTTCCTACCGCCCAAAGTTGAACATCATACGGCTCAGGATGACCATTTGCCGCACGTCGTTTTCCCATAGGTGTTGTGGCAGCACCGTTAAAGTACTCTACTTCGTTTGCTGCCAATGCTGCATCACCCAAACCGGTGTTCACGGCAATATTGGCTTCAGCATCTAGTATTTTGCAGAGTTGCATAAACTCGTGAATTCCCACATCGTTATATTCTAAGCCATTCCAGGCGCGCTCATATCGTGTAGGGCGTGCATCGGGATTGCCTATACCATCCTTCCAATCATAACCCGAGACAAAATTTCCACCGGGCCAGCGGTAAATCGGGGAATCTAATTCTTTCAACAATGCGATCACATCCGGGCGAAAACCTTCAATATTATCCTCCGGCATTAAGGAAATTGCGGCGAGTGTGATAGTCCCACTTCCTTTAGATCGAAGTTTTAATGCTGCATAACCTGCATCTACGGCTTCAAAAGTGATCGGAAGGGTCACAATTGCATTTTTCTGCACATCAAGAACCTGTTTTTGTGCTTTTCCTTCTGTAGTGAAATGTACGCTGAGTTCCTCTAGGTCTCCGGCAACCTTAAGTACGACCCGTCCATTATAACGCACCCCTTCCTTTACAGGTATAGAATCCTGAGTTATTTCGAGTTCTTCTTCACTCAGACTAAAAACGGGCAATGCCTGTTCTGTATAGCCATTGTTTGCGTCTAAAGCTATCGCAGTACTGTCTACTGAAACTTCCCAAGGAGAAGCTGAAGTGCCGGGTTTATGATAAAATTTACGGTCGGTAAGCATTTCTGCCCATAATCCGCCGTAAATAGATTTTCCCATATGCTCAATAAACTGTCCGTAGATATACGGCGACATCGGTTCCTTTTGCGCTTCCAGATCGATGTTAACATTAGGTTCAAGGCTTTGCGATGAAAGTTCTTCAAGCTTGATATCCTTAAAATAGGCCGTTCCTGAAGCAGGCGCGTTTTTCCCTAATAGACATTCAATAATAAAACTATCGTCTCCTTCAGTGTTAAACGTCATTTCGACCGGTGTCCAGGCTGTAGTTCCCGTAAAAACAGTATCTGTTTTAGAGGAAAATTTCCCCAAACCAAATCCCGCTCCGGCATTGGGTTTATCGGTCGATACTTGCTCCGTTTTTATAAATCCGGTGACTTTATATTGTGCATAGGGCTTTACATTTACTTTCTTAAAAATACGTCCCATCTGCAAACTGTCGTGACTGATCACCAAAACTCTAGCATCGGTATCCTTAAAAGTACTGTCTGAATAATTCTCTTGATTGCTCCAATATTCTGTTTCCCATCCGGCTTCTTTAAATTGAGTTTCTAAATCCGGAGAAAGTAGTGTTGAAGTGTCTTTGTCAATTGGAGCACAGCTTAGTACAAGCAACAAAAGCAGGGTAAAAACAGCGTGTATTTTCATAAAAGAAATATTGGTCAAACTTTAAGATACATTGAAGCACAACAAAGCGATACCATACTTCAAATTCTAAAGACTAAAGTAACAGGAATTTAAACTTTTATAATTTGTTAAAATTAGCGAAAGGTAGTAGGATATTAACTCGATTTAAAATAGAACAAAGATCTAATCGTTAATCAAGTATCACAATTGCCTAAAACAAAACAGAATTAATAAGATCACCTTTAATTTGTGATGTCACAATGTTAAAATTGCACATTTTTGATCAATAATTAACGTATACTGATACGATATTAACCCAAAACTTGCTTTCAACCTATATTTTGTGCCAATTTTATAGCATCTAAATAGCCTGCCTTATGTCAAGCACACGAGGTAGTTGATGAAAATAAATTTTAAATTATGAGGCAAGTCTAGAGTTATAATCTGCTCTGGAGGCGCCAATAACGATACGATTTCATACCCCTATGAAAGTTCTTCCTTTTAAAATACCGAAACCCGGTAAAGAAGCCTTGGTCTATCAAGAAGACCACGAACTCAAATTTTACGATAAGTTACACGAGCACGAAGAGATCCAGATCAGTTACATTGCTAAAGGATCAGGCAGCCTCCTTCTGGGCGATACGATCAATGAGTATCACGAAGGCGATATATTGGTCATTGGCGAACACGTTCCGCACGTTTTTAGAAGCGATAATACTGCTACCGACAAATCGGTGATGTACACGCTGTTTTTTACTAAACATTCTTTTGGTAAGGAGTTTTTTAAACTCACCGAAATGTCAGGTATTGACAGTTTTTTCAATGAGGCAGAAAACGGAATGAAAATCACCTCGAATACCGATTTACTGATCAATAAATTCTCCAAGCTTAAAAATCAAAGTCGTATAGAGCGTCTTGCTTCATTTTTACAGATTCTTGATTTAATCCAGCAGTCTGAAAAAACACCTTTATCCTCTTTTGTCTATCATAAAAAATATACCGATGTTGAAGGTAAACGTATGAGCGACGTGTATCAATACACCTTAGATCATTTTCAGGAGAACATCACCCTCGATATGATCGCGGAGGTCGCAAATATGACCAAAAATGCCTTCTGCCGATATTTTAAAAGACGTACCAACAAAACCTATTTACAGTTTTTGATCGAGCTGCGTATAGAGCATGCTTGTAAATTGTTGTATAAAGAAAGAGAGCTTTCGGTAGCTGCGATATCAGAGCTTTGTGGTTTTCAGAATATCGCTAATTTCAACCGAAAATTTAAAGAGTTAAAACACACCACGCCGTCAAAATATCGGTTACAGGTTGCTTAATTGATCTTGAGCAAAAGATTAGGATCGGGGCAGTTTGCTCTATAAAAATCAAGGTTCTTTAAGGTAGACACTCCGGGATAATCGCCGTGATTGCCTTGCAGTTCTTTTATAAGCTGAAAATGCAAATGCGGCCCGTAATCTCCATTTTCATCGGGCGTACCTAAGTGCGCGATCGTTTGCCCTGCTGCAATAGCCTGCCCCACTTTAAGTGATTCTAAGGAGGTTCTTGAAAGATGCCCATATAAGGTATAAAAATGCAAGTCTTCAAAGTGATGCTCTAATACCACACAAGGCCCGTAATCGCCATAGTTGGTATTGTCTTTAAAGCTATGCACGCTACCCGCTACCGGAGCCAGAACGGGAGTTCCTGCCGCACTCCACACATCGATTCCTAAATGGATATTCCGTTTTAGATCGGGATTGTCATTGTGAAAATACAAGCTGCGATCGTAAATACTGCGCTGTTCCAGATAGCCTCCGTAAGCCACACGACCGCCGGTTTTTGCCAGATAGGTATTGATATAGTGCTGAATGGCTTCCGCAGAACTCGTATCTACTTCCTCTAAAATTTTATTAGTAACCGACAGGTCTAAAAATCGGTAATCTGAAGCCGTATACATACTATCGATCACCGGGGTAAAGCCGGTAGTAAGTGTTGCAATTCGGTCTAAAAAAAGCGCGTGTTCCATCGCGCCAAAAATACAATTCTGCCCGCAGTAAAAAACAAAAAAGTCCGTTTTGGCAGAAACGGACTTTTCAAATAATTAAAACTAAAAAACTCAATTAAGCACGACATCACTATACTTAGAAGATATCGCTATAATACTGTCTGTATTTCTTGATTTATAAAAGCCGTTAACCATACTGCTGTTATAGCCTTCCATAACTTTGGCTTCTATTTTCCGAGGATAATTTAGACGGCTGCGAACGCCGTTAAAATTAAAATGGAACGGAGTCTCCGGCAGGTTAAGCACCACATCACTGTTTTCTACACTAATGTTTAAGGTCTTAAAGTTCTTACCCAGTTTAGGTATTGAAAGTTCGCCAAAGCTTCCTGTGATCACCGCTGCGTCTTCAAGCTCATTGATCACGATGCTACTCGCTCTGGAGTCTACGTTAATGCTTTTTGCTTTATCGATCACACAGTTTTTAAGATAGCTGGCGCGCAGGGTTCCATAATCCCACATCGCCACATCCACCGGACTATACGCAACATTGATCAATGTTTTTTCACCAGAGATCGTATTGGCCATAAAATCACCGTGAGCCAAGGTTACCCGGGCGTTTGTAGCCTCAGAGATCTTGATGTCTCCGTGGCGTACATTAAGATCTAATTGTGCTTTTTTAGGCATACGCACGACGATCTTACGTGTGAATGATCCTTTCGGTTTTACAGCAGCTCCCGCCGGATTACCGGTGTAGGTATAGGTCATTTGGGTGCTTACATTACCATTTGCATCTGTAGTAACTGTTTTTTGAAGACTTCCGCCTTGAGCTTCGGCCATTTGTTCTAATTTCTTGGCAAAGTCATTACTCCAGCCCTGCATCGCTTTTTCAACATTTTGTCCTAAAGCCGCCATATCGCTTTCTATGGCACGACCAAAAGTAGCTCCTAAAGCTTCAGTCGAACCGCCGAGTTGCTTACCAAAACGTGCTCCCCACGCTTTCATATCTGCACTAAACTCATCGCCCCAGGCTTCAATCGCAGCACGCCACTGATCTACTTGAGCGACACTTACATCTGTACCGTATTTTTTATTCATCGCAGCCACATAGGCTTTTTTGTCGCGATTAAAAGCATTACTGTCAAAATTCAGATCTTTCCCAAAAGGAGATTTAGGCATTCCTAATAGACTGCTTCCGGCAACGCCTTGTCCTGCGGCAACCCGCTTTTTATTATTCTGTTCCCATTTCTTCATCACCACGTCAAAATCTTCTCCTAGATTTTGCTCGATCTTACGCTTGTATTGCTCTAGGTATTTGGCCCCGTCGCGTTTATAGGCTTCGTAATCAAACGCGATGGCGTTCATTCCTTTATAAAACTCTGCAGGAATCTGAGCCCCAGAAAACTGCTGAAGCACCGGAGAAAGCATATTCTGCATCACCGGCTGCATCATTTGCATAGAGGAGGTGATCAAGTCATTAACACCACGCACGGGCGCATTGCCCATAGCCAAGTTAACTGTTGATGGCGCGCCACGGCTTACAATGCGCACCGCTTTACTGTTGCCCTGTACACTGATTTGCCAGCCTTTTAAAAGTTGGTCTATTTCTTCCTCGCTTAGGTCTTCAGATTCAATGATCGCAGCGACCTCAACTTCATCTTTATTCCAATCTTCAAAAACAATATCTGCGTACTGCGATTCGGTAAGTATGGCGACATCTGCAGCGGTATCAAAACGTTCGGTAAGTTTGGTACTTTTGGTTTGTGCTTGAGCCTGCGGAATAAAAACCAATACCGCCAGCAAGAAAGCACAAGGCTTCATTATCCTAATCATAAATTTATAAGGTGTTGGTCTGAATCTCATTATTTTGAGATTCTTGTAATTCATTTAATTTTTCTTTGAGCTTGGTAAGCAGGTCTAAGCGAAACTGTAGATTATCGATCAAGGCTTGAATGTTTTGATTATTAACTCCTGTAGCTACTAAATCTGCATTAAGTCTGTCATATTCTTGATTAAGCTCTTCAAGCTGACCCATAAAAGCATCTACGATCGCTTTATTATCTTCTGTCACGTTAAGCTGTGCCAACTCCATATGAATGCTCGCCAGGTAACGATCTTCAATCTGTTTATATTCTGGTGAAAAATCACTCAGTTGTACTTTGGTAGGTTGCGCATTTGCGACAGCATGTACTTCGGTAGGCTGTTCTGCCTGTGCCCCGCTACTCAACGGATTGTTCAAAAGCAAACCGCTAATGGCGATCACCACAACCAGTACGGCAGCAATTTTCATCCAGAGATAACCTTCTGCTTTGGCTTTTTCTGCCTTACCAAAATGAGCATCAAGACGCGCATTAAAGCGTGCTTCATGACCCCGTTTAAGCCCCTCATCAGGAATGCTTAAATCATTTTTAAACAATTCTCTAATATCCTGTGCCATGATATTTTGTTTTAAGTTTTTCTTGCAATTTTTTCTTTCCGCGATGCACCAGCGTACGCGAAGCGACCTCGGTAATTTCTAAGATTTCTGATATTTCCTGATGGTCATAGCCTTCTACCAAAAAGAGCATCACGGCATAGCGGTACCGCTCTGGCAATTCTTCGATAGCTTCTTTGATCTGATCAAGCGTAATCCCATCATCTACAGACCAGTCATTATGCTCATCTACCGTACCTAAAACCTGCTCGTTGATCGCGACCAACTCGAGTTTTTTGGCCTTCAACATATCGATACTTTTATTGATCACGATACGCTTTAACCAAGCTCCAAAAGTCACTTCACCATTGTACTGATGCATTTTTGTAAACGCTTTTACAAAACCTTCCTGCATGGCTTCTTCGGCTTCAAAAGAATTCTTTAAAAACCTAAAAGCAACATAATACATGCCTTCGCTATACTTATTGTAAAGTTGCATCTGTGCACGCCGGTCGTTTTGCTTACATCGTTCAAGTATTTCGGTAATTTGCAAAATGGTAAATGGTTAGTTGCTAATTCCTTTTCTAAAGACGAAGCTTTTTCGTCTGCGTTGCAAAATGAGACATTTTTTTTCGAATACTTAAGTGCAAAATCTTAAAATGAGAGTTTGACACAAAAAAACCCGCTCGAGGAGCGGGTTTTAATTTTAAGAAGCGCCTTACACTACTCATCTAAAAGTAAGTTTAAGGTCACATCAATATTATCCATTGTAGCGCGAGAGTACGGGCAAACTTCGTGAGCCTCATTCACAAGCTCCTCTCCTTCTTCTACGTCTACTGTAGGCAGGTAACAATCCAATACCACCGCAAGTTGGAACATATCTTCTTCATTCTTGCCTATTTTTACAGTTGCAGTCACCGTGTAAGCACCAAGATCTACTTTTTTCTCACGAGCAACGTGCGCTAGCGCACTACCAAAACACGCAGAATAACCTGCTGCAAAAAGTTGTTCAGGATTCGTCCCGTCACCACCGGCGCCGCCTAAGCCTTTAGGTACGCTGAGATCAAAGTCTAATGTGCCGTCATCGGTTGAAACACTGCTATCACGACCACCTGTGGCGGTAGCCTTTGCCTTATATAAAGCTTTCATAATAAAATTTTCGTTGATTAATATTTTGAATATACCATTCCTATTTTGAGGAATCAACGCGAGATTCTTAAAGATTTCACAAAAATGCAAGCAAGCCGATACATTCCAATATTTCTCAGTTGTATTTCTGCTTCAATTAGCTTTTCCCGTACCTTTAAGTTTTCAGAACTATTCCATTGAAACCTTCAAAACCTAAACATATCGATTCCGCTGCCGCTAAAAAACTCATCGCAAAGCGCAAACAAAGCATTCCCACCGAAGCATTGATCCAGGGTATTCTTAAAGGTGACATCACAGCCTTAAGCAGAGCGATCACACGTATCGAAAGTAATGCGGTCGCCAATCAGCAAGAAGCTCAAAAGATTCTTGAGCAGTGTCTACCGCAAGCGAAACCTGCAATGCGTTTAGGAATCACCGGTGTTCCCGGTGTAGGAAAAAGCACCTTTATAGAAGCTTTAGGAATGCACGCCATCGATCAAGGAAAAAAAGTAGCAGTACTGGCCATAGACCCCAGCAGCAGCATTGCGCACGGAAGCATTCTGGGCGATAAAACCCGAATGGAACAATTAGCAGCGCATCCCCAAGCATTTATACGCCCGTCTCCTGCTGGTGACGCCTTGGGCGGTGTTTCTCGTAAAACACGGGAAACCATAAGTCTGTGCGAAGCAGCAGGTTTTGATTTGATTATTATTGAAACCGTAGGCGTAGGCCAAAGTGAAACTGCCGTACATCACATGACCGATTTTTTCCTGCTTCTTAAACTGGCAGGCGCCGGAGATGAACTCCAAGGCATCAAACGCGGCATTATGGAAATGGCAGACGCCATAATCATCAACAAAGCAGATGGGACAAATGAAGCTGCAGCAAAGCAGGCACAAAGCGAATTCTCAAAAGCGCTGCATTTGTACCGGGCCAAAGCCAGCGGTTGGCAACCTCAGGTGCTGCTGTGTAGTGCGTTGAAGGAAACCGGGATCGCAGCCATTTGGGAAATGCTCAACGCCTATATCAAAGCGGTAAAAGCGAACGGTTTTTTTGAAGAAAATCGAAAACATCAAAACAACTATTGGCTACAAGCAAGCATAGAACAGGCGTTAAAAGATCAGTTTTATGCAAATGACAAGGTCAAAGCCCAAGTGCCTCAACTCTTACAAAAGATCAATGAGGGGAAACTTACTGCGTTTCAGGCGGCACAAAGCTTACTTGACTTGCGCTAACGTGTTAACCGCGCATAGCGTTTTTCGTTCTTTCGGTATTTCAAGAATCCCACGACGATTCCTAAAATCAAGCCTATCACTCCAAAGAGTACAAAATCCATTTGGTCAAACATCGATCCGCTAAAGTAGGTAACAACCAATTTGTAGGTCAATGCTCCCAAAATTACCTGCAGCACGATCCCCGAAATAAACTGAAATTTCCCTTCTCGTTTTTCCTTCCAGTCTTTTACAAACTTGCGGTCTTTCTCATCCAATCGCATAGCGCTTTCCTTTAGTCTACAAATTCTTTTTTATACCACTCGATTTGCTTCTGCAAACCTTCTTTTAAAGTGGTTGAAGGGTTATAATCGAGTAAGCGTCGGGCTTTGTCGATATTGGCTTTGGTAAACATTTGATCTCCGCCGCGTCTGGGCACAATATCTTTTCTGATCTGCGTATCCAGAAGTTCTTCAACGATCGCGATGCCTTCGCCTGTAGTGTGTTCTTGTTCGGTTCCCAGATTGATCACTTCACCATCAACAATAGCTTCTTTTCCGATCACACTTACCACACCATCAATGATATCGTCAACAAAGGTAAAGCTGCGCACGTGAGCCTCACTGCCTTCAAACAAAGGAAATTCGTGATGGGAAAATCCGCAACCTATGAGTTTGGTATACAGTTTTTCGGGACGTTCCCTCGGCCCATATACCGAAAATAAACGCAGGGAACAGGTTTTCATTTTTTGCTCTCTGGTTTTAGATAACACGATCTGTTCTGCAGCGAGTTTGGTCACCCCGTAAAAAGAAGCGGGTTCAGGAGCTGCATCTTCGGTCAAGGTTGCGCGTAACCCGTAAATAGACGAAGTAGAAATATTGGTAAAAAGTTTCAGCCCTTCGCATTGCAATGCAAAATCGATCAGGTTTTTGGTAGCGACCAAATTATTCATCAAATAATCTTCAAAACTTGAGGTCGCTGCAATACCGGGCTGTGCTGCAAAATGAAAGATATAATTAAAATCTGTAGGAAGTTTTTCAAAATCTTTAGGCTCTCGCAGATCTACCATTTCCATAGGGATTCCTGCTTCCTTCAGGTCTTTGGCATTTCGGTCTTTGAGATCGGGACTGTAATAGGGCGAGAAATTATCGATACCCACAACGTCAAAATTCAATTTCTTCAAGCGTTCGGCACAATGCGAACCTATAAAACCGGCGGCACCGGTTACCAATACTTTCATATTAATATGTTTCTTTAAATAGTTTGGCAAAGCCAAAACGGTGCAGCGCATACACCAGCAGAGCGATGAGCGCTCCTATGATGATCCCTGTCAATACATCTCCGGGATAATGCACGCCCACATAAATGCGGCTATAGCCTACAAGCAGCGCCCACACCAAGAGTACAGGAAATACCCATTTATATTTTGATTTTAAGATTAAGCCCACAAAAACCGCTAAAGCCATCGAGCTCGCCGCGTGCGCCGAAAAATACCCATAACTCCCACAACGCACAGCGATAAATCGCGCCTGCTCCATTACACCTTCCTGACGACACGGCCGTAAGCGCTCAAAACCGTGTTTAAATACATTGGCCAGTTGATCTGTTGCAGTAATGAGCAAGGCTACAGCGACTAAGGTGTACAGCGTTCCTTTTAAACCGAACTTTTTATAAATGAGAAAAAGTAAAAAGGCATACAGCGGAATACTCGACCATTTATTGGTCAAAAACAACCAGAAAGGATCCCAGGTCTCTGTTCCCAAATTATTGAGAAAGAGAAAGAGTTCGTGATCCAGTTCCTTCAACGTATTCATTTAATCGTCTTCGTAGCGCGCTACTTCTCTATCGTAAAAATCGGTAGCTGCTTGAATTAAACCTTCGGCTTCGGTAGCCAGTTCTTCCTCATCGTTTTTATCAAAATCCTCCAACCATTCTACATCATCGGTTTTTAAGTCGATGATAAAACGTGGAAAATCGGTATGTATTACAAAAATCGATTCGGGATAATCGGTATTATCACCCAATATAAACTTAGGAAGTTCCATAATTAAACGTTTAAAGGTTCATCACCCGTAAAAAGGCTGCGAAGATACGCATTCAAAATCGTTTATTGGCTTTTGAAGCACAATGGTATTTATAGACTACAAAAGTACGCCACCCCTTTAAATTTTCTGCTTGAAGTGATTTGAAGTTTTATACCGTATCTTCGTGCGCGATTCTATTAAACCCTGAAAACGCTATGCAACCCACAACAATTCTCCTTTTAATTGCTGGCTATTTTATCACGCTAATGCTCATCTCCTACTTCACCGGAAAAGGTGGATCAAACGAAGAATTCTTCAAAGCGAGTAAGCAGTCGCCGTGGTATCTGGTGGCATTTGGGATGATAGGCGCCTCACTCTCTGGCGTGACCTTTATTTCGGTGCCGGGTTGGGTTGAAGCTTCTCAGTTCAGTTATTTTCAGGTGGTTTTAGGGTATACCGTGGGGTATGCGGTCATCAGTCTCGTCCTGCTTCCGCTCTACTACCGTTTGAATTTAACTTCGATCTATACCTATCTCGAAGGACGTTTTGGAACCGCCTCTTATAAAACCGGGGCGTCGTTCTTTTTGCTAAGCCGTGTAGTTGGTGCGAGTTTTAGATTATACCTCGTGGCTAATGTGCTACAACTGCTGGTTTTTGACAGCATGCAGGTTCCGTTTTGGGTGACCGTGACCATCACAATTTTGCTCATCTGGCTCTATACCTTTAGAAGTGGAATCAAAACTATTGTATGGACAGACACGCTGCAAACCTTGTTTATGCTTACCGCCTTGGGCGTGGCGATCTATTTTGTATCGACCGACCTGGGATTAAGCGCGGGATCTCTTTTTAATTTTATTGCGGAAAGCGATCTATCGCAAATGTTCTTTTTTGACGATTGGAAAAGCGAAGACTTCTTCTTTAAGCAATTCATCAGCGGGGCCTTTATTGCCATTGTGATGACCGGTCTCGATCAGGATATGATGCAAAAAAACCTTACCTGCCGAAGTCTGAAAGATGCTCAGAAAAATATGTTTTGGTTCACGATCGTACTCACCGTGGTGAATTTTATATTTCTCGCCCTTGGTGTCTTGCTCACCGTGTATGCACAAAAAAACGGGATTGAAGCTTCAAAGGACGACCTCTTCCCATACATCGCTACAAAAAGCGGACTAGGCTTTGGAATTGCCATCTGTTTCATTTTGGGCTTGATCGCTGCGGCTTATTCTAGTGCAGACAGCGCACTGACCTCGCTCACGACGTCCTTTAGTATTGATATTTTAGGGATCGAGAAAAAGTATGATCAGGCGAAGCAAATTGCGATTCGTAAAAAAATACACGTGGCCGCCTCCTTGCTTTTGATCCTGGTCATTATAGGCTTTAAATACCTGATCGCCGATGAAAGCGTAATCGCCAGATTGTTTGTTTTTGCAGGGTATACCTACGGACCTTTATTAGGCCTATACGCTTTTGGCTTATTTACAAAATGGCAGGTAAAAGACAAGCTAGTTCCAATTGCTGCCGTCGCTTCGCCGATTTTAGGATATACCATAAGTCAGTTAACCTTGACGTATCTCAATTTTGAATTTGGATTCTTTATCTTGATCTTAAACGGACTCCTGACCTTTTTGGGCTTAGTAGCTATTCGTACTCAGAAGCACTAAGGTACAGGCAGGATCCACTTCAATACTTGCTTCTTGCAGTAGTTTATAAAACTCCGGATTCTCAGTTCCGGGATTAAAGATCACGCGTTTGGGTTGCAGTCCTATGATGTAGTCGTAATAGGCTTCCTGACGCTGTGCATTGAGATACAACGTAACTGTGTCAATATCTTCATACTCCGGCTTACCTGTGTCTATGGATACTCCGGCGACTTCTCCCGCCCTTAAACCGATCGCCACAACAGGTTGATTATTCTTTACCAGTTTATGTATCGCCATATACGAGTAGCGTATAGGTTTTAGAGAGGCGCCAAGCACCAGCGTTTTCTTTGCTTTCATAAATCAAAGTTAAAGGTTTCCTGCAGCTGTAACAATATCTTTTTTATACGGTCTATGTAATAGAAGTCGACTTCCAAGTTTGAATCGTTTATAAATTAGTTTTGATGGTTAGTGTTAATTTCTAGCGTTCAAGCTTGAAAACCCGAGGTTTAGCGGTCTCGGGTTTTCTTTTTTTAAACTTCCTCATATTCTAACCCTGATTTTTCCGCAGTAAAAAACAATTGAACTCGGGACACTTCCGGACTTAAGTTGAACAAATTTTCAGCAAAGTATCGAAATAATATGCACCTCGACAACTTCAATAAACCACTTACATTCAGTCGAATGAAAACATTTAAATTAGTTATTCAAAAATAAAGGTAACTTTTACTGTAACAGATTTGATACACGTTCGTCTTTTAATAAACCGCTAATCACGGGGTACTTTGGTTTTGCTAGTATGCATTACAAAGTATTATGTTTTATCAATCAACAAAAATTCGAACAGTTATGAAACTTAACCAAGGGCTTCTATGCCTTATGCTCACCCTTTGTACCACTCTGCTTTTTGCGCAGCCTAAGCCCAATGAAGTAGTGACCGGCTCGGTAACCGGCGTGGTGATGGATGCCGACCTTAACCAACCTATTCCTTACGCCACCGTAGTGATCAACGCAGGTGAAAAAACCGTAACCGGCGGGATCACCAACGACGATGGTGTTTTTGAGATCAACAAGATCCCAGAAGGTATTTACACCCTGAGAGTGCAATTTATGGGGTATGAAGCCTTTGAACGCGACCTGAAGATCGACCGCGAGCACCGTACCAACGATATGGGCAAACTCAATTTAAGTGCGGTTCCCGCAGAATTAGACGCAGTAAATATTGTCGCAGAACGCACCACGATCGAGCAAAAGATCGACCGTAAGGTGATTAACGTAGGGAAAGATCTGACCACTGCCGGAGCTTCAGCAGCAGATATTATGAATAACATTCCGTCGGTGAATCTCGATCAGCAATCCGGGGCACTCACGCTACGCGGAAACAGCAACGTGCAAGTGATGGTTGACGGAAAATTATCTAACATTCCTGCAGATCAGTTATTAAAACAGCTTCCGTCTAACTCGATCAAAAAGATCGAATTGATCACCAATCCTTCCGCCAAATACAACCCTGATGGAATGAGCGGGATCATCAATATTGTATTGCATAAAAATGTGAACATCGGTTTTAATGGTGATGTAAGCGCCGGTCTGGCTTATGAGAAAAATCCGCAGTTTAACAGTGGTTTGAATTTGAACTACCGCAACGGTAAATTCAACCTGTATTCTAATTACAGCAACAGCATCGCAAAACGTGCGAATTATGGGACGATCTATCGCGAAGGCGATAATTCAACACAATTTTTTGATATGCTGAACGACCAGAATTCACACCTGCTTAAAGTGGGTCTTGACGTGTACCTTAATGATAAGAATACGCTTTCGGTATTCACTTCTCAAAACAGCTTTAAAGGCGCTCCCGGCGGAAACATCAACATTGTTTATGCCGATGATATGAGCCGCAATCTGATGCAGGATTTTGGCGCAGATATGGATAATTACTCGCAGCAGTACAACTTTGACTACAAGCTTGATTTTGAAAAAGAAGGACACAACATCGAGTTTGAAGCCGATTACAATACGTTTGACGCAGACGAAGACACCTTCTTTGACTTTACCGGCGCAACACCACTTGCAGACTATGAAGATTTTGTAGATACCAAGCGCGATCGCACTACCTTAAATTTAGATTATGTAAATCCGCTGTCTGAAAGTGAAAAACTGGAAGTTGGTTTACAAGCGATCTTGTTCAACACCGATATTGGCTACAGCAGTACCGGACAATCTTACAATGCAGCAGGCAATCTGGTTCCTACGCCTAACACACTTTTTGACTACAGCAGAGATATTTATTCGGCATATGTAACCTATGGAAAGAACTATGAGAAATGGTCATATCAAGCCGGTGTGCGAGCAGAGCAGGTAAATGTGGTTGCAGATACCAATAGTGTGCGTGCGTTTACCAACGATTATTTTGAGTTGTATCCCTCGGCTTATGTAACTTTTAATCCTTCGGAAAAAAATCAGTATCAGGTAAGTTACAGCCGAAGAATTGACCGTCCCGGTGTTGGGCAGGTAAATCCTATTAGAGAATGGAGTTCGCCGCTGGTAACTCAATACGGAAATGTGAATTTACGTCCGCAGTTTACCAATTCGTTAGAAGCAAATTACACGCGATCGCTGGGGAAAGGAAGCATTACTGCCGGTGTGTTTTACCGCATCATCGAAGATCAGATCAATCAGGCGGTTTATGTAGACCGGTTCAATCTGGATCGTGCAGTCTTGACCAATGACAACTTCGACTCGACGACTGCCTACGGTTTTGAAGTAAGTGCCAATTATAAGCCGTTCAGCTGGTGGAGTGTCAATGCGAGTTTTGACCTGTTCAGTCAGACGCAAAGCGGAATTTCAGAAGCTTTAGATACCGATATCGACAATCCAACGGTTGATGATATTATTTTAACCGAACGCGAAGTGACCAACTCGGTGTTTAATACCCGCGTCATCAATAATTTTACAGCGACCGAGAAGCTCACCTTTACCGCTTTTGCAATGTTCAGAGGCCCGGGACAAAGCATCCAGTTTAGCAACAAATCGATGTTTATGACCAATGTTGGCGCACGTTACAGCGTTTTTGAAGGAAAAGGAACCATCAGCTTGAACTACAATGATATCTTCAATACGATGAAAGCCCGCTTTACTGCTGTGAGTCCGTATGCGCTTGAAGGTCAATTCAATTGGGAAAGCAACACGGTTTACGTTGGATTCAACTACCGTTTTGGCGACAGTAAGTTTAGAGCGAAGAAGCGCAAGAACCGCGATGATAATGAAGCAGATGGCGGCGGTTTATTTTAACATAATTTTAATTTTTTTACTATAATTGTAACAATATTGGGTTTTCACAAACTCATTATCAACTGACCTGTTAAAATCTACGGTTATTGTTTATTAGAGTTAGCCTTCTACAAACAGAAATAACCATTTAATAGGTATAAAAAAACCCGGAGCGCTTGCTCCGGGTTTTGCTTTTTAAATAGTTGAATGTTTATAACTTATCGGCCAGACTTGCGGCATCTATCGCGCCGTGAGACGTATGATAGGTGGCTGTTCCGTTCTTGATCAATAACAATTGCGGACTCTCATGCTGCACATTGAATTTTGTTGCGATGGCGTTACTGATGTCGCGATGCGCTTTAAGATCCAGAAAATAAGGTTCTAGCTGCTTTTTATCATAAGCGTAAGCTTTTTCAAAACTACGCAGCGCCATGCGGCTGATGCCGCAAGTGGTACTGTGTTTAAAAATAACCACCGGTACGGCTTTAGAGCGCTCAGCGATCTCGTCAAGCTGCTCCATGCGCTCAAGCGGTATCCAGCTCATTTCTTTTATCTCTTCCTTTGCAATATCTCGCTGACTTTTAAACAGATCAAAAAGTCCCATAATCTAATTCTTTTTAAGGTTTGTTAACGCTTGTAAACTCAAGTCGTTTGTAAATTTAAGGAAACTTAATCGGCTTTTGTATTAAGAAAATCCAAAGCACTACAACCGACAAAAAGACAGCTAAAAACCGAAAATAACTGACTAAAAGTCGGTTTTAACATTTGGTACAGCTATTGCCATATCAACATCGAAATACAAACACGATGAACTTTAATAATTTTACCATAAAATCACAAGAAGCCGTACAGCAAGCCCAGGCGCTTGCTCAAGGGTACGGCCATCAGCAGATCGAGAATGAGCATATTTTTAAAGCCATTCTTGAAGTTGATGAGAACGTTACTCCGTTTCTACTCCAGAAACTGGATGTGAATGTAAATCTGTTGAAGCAGATTTTGGAGAGCACGCTTACCAGTTTTCCTAAAGTAAGCGGCGGCGATATTATGCTTTCTCGTGAAGCCGGTAAAACGGTAACCGAAGCCAGCAACATCGCCAAAAAAATGAACGATGAGTATGTTTCTTTAGAGCATTTGATCCTGGCGATCTTTAAATCGAGCAGCAAGATCGCACAGATCTTAAAAGACCAAGGCGTTACCGAAAAACACCTGAAAGCTGCCATTGAAGAATTGCGCAAAGGCGACCGCGTGACTTCGCAAAGTGCTGAAGAAACCTATAATTCGCTAAGCAAATACGCCAAAAACCTCAACCAACTTGCCCGCGACGGGAAGCTCGATCCGGTGATTGGCCGTGATGAAGAGATACGCAGAATTCTGCAAATCCTTTCACGTCGAACTAAGAACAACCCGATTTTGGTCGGTGAACCCGGTACCGGTAAAACCGCGATCGCCGAAGGTCTCGCCCACCGAATCATCGACGGCGATGTACCAGAAAACCTTCAGGAAAAGCAGATCTGGGCGCTGGATATGGGAGCCTTGATCGCAGGTGCAAAATATAAAGGTGAGTTTGAAGAGCGTCTGAAAGCCGTGATCAAAGAAGTAACTACCAGTGCCGGTGATATCGTCTTGTTTATAGACGAGATCCACACCCTTGTAGGTGCCGGTGGCGGTCAGGGTGCGATGGATGCTGCAAACATCTTAAAGCCTGCTTTGGCTCGTGGAGAATTACGTGCCATAGGTGCAACCACACTCGACGAGTATCAAAAATACTTTGAACAGGATAAAGCTTTAGAGCGACGCTTCCAGAAAGTGAGTGTTTTTGAGCCGGATACCGAGTCTGCGATTTCCATCTTACGTGGGATCAAAGAAAAGTATGAGACCCACCACAAGGTGCGCATCAAAGACAACGCGATCATTGCAGCGGTAGAGCTTTCGCAACGCTATATCACCAACCGCTTTTTACCCGATAAGGCGATCGACCTGATGGACGAGGCGGCTTCAAAAATGCGTATGGAGATCAACTCCAAGCCCGAAGAGCTTGATGTACTCGACCGTAAGATTATGCAACTCGAGATCGAGATCGAGGCGATCAAACGCGAGCAGGATGAGAATAAACTCAAGTCCTTACGCGCCGATCTTGCCAATCTTAAAGAAGAACGCAACGAGATCAACGCCAAGTGGAAGAGCGAAAAAGATGTGGTAGACAACATCCAGAACGCCAAGCAGGATATAGAGAACTTTAAGCTGGAAGCCGAGCGTGCCGAGCGCGAAGGCAATTATGGTCTGGTAGCCGAGTTACGCTACGGTAAGATCAAACAGGCACAGGAAGAGCTGGAAAAATTGCAGGAGCAACTGGCGGCACAAGCCGATAACAGCCTTATTAAAGAGGAAGTGACCAGCGAAGACATCGCCGAAGTGGTAGCCAAATGGACGGGAATCCCCGTGACCAAAATGCTGCAAAGCGAGCGCGAGAAATTGCTGCACCTGGAGGGCGAACTGCACAAACGTGTAGTAGGCCAGGAAGAAGCGATCATCGCCGTGAGTGATGCGGTGCGCAGAAGCCGCGCCGGCCTGCAGGATCAAAAAAGACCTATAGGTTCGTTCTTATTCCTCGGGACCACCGGGGTGGGTAAAACCGAACTCGCAAAAGCACTGGCAGAATACCTGTTTGACGATGAGAACAACATCACCCGTATAGATATGAGTGAATACCAGGAGCGTCACAGCGTGAGCCGTCTGGTAGGCGCGCCTCCGGGATATGTGGGTTATGATGAAGGCGGGCAGTTGACCGAAGCCGTACGTCGCAAGCCCTACAGTGTGATCTTGCTTGACGAGATCGAGAAAGCACACCCAGACACTTTTAATATCCTGTTACAGGTGCTTGATGAAGGTAGACTTACAGACAATAAAGGCCGCCTTGCCGACTTCAAGAACACCATCATCATTATGACCTCAAATATGGGAAGTCATATCATACAGGAGAAATTTGAGACCATCAAAGATCCTGAGACCGCGATGGAAGGTGCAAAAACCGAAGTGCTGGGGATGTTGAAACAAACCATACGTCCTGAGTTTATAAACCGTATAGACGATATCGTGATGTTTACCCCGCTTACGCGAAAAGACATCGAGCAGGTCGTGAGTTTACAACTCAAAGGCGTGACCCGTATGTTGGCTAAACAAGGCATCACGCTAGATGCTACGGCCGAAGCCATCAAGTTTTTGGCAGACCGCGGTTTTCAACCGGAGTTTGGGGCTCGTCCTGTAAAACGTACCATACAGAAAGAAGTGTTGAACAAACTGTCTAAAGAGATCTTAGGCGGCAAGGTCACCACAGACAGTATCATCTTACTGGATGCGTTTGATGACGAACTCGTGTTTCGCAATCAAAGCGATCTGGTAGAAAATGACTGAAGAGCATTGCTCGTATAAACCCAAAGCGACATCGTATTGATGTCGCTTTTTTTTGTTTTATGCTGACGCGAAAGTAATCACATTTCGTTGATAAATTATTAATAACAATATTGACTGTGTGGTAGTTGCGTGTTTTTAATTGGGTAGTTTTATGGTAACTAATCATATTTTATCTGTATGAATATAAAGCATCCTGATTTAGAAATACCAGCCACAAACCCATTTGCAAACTGTAAACTGGAAAGAGAAAAATATGCTGATATTCTAACCAATATTGTTAACTCCTACTCTAACGGTTTTGTCCTAGCTATCAATAACAAATGGGGTACAGGAAAAACGACATTTGTAAAAATGTGGCAACAAAAACTCATTAACGAAGGCCATAAATCAATTTATTTTAATGCCTGGGAAAATGACTTTGAAAATAACCCATTAACTGCTATAATGGGTGAATTGAAGTCGTTAACTAAATCTGCAAATAATCAAAAGTTTAAATCTACGCTTAAAAAGGCGGCTATTATGTCTAAGCATATTGGCCCTGCAATTGTTCAATCCATTGCTGATAAATACGTTGACACAAAGACTATAAAGGAAGCTATTACAGAAATCACCAAGGGCCTTACTGATATATTTGAAAATGAGGTGAATGATTATGTAGACAGAAAAAATAGTATTAATGAGTTTAAGACAAGTCTTGCAGATTTTATAGTTGACGCATACAATGGTAAACCTTTCATCTTTATTATTGATGAATTGGATAGGTGTAGACCTAATTATGCTGTCTCAATACTTGAACAAATCAAACATTTTTTTTCGGTACCAAATATAATCTTCGTTTTATCGATTGATAAAAATCAATTAGGAAGTGCTGTAAAAGGTGTGTATGGTAGTGACTCCTTAAATTCAGAAGAGTACTTACGAAAGTTTATTGACTTAGAATATTCGATCCCAGAACCAAATAAAGATTTATTCTATAAATACTTATTTGAACACTTTAAGTTTAAAGACTTTTTTGATTCTCCGGAAAGAAAGCAGTTGAGAGAATTACAAAATGATTCAAATTATTTTTTGAAGGTAACCGACTTGATATTTACAAACAAAAATCTGACTTTGAGACAGCAAGAAAAAATTTTTAGTCTAGCTAGAATTTCCTTGCGTAGTTTTAACTCAAACTCTTACGTAATACCTGAAATATTATTGTTTTTATCTTATTTAAAAATTGATAGAAGGTCGTTTTTTGATGATCTAAAGTTTAAAAAACTAAATATTCATGAGTTACAGGAAAATTTTTTAAAAACAGTTATATCAAATAAAACAGAGAAAACTGAGAATGCACTTATTTTATTAGAAGCACATCTAATTAATTTTTATAACAATTACTTACATTTAAATTATTACCAAAATAATCTTTTTAAGTTTAATGAAGAGACAGGTAGTAATGAGCTCTTGATTAATTGTGTAATTTGTAAAGACAAAAACAACAGTTTGCTTAGAATCCTTGAAAATCTCTCTAATTCTAGAGAAGGAGGTTTAGACTTAGGATATTTCATTAATAGAATTGATTTAATGAAAGAATTAACCATCTAGCATTTCTCATAATCACAAGATTATATCGTCCCCACATTGCCACACGATAAAAAATTATAAGAAGCTAGAATAATCCCTGCGTGATGCAATCGCGCAGGAGCAACATAAAAAAATAAACCCATCTCGAGTTACCCTCTTGTTACCGCGCTGCCTGTCCCAATGCATATAGGGAATGGTATCGCGTGGGAAGATCCTACCCACTACCTTCAGGGTCATTTCCCGTAAAAAAATAAGAGCGATTTCCTTTTCAAAAAGGGTCAACCGCTCTGATAATGTGATGCATAGCCTCGTTAAGTTTGTATCAAACGAATCCAAAAAAACTTAAGTTATGCCACATTATGCACAAGGAACTTCAGGATGGACCAAATTAAACGGCTATCAAGCGCTTTGGGATCCTAAGATCGATATGGGGAAATTCTATTTTACCACCTTTCAAGGGAAACGCGAAGAAACGCCATATATGACCGCAGAAAATTTTGCCCGCGTCATCGACATCCTAAGAAATGAAACGCCGGTTTATGGTAACGCCAGCACCGGCTCGGTCACCACCCAAGCTGAAGAAGTGGGTGAAGAAGAAAGTTAGTCTTCAAAACATTCAGAGAACTGCTAACAACCAACCAGAACGCAGCAACGCCTATATCTTTTGATGTAGGCGTTGTTTTTGTTGCCGCACGATTGTATCGCGTGGTAAAACCAAAAATAATCCTCTTTACTAAATCTAAACTTAGGTTCGGTTCCTCTGTTACCGAACTTCCTGCCCCTATGCATATAGGGAATGGTATCGCGTGGTAAAGACCAACAAAGTTTAATCCTGACTTTTACATTAACACTACCTAAGATGTTCAAAAAGATACCGAAATCGCTAATAACCTCTGCGCGGCGATGCAATCGCGCAGGAGCAATAGAAAGTTAGAAAATTTACATTTGAGGAGTAGATATTGTTGTCGCGTTTCCCTATTATGGCGCTGCCCAGTTGCCGCGCAATTGTATCGCGTGGTATTCCACTAACTAAACCGACTAAGAACGCACAATTTACTACTCCTCCATTCCTTCATAAACATTTAGTTCTAGCGCTTCATAGCGTTCTGCTAAAGCCTTCAGGTTAACGGATTCTTGATGCTTTAAATGCGTGTCAAAAAAACCGGCGACCAATTGAGTGATGATTTCCATTCCCAGTTCGGGATCGATGCTTCCACTTCCGGAGAGCGAGGGCACAGGAATCATAAAAGGAATATCCATAAAATTAGGATGTCCCGATCCTAAGATTTTGGATTCATAAAAAACCGAAGTGCTTTTTTTATGATAAATATGTGCATTGAGATCCTCGTGTTCCGGCGGCCAATCTGCCGAAACGTATAAAAAAGGTTTCTGAAAAACTGTATCGATCTTTTTGCCCCATTGTATTCCATCTAAATTAGCACCTGCTTTAATGCGATCATCTACGAGTGCCAACCTGCCTGCAGCGCCCCCTCCTACCGAATGTCCTAAAACGCCCACGGCATCCAGTTGTAAATGTCCTTTCAAAGCTCCGTTAGCATTCCACCTCGGCAATAGCTTTAAAACACTTTGCATATCGGCCACCCAACGCGCTTGAATAGCGCCTTCAAAATAATCTTGAACCGCTTCCTGTACAATGGGATGCCGCTGCTCAAAAGTTAATCCATTAGCAAAAGCCTCCTGAATGGGTGTGATGGTTTGCATCGCATCCTTTGCAAGACGTTGCTGATATTCATAATCAAAATAGGCATGTTCACCATTTGGAAAGACCGCACCCAGACTTTCATAGGTATGATTCATATTGATCACCACATAGCCTTGACTGGCCAATTCGCTGAGCAAAGCGTAATAGCCCGTAGCTTTGGAGCCATACCCGTGAGAAAACAGCAACACGGGAAAGCTGCCCTCTGCAATGCTGCCTTCAGGATAAACATAGGTTTGTATATGGTCTAAATAATTCAGTGCTGAAGCAGGCAAGCCGTACTTCGTCGCAAAACCGGCTCTACTGGCATCATCTACGTAAGCTTCCGGCGTAGTAGTTGCTGCCTTGGGAGCTGCCGGATACCAGATCTTCACCATAAACTTACGCCGATCTTCAGGCGTTGCAGTGATAGGTTCGTCTCTGGCTGTCTGCACAAGTACGGTATCGGTTCCCACGGCATAAGCACCACTGGGCTGCGGCAAATCAAAAACAGGAAGCACTACCGGCAAAACCCAGGCGACACCCAGTAAAATACCGTAACCTAAGCCTCTTAAAACAGCCAGCACCGAAAACCGAAAAGCTTGTGTGGCGTCGGTTAACAGAATACGTGCCGTTAAAATAAGTACTAAAACATAAGCCGGCAACAACTGCCAGCGATAGCCTTCGAGCACAAGCTGAAGCACAACTAGTGCAGCAAGTACTCCGAGAATAAGTACGAGTGGTATACGCCGTGCAAGAGGCTTCCATATAAAAGGCAACCCCGTAAGCACGAGCAGTAATACAATTTCAAAAAAACGCATAGTTTTGGTTTTAAATTACAGACTATAAAACTACCTGATCCCTTTAAGGATTGCGAGGTAGAATCCCTAAGCGATCGGGTTATCTGTCGCTCAAAACCCGCAGTTAAGAAAAACGCACAGCGTATAGGGAATTGCATCGCGTGGTAAAAACTTAAACTTCATTTTGCGTATATTAACACAGCAGTTCCAAACTGCGCTAAACTACTTTAAAGCTTCAAAGCAGTTGCCAAGCTCCCCAGGCATTAGTTTACCCGTCGTTCATTCGTAGTTCACCCGAGGTTCACCCGTACTTCACGCGTAGCAAAAGCATACCTAAGCTATGGTAGCGGTATGGTTACAGCCAGTAAACCTTTAAGGATGGATAAAGGAACAAGCAGACTATAGCCATAAGCCTTCTGAATCTCCCTATACAAAAGTCGTAAAACATAAAAAGCTACCTCCGGTAAGAAGTAGCTTTTTAAAATTATGGAATAAAACCATCAACCTAAGATCTGCGTTTCCTGCTCCAGGATCATATACGGCTGACGGTAATAACGCTTGCTAGTGGCTTTATACAAGGCACTGGCCAGAGCTCCTGCAACCGGAGGTAAGCCGGGTTCGCCCAATCCTGTGGGTGCGATCTGGTTCTCTGCAAAGAACACTTCGATCTCCAGCGGGGCTTCGTTGTTTCTGATCAAGCGGTAGCGGTCAAAGTTCTGTTGCTCCGGCATACCGTCTTTAAAGGTCAACTGACTGTACATCGCGTGTCCTAATCCGTCTACGATTCCACCTTCAATTTGATTTAATGCGCCTTCTTTGTTGATCACAATTCCGCAGTCTACAGCACACCATACTTTTTTCACTACTGGATTTCCACGATCATCCATCACGAGGTCGATCACCTGTGCTACGTACGAATTGTGGCAGTAATATGCCGAAACACCGCGGTAAACGCCGTCGATCTCGGCTCCCCAATTACTCTTCTCACGCACGAGTTTTAGAACTCCGGCATAACGCTCGGCATCATAATCGTTGCGCTCCCCTACCGGATTGGCGATCGCATTATCAAAAAGCTCCAATCTAAAATCAATAGGATCTTTACCTGCTGCTTCAGCAACCTCATCGATAAAGGATTGCTCTGCTCCAGCGGTAAAATTAGAACGCGGCGCACGCCAGGCTCCTGTTGAAATATTGGTATCAATACCAAAGTTCTCCGCGCGATAATTGGCTAAGGTTCCCGCTGGATAGCGATTGGCAAACACCGGACTTGACGGAATACCGCTTCCCTGCACTTCAAAGGCCGTCAGGTTTTTATCGACATCCAATGCGGCTTTATATTTTAAAGTATATGATGGACGATAAGTACCTTGCGTCATATCATCTTCCCGGGTGTAAATGAGTTTTACCGGAGCTCCTATCTTCTGCGAAATAGCAGCAGCTTCGAGACCGAAGTTTCCATACAATCTGCGACCAAATCCCCCTCCCATACGGGTCATATCTACGTGGATCTTATCTTCAGGAATGTTAAGCATTGCAGCAGCTGAACCGCGTAAAGCTTCCGGCGTTTGAATAGGACCGATCAAGCGCGCTGAATCTGCTTTAACATCGGCAAAAAAGTTCATCGGCTCCAGGGTGTTGTGTGCCAAAAACGAACCAAAATACGTGCGTTCGATCACGGTATCGGCATTGGCAAAAGCTACATCAGGATCTCCATCTTGACGGGCTACTTCTCCCTTTCCTTCAAACACAGAAGCAAATTGCTCCAAATGCGCTGCAGAACTTTCAGCGGCAGATACGCGTTCCCATTCGGCTTTTACCGCTTTCTTCGCCTGCATCACCTGCCAGGTGCTGTCGCCCACGACTACGATGAGTTCGTTAAATGCATTCACATCTGCCCAACTGGGTTTTTCTAACGAGGTATTTATCGTAAACACCTCTTTGATCCCCGGCATCCCTTTCGCTTCGGCAGCATCAAAGCTTTTAAGTTGCATCCCAAAAGCAGGCGCATGAATAAGCATCGCAATGGCGGCGCCTTCTTCCATATAATCTAAACCGAACAATGGTTTTCCCGTAGCGATCTTAACCCCGTCTACGTTTTTAACCGCGGTCCCAATAAGTTTAAAGTCTTTAGGTTCTTTCAGCTTCACTTCTTCAGGAAGTTCGATACTGATAGCATCACCGATCAACTCTTTATACGCGATGCTTTTATTGGTAGGCAAGTGCTTTACCATACCCGCTTCGGTTACCAGATCTTCTGCAGGAATATTCCACAGGTTTGCAGCGGCGCTCACAAAAAGATAACGCGCGGTAGCCCCGGCCATACGCAATCCGTTCCAACCGGCGCGAATAGACTGACTTCCACCGGCGATTTGACGACTGAATTTTTTTGTATCTAATGGTGCCTGTTCTACGCTAACCTGATCCCAGGCCACATCCAACTCTTCGGCTACAATAAGCGGCATCGAGGTTTTTACATTTTGACCGATTTCAGGATTGGGTGAAAAAATAGTCACCGTCCCGTCTTCATTCATTTTGATGTAAGCATTGAGGTCAAAGGCAGCCTCAGCAGGAGTTGCTGTGTCTTGTGCCAAACCTGAAAACCAACTGAACTGCAACATCAGTCCTGCGCCCCCGGCTGCAGAAACTTTTAAAAACGATCTACGGTTGTGTTTTGTCTTGATAAGTGCCATAATCGATTATTTTTTTGTTGCTGCCAGTGCGACAGCTTTATTGATTCGTGTATAGGTTCCGCATCGGCAGAGATTACCGCTCATCGCGTTTTTGATCTCGTCTTCAGAAGGATTCGCATTGCGATTGAGCAAGGCTGCTGCACTCATAATTTGTCCTGCCTGGCAGTACCCGCATTGCGGCACATCAACTTCGATCCATGCTTGTTGCACAGGATGCTCACCGCTTTCTGAAAGTCCTTCTATCGTGGTGATCTTCATCGAAGCGTTTGCAATGGCGCTTACAGGGAGCGAACACGAGCGTACGGCATTACCATTAAGGTGAATGGTGCACGCACCACACTGGCCAATACCACAGCCATATTTGGTTCCTACCATATTAAGATGATCCCGCAAGACCCAAAGCACCGGGGTATCTGCAGCAACATCAACCTGATGTTCTTTCTCGTTAATGTACAAACTATACTGTGGCATAGCATTATGATTTTAATGAAACGTCTGTTTTTAAGCGTTATAGCAAAACGCACTGCTCTAAAGTTAACTAATTTTAACGATCACTCCTTACACTTTTCAAACCAAATGTGGGATGGCCTCCGCTTAAAAATTAGCATTTCCTTACAATTTGAGCTGATTCGTTCCGTGACTAAAAGGCTACTTTTACCTGAAAATTGACAATGCCGAGAACATTACGTCTTCTTTTATGTACACTAGGTCTCTTGCTTATGGGATTACAACTGCAAGCACAGGAGACTACGATTCCTAATGAAACTCCCAAAAAAGGGTTTATTTCCCGCTACCTCAATAGGGTGTTTAATGATACCGTATCTAAGGAAAAACCACAATTCCTGATCTATCCGGTGTTAGGTATACGTCCTGAAACAGGTCTGGAATTTGCCGTGGCACCACTCTTTGTGTTTTATGCCAATGAGGATATTAACAACCGCCTTAGCGAGATCAACACTTATGCCTTTTTTACCTTCAACGGGCAATATGGCATACGCATCAATCATGCTGTCTATTCTGACCAGGACAAATGGTTTTTCTTAGGAGATCTTGATGCAGAACGCTTTCCGCTAAAATATTACGGGATAGGGAATGATGTTCCTAAAGACAATATCGCATTAGTAGATGCAACGCAAATTCAGATTAAAGAACGGGTATTACGCAAGGTTGTAAAGAACTTTTATGTAGGTCTCGAGACCGACTTTAGAAGTCTGTCTAACGTTTCTTTTGAAGCTCCCGAAGACAGCGACGAAGCTCTGGACATTGAGCTTCCCTTTGGTGCCGAAGGAACGACCAGCTTTGGTATGGGTGCCGGTCTGGTTTACGATGCCCGGCACAATGTATTGAATGAGCGGAATGCCTTTTTTAGCGAATTGGCTTACCTCAATTACAATCCGTTCTGGAAAAGCGATGTTAAATATCAGACCATCACTACAGACAACCGTTTTTTTACACCTATAGGCAAGCGAGATGTGCTGGCGGCTCAGGTTATTGGTCAGTTTAGCTTTGGTGGTGATGTTCCATTCAACCAACTTTCATACTTAGGTGGAGAGAGTATTATGCGCGGTTATTTTAGCGGAAGGTTTAGAGACCGCAATCAGATCGCTGCGCAAGTAGAATACCGTTTCCTACCGCTTAAACTCGGTTTTACAGACCGTTTAGGAGCGACTGTTTTTACCGGTGTAGGCGAAGTTTTTGACGATTGGAACGAACTGGAGATGAACAAGATCAAATGGTCTGCCGGTGCCGGTGCGCGTTTCCTGATCTTTAGAGAAAAAGATATTTTTATTCGCTTTGATTATGCCTTTACCAGAGACGGAAGCAATTTTTACCTAAGCATAGGTGAAGCCTTTTAGGATGTCACTTCATTGCATTAAAATCTTGAATTTAGGTTAAAGACGATTTCTAAAAAGCGTCTTACGGATTTCTTCTTGCAGTTTATTTTCGGGGGCTTTGCGCTGCAATTCATAAGCGCGTTCTATACGTTCTGTTTCCGGATCATCGTTTAGGCTTAGATCTAAGGACAAGGTCCCATAGCTCAAATACTTCTCATAATCTGGTGTTTCGGTTGTTTCTACATAGCGACGCAATTCGGTTAGCGGCTTACCTGCCATTTGCGCTACCGTATCCCAAAATTCTTCTTCGGTATAACCGCGTTGTTGTTCCCGATAGTAAGTAGTATACATTTCGCGCATCACATCGTCTAGAGACTTTTCATTTGCACTCTCGTGACGAATGGCAAGATCAAGCAAAAGTCCGAGCATTGGGCCTTTATGATAATAGGAGATCGTAGTGGCATCGGTAATGGCGTCAGTATTCAAGAAGTGATTCCACACATCATAACTGGAGCGTTCTAAAGACATATGTTCTTTTCCCTCCTTATTTTCGATCGCCTTAAAATGGCTGCTTAAATACTTTAGCAGCTCGGCTTCACTGATCAATCCTGCATCGCGCATAATGAGATATTCGTAATACACGGTAAAGCCTTCAGCCACCCAAAGCATCGTTGTGTAATTTTCTTTGCTGTAATCAAAAGGTCCTAATTCAATAGGTCGCAAAGCTTTTACATTATATAGATGAAAATACTCGTGGGTGATAAAATTGAGAAACGCCTTATAATCGGCATCGGTTTTAAAATCAAAACTTCCGTAGGTAAATACCGCTTGCGAATTGGCATGCTCGAGTCCGCCGCCGCCGGGTTCCATCATAATAAACGCATATTCCTCAAAAGGAATGTGCTGCATCAAATAGGTTGTGCGTAAAATGATCTTTCGCAAATCACCCACAAACTGTTGCTCATTCAAACCTTTGGGAGTTGCAATGGTCAGACTAAAGTCTTTGCCCAATTGCTGAAACGCGATCATTTTTTGATTTCCGAGGTAAAACGGACTGTCATAAAGCACATCTGCCGATACGGCGTAAAAGGTATTTTGGTTTACTTTTTCGAGTCCCGTAGCGATGTTTTCCCAAGCTTCAGGAAGTTGAAAGCTTACCAAAATGGGTGCTTCCTTTCGCCCTTCAGGAAACATAAATATATCGGTGTTCGCGAGAAAAGCCCGACTATCCTTCACATTAGATTCTGCTACCGAAGTACGATTAGCATAAACCCTGTAGGTTACCTCTAATTCGGTATTTTTAGGATGTGTGATCGTCCATTTGTTTTTAGAAGTTTTCTTCCAGGCTATCGCAACACCTTCAGAAGCTTGCACCTCAAAATCAATAATATGCGCAGGGTTATCGAGAATCATATAATATCCCGGAGTCCAAACCGGCAAAACGAGTGTGGTTTCGGTAGTATCCTGCTGGTCCAGATGCAACTCCACTGCAACATAATGCGCTTCCGCCTGAGGAAAGGATAGTTGATACTGCATTTGTGGATCGCCCTTCTGCGCAAAAAGAGTTTCTGCAAACAAAAACAATACAAGTAAAGCATATGCTCTGCAAACCATAATATTCAATTTTTATATCCTTAGGAAAATTACAGATTGCAGATTGAAAAACGCGAACTCCTTACGGTCTATTATTCGCAAGTGCTGATACGATATTAACCGCTTCACCCCATTTATTCAAAACATCCACCACGCTTAGTTTACTTATTTTTAAACATTTAAAGACTATATTTAGAGCGTCAATCAAACCATATGAAAGCCTTTATCTTCCTACTCCCTATGCTGTGTATTGCTTTTACGAGTACTTCCTGCACCCAAAAGAAAACAAAAAAAACAGACGCAGCTGCTCTTACTGAATTGATACAACCACTGACATCTGATACGTTGAAATTCACCTCAGGAGTTCGTGCGATCTTTCAGGATTCAAATGGGAATTATTGGCTAGGAAGTCACAACGAAGGCTTGGCTGTTTATAACGGAACGCGCTTTAGCTACTTTACCACGGCAAATGGTTTGGCCGAGAATCAAATCCGCAGCATTCAGGAAGATGCGCAAGGCAATATCTGGCTGGGCACCGCAGACGGCGTAAGTAAATTCAACGGTACACACTTTACAAATTACACTACCGAAACAGGTTTTCCAGAACCTGTTGCTAAAGCTTCTTCAAAAAACCTATGGTTTAATGCCGGGAATCTGCCGGGCGTTAACTGGTGGGATGGGCAACAGCTGAATTACGTACCCTTTCCTAAACCAATTTCTGACGATCTTGAAAATTCTTATGCAATTACCGGGATTTCAAAAGACAACCAAGGCCAGGTCTGGTTTGGTACCTATGCCGGATTATTCGTCTTTGATGGGCAAAACCTACTACCGGTTGAGAAGATCAAAAAGGCACTACTTCCTGAAGATTACATTCATATAAGAAGCGTGTTTGCCGACTCTAAAGGGCGTATTTGGGTAGGCAATAACGGGATTGGCGTTTTATTGATCGATGGAGACACTGTTATCAATTTTTCAGAAGAAAACGGACTCATACATCCCGAAAGTTCCAGAAGAGGGGCACATTCTCCAGCCGGTACTTTAGAGCACGTTTTTTCAATTGCTGAAGATGCTCACGGAAACATTTGGTTTGGAGATCGGGACACCGGCGCCTGGAGTTATGATGGAAAATCAGTAAAACATCATTCCATAAACAATACTCTAGATTCCATAATGATCTGGAGCATTTACAAAGACACTACAAACCGACTTCTTTTTGGGTTATACAATGGTGAAGTTTATGCCTTTAACGGGATGCGTTTTGATAA
Organism: Leeuwenhoekiella sp. CH_XMU1409-2; assembly: GCF_037029365.1. Lineage (NCBI taxonomy): Bacteria > Pseudomonadati > Bacteroidota > Flavobacteriia > Flavobacteriales > Flavobacteriaceae > Leeuwenhoekiella > Leeuwenhoekiella sp. CH_XMU1409-2. The sequence goes on along the minus strand of NZ_JAYMEI010000011.1, from coordinate 102,577 downwards.
GGTGTTTTGAAAAAGCTTCCTTTTCATGAACCCTTAGAATTACTCAAAAGTTACAATCCCTTTTACCTCTCAATTTTCGTAACTTCACGCTTCCTCCTACGCGATTAAATCTAAGCCCATGAAAATCTTGCATACGGCCGACTGGCATATTGGCAAAAAGCTGCACAAACACTATTTATACACCGATTTTGAACGCTTTATCTCTTGGCTGATTGCAATTATTCAAGAGGAAAACATCGAACTCGTTTTGGTTTCCGGAGATGTTTTTGACCTCGCTAATCCTTCTGCTGAAGCACGCAAACAATACTACAAAGCTTTAAAACAGTTGAGCAATCTCAATTGTAAACTCATCATTACCGGTGGAAATCACGATTCACCGTCGATGCTCGATGCGCCTCGCGAAATACTCGAAGCATTAAATGTACATATCCTTGGCGGAATGCCGGAAAATCTGGAAGACTGCTTGATTCCCGTTCAAGGAAAACAGGATAATGACAAGCTTGTCGTTGCTGCAATTCCGTTTTTACGGGATGGAGATATTCGTGCGGCAGAATCTGGCGTTACCTATGAAAACCGCATTGAAGCCATTAGAAAAGGAATTGAAGCCGTCTTTACGCAAGCGGCAGAAACTTGCAAGCAAAAATTCCCCGGACTACCGGTGATCGCTATGGGGCATTTGTATGCAGCAGGCATTGAGCCTTCAGAGAGTGAACGCGACATACAGATCGGTAATCAGGCTGCTTTTCAGGCGAGTCAGTTTGGGGAGTATTTTAGCTATGTAGCGCTGGGGCATATTCATAAACCCCAACGCGTAAGCGCAGCAATTCCCGCTTTTTATAGTGGTTCACCTTTACCACTTTCCTTCAGCGAGCGTACCGATGAAAAACGGGTGTTGATCTTAAATACTTCAACGGGTTTTGAACCTAAAAGTGTTGCGATTCCTACGTTTAGAAAGCTGAACAAAGTGAGCGGCGATCTGGAACGTATACAAAGCAAATTGCAAACGCTGACTCCTGAAGGTGAACTCACCAACCTCATCGAAGTGGAGTTGATCGAAGAGAACTTTGATGCCCATCGTATTGCACAACTCGACACGCTGGTTACCGAATTTGACACTCCGGGACTCGAGATCGTCAAGCATCGCGCGACCTTTAAAAACCGACTAAAAGCAACCGGAAAATTGTTTGACGCCCAGCAACATTTGGAAGACCTAAAACCGCTGGAAGTATTTACCAAAATGCTCGAGCAAAACTCGTATGATGAAGAAACCAAGACGCAAGTAACTTTAGCGTTTCAAGAACTTGTAGAACACCTCAATACCGCAGATCCCGCTTAACATGAAGATATTAAAAATTGCTTTTAAAAACATCAATTCGCTACGCGGAGAGTACGAGATCGACTTTACCCAAGAACCCTTTTTGCAAAACAGTCTTTTTGCGATCACAGGCCCAACCGGTAGCGGAAAAACCACGATTCTTGATGTGATCTCCCTGGCGTTATTCAATCACGTGCCACGTTTAGGGAAGATGAGTACGAACGAGGTGCTCAAAAAAGGAGCTATTCTTACCCGCAATCAGGAAGACGCAAATGCGCAAATTACCTATCAATGCAATCAAGGGATTTTTACCTCGCGCTGGGAAATTTCGACCAACCGAAATGGTAATCTGCGCGATTATCATATGGAGCTCATAAACACAGTAAGCAACGAAATTCTCGATTTAAAAAAGTCGGATGTGCCGGGAAAAAATGAGGAGCTGATCGGTTTGAATTATGATCAGTTTATCAAGTCTGTTGTATTGGCGCAGGGCGAGTTTGCTAAATTTTTACAAGTGCCCAAAAAGGAACGTGGCGCGCTTCTTGAGAAGATCACGGGCACTGATATCTATCGCAGAATTGGGATAGAAGTGTTTCTTCGGAATAAAGAGCGTGCTAAGGAAATTGATGCTAAACGCGCTAAAATTGAGACTTTCAGGGAGCAATTGTTGGAAGAAGATTCGTTCGCAGCAAAGCAAAAAGAAGCTGAAACTTTAGCCGAGAGGCAAAAGGAATTAAAGCAATCGATCGAACAATTTACCAAAGAGATCGAGCTTAAAAAGAAACTGCAAGTCGAAGAAGGCGAACTGCAAAAAACACAGAAAGAATTAAGCGAAGTGGTCTCGCTTCAGGAAAACTTCGAAAAAGAAAAAGGAGATGCACTGAAGCATCACGAAGCAATTCAACTTTTTGCAGAAGAACTCAATCATTGGCAAAGTTTGCAGGAAAAGCAAAAAGAAAAGCAAACCGAAATCACTAGGGCTACGGAAGCTTTAGAAGCTGCAAAAACCCGACGAGAGCGCTTAACGCAACAACTTAGCGAGCAATTCAAACTTACGGTCACGCCAACTGATTTTCCGGAAAAAATGGAACGTTATAAAGCGGAAGTCCGTGCCTTGATCGATGAGCGCAATGCCTTGCGCACCGCTTTCGAAACCAGTAAAAATCCGTTGCAAACGGCAGCTAGGGAGTTCGATTTACGTTTAGACCTAAAAGATCTCAAGGGTTTTGAAACTGCTTTACAGGAGAAATTTACGAAGACTAAATCTGCATATGCAGATTTAGAGAACCGCTTTGACCTCAAAAATGCTTCGGTAGCAGAACGTCTGGCAGCAATTCAATCTAAGCTGAAAAACATCCGCGCAGCTGAAAAAGCGCATACGGCTTTAAGCACTTTAGAAACCCAACGCAAAGAACGCAGCAAAGAACACGTTGCTCTGCAAAAGCAACAAGCCCCTCTACCGGAAGAGATCAAACAGCTGAAACAGCAGATCGAGCTAAAAGAAGCTCAGCACACCGCTAAGCAAAAAACTCTGGAAGTAGCGCAGCTACAAAAACAACTTGAGGATTACCGCAAAGACCTACAAAATAATGAACCTTGTCCGCTTTGTGGTTCCCTTGATCATCCTTTCGCAGCCCATATTCCGCAAGAAGAAAACGGACTCAAAGCTGCGGTGCTTCAATTAGAACACGAATTAAAAACGCTGAACAAAGAACTCGCGACTAAAGAAAGTTCGCTTCAGCAATTAACGCAACAAACACAACAGCTCGAACAGCGTATAAAAGTTCTCGATGAAGAACTGAGTGCTCAGCAAACCACTTTTGATGCCCAATTTAAAAACCTGATGCAAACCAAAGGTAACGCCACGTTTAACGAATTGGAGCTCCAACTGGAACAGCAAGAACAGGAATTAAATTCCGCTGAAAAACTTCAGCAAAACATCAAAACACTTGGGCAAATTGAGCAGCAAACAAGCGATTTAAAAGCGCTCTTGGCCAAAGGCAAAAAAATAGCAGCGTCCATTTCCGCAGTGTATTCTGGTAAAGATTTTGAGCAAGACGTCAGTCAGTTGGAAACCTCCTGGAATCGTAACGAGCAAACAGCAAAGCAGCAAGAACAGCTGCTCAATGCAGCTAAAGAAGCAGAACGTGATCTTGCAAAAAAATTAGAAAGTCTCACGGTTAGCCTGCTAGATCAATTGAAAGAGAAAGGCTATGATGCTATTGAAGATGCATTGCAAATGCGCTTGAATGCTGCAACGGCTCAAACCTGGAAGCACGAACTAGAACAGATCAAACAAGATGCTTTACGTCTAAAAACCCTGCGCAATAAGCTCATTGAAGAAATTCAAATCTTAAAAGATACCGTGGGCGAAACACCGCTTGAAGCGCTTCAAGAGGAACATCAGAAACAAACAGAAGCGCATCAACAAAATGAACATTCAGCTTCCGTTTTATCTCGCCAACTATTAAATCACAAGGACAATCTGGAGCAGATTAGAAAACTTCAAAAACAGATCGATCAAGAATTAGAATCGTCTAAGCATTGGCAAGTGTTGTTTGATCTAATCGGAGATTCAAAAGGAGATAAATTCAACAATTTTGCCCAGGATTTAACGCTGCAACAACTGCTGCAACTGGCTAACAAACGTCTAATGCGCCTTACCGACCGTTATCAAATAGACCAACCGGCTGAGGATGAAGATGACAGTCTGGTTGCGATTGATGAGCATATGGGCGGGCAACGCCGCTCGATCAAAACGCTGAGCGGTGGTGAGACTTTTATTCTAAGTCTGGCACTGGCCTTAGCACTATCTGATCTAGCATCCCGCAATATCGAGATCAACAGCTTATTTATTGATGAAGGTTTTGGTACCCTCGACCCCGAAACCCTTGACCAAACACTAGATACACTTGAAGTTTTGCAAGCCGAATCCTCAAAAATGATCGGCGTGATCAGTCACGTAGACAGTTTAAAAGAGCGTATTGCAACGCAAATTCAACTTACACAAAACGGGCAGGGTTATAGCAGTTTAAAGGTGGTTTGATCAATCTTTTAATACGATAAATATGAATGAGCAATTAGATATTATAACATTTCATCACAAGCAAACCCCATTAATAATAAGGTTCTTTCTAGGATTATTAGTGCTAGTCTGCGCGCTTATTCCGATAGTTGCTTTGAGCGTGGTAATTCTCAATCGTAAAGGTCTGCATATAGGTGTGTTTTTTATCTTCTTTCTTTTTTGGGGACTAGGATTTATGATGCTACGCAGCTATTTATGGAATTCTTTTGGAAAAGAAACTCTTTATCTTCAAAAAAATAAAATTATATACTTGGCAGATTATAAATACTTCAGGGATGCTCGACAGGAAATTGAGATTGAAGGTTTAGAAGCAGAAATTGTTTATAGTGAAACAATAAATGGATCAGGAACTCTTCGACTAACTAATGAGAAAACAACAATTGAGACGGTTTTAGAAACTTCAACAGAAATTCTATTGAATGAAATATACAAAATAGAGACTACTTATTTACCAGATTCTTAATCTACATCTAACTAATTAATCTTACGCAAAATGGGCAGGGTTATAGCAGTTTGAAAATCGTATAATCCTATATAAATTGGTTATCATAGCATAGGCTAAAGCTTCCGTATGAAGCTCTTTTAAGCCTTGATAAATCCTAACTTTACGTTAGAATTTTAAGAGAAAAAACTATGAATTTTCATACCCGAAAATGGATCAAACCGCAAGATCTTAATCCCAATCGTTCGCTCTTTGGAGGCCGACTTTTAGAATGGATCGACGAAGAGGCGGCGCTTTACGCCATCATACAATTAGAGAATCCGCGAACGGTTACTAAATATATCAGTGAAATAGATTTTAAATCTAGTGCTCGCGAAGGGGATATTGTCGAAATTGGTATCGAACCGGTAAAATTTGGTACCGCTTCCCTGACCTTAAAATGTGAGGTACGTAACAAAATGACGCGCGAGACCATCATCACCATCGATAAGATCGTGATGGTAGGCTTAGATGAAAACGGAAACGCCAAACCCCACGGAAAAACAAAAGTAGAATACGTAAAAGACCGTTTGGAGGATAAATAGATTTATAAATGGCAAACAACTGAAACAAGAAAGAGACCACAAATGTGGTCTCTCTTTCTGTACTATTTCTGTATTATATCTCTTAGTATAAATTAGCTTCTTGAATAGATCACATCAGCCTCTTGAATTTTTTGTGGCAAGTCGCTCATCGTGTTATAATATGCATCTTTATTATTGAATACACGGTCTGGACGCTCTCCTACGATGATATATTTTACACTCATATCAGGAGCATTTAAGTTTACCTGATCTTGAATACGCATGGTTTGATCTTCGATATCGGTTCCAAGATCCTCAAGATTGGCAATTACATATAGCATCTTATTGCTAGCACGTACTTCCTGAATTTCAAGATCTTTTTCGGTATCGGTGATTTCAGCTTCTACGACAAGGCTTTGTTCAACATTTTCCTCATCGGGCATATCTACGTCTATGGTAGGTACTTCAACCTCTTCTTCTTCCATCACAACCACAACTTTAGGCACTTCTACCGTTTCTGTTTTGGTGCTGATGTCTACATCTGCCCATTCGATATCATATTCGGGTAACTCACCTGCTTCAGTTTCTACATCAACATCGACTTCAGGCAATTCTGCTGAATCTTTTTTGTTGATATCACAGCTTGTAAATAGTGCTAATGCTAATCCTATTGGTAAAATAATTCTTTTCATAGTTATCATTTATTGGTTAGTAACTGAACGCAATTTAAAGGGTAGCTTTCCGCAGCTCCGTTAAAAGCTTCTCAATTGATACGTTATTAACCTTGATAAGGTTAAATGTTAAAGGATTTAAGCAAATAAGCATAAGGCAGATTAAAAATTCACCTGATAATTCAAAAAAAGCGTGAAATACTGCTAACAAATGCATACAAATGGGCAATTACCGGTAATTGTTTCTAATTGCATTTCGATAATTTAGCAGCAAATCGTCAAAACCGGCCTTTTTTGCAGGGCTTCAAACTTTGACTTTTAAAAAATTAATTCAATTTATGTTTCCTAAAAACACCTACGTCAATAGACGAAATACCCTAAAACAAACGCTTAAAAGTGGCATCATCCTCTTTCCCGGCAATGGAGAAAGCTCGATGAATTATGCCGATAACTGGTATCCTTTTAAACAGGATAGCAGCTTTTTATATTATACGGGGATCGATCATATTCCTGATCTGTATTTCCTGATCAACATCGATACCGGCGAAGAGATCCTCTTCGGAAACAATGCTACTCCGGAAGAAAAAGTTTGGATCGGTTCTGCTGAAAAATTAGAAAGCTTTGCTGAAAAGTCAGGCTTCAGCACTGTAAAACCTTTAGATCAGGTAGCTTCTTATCTAAAAACGCAAGTAGCCAAAGGGCAACAGGTGCATTACCTTCCACCCTATCGTTCGGCTCAAAAAATTGCGATCAGCGAACTTTTAGATATTCCGATTCAAGAAGTAGAAGCTAAAAAATCTGTAGCCTTGATTCAAGCGATCGTTACACAACGCGAGCGCAAGTCGGCTGAAGAATTGGTACAACTTGAAGAAGCAGTGAATATTACCCGCAAAATGCACGAGTATGCGATCATCAATACTAAAGCGGGAATGACCGAAATGCAAATGGCAGGAACACTTAACGGTATCGCGGTAAGCGGCGGTGGCGGACTCGCTTTCCCCATTATTTTGACTAAAGACGGCCAATATCTCCACAATCACGCAACCACCGCGGTATTGAGTGAAGGCGATCTGGTGCTTTGCGATTGCGGCGCGTATAATACGATGGGCTACGGTGGTGATATGACCCGCACCTTCCCTGCCGGAAAAACGTTCAGTCCGTTGCAAAAAGACGTTTACAATATCGTGCTTAATGCGCACGAAAGCGCCATTGATGCCTTAAAACCCGGCACGCGTTTTAAAGATATTCATTTGTTGGCCTCCAAGAAACTTGTAGAAGGTCTTACCGATCTTGGCCTGATGAAAGGCGACGCTGACGAGGCAGTTGCCGCAGGTGCTCACACGCTTTTCTTTCAATGCGGTTTAGGTCATATGATGGGCTTAGACATTCACGACATGGAAAATATGGGGGAACAATACGTGGGCTATACTCCTGAGCTGAAGAAAAGCACTGAGTTTGGACTAAAGTCACTACGTCTAGGGAAAGAACTACAGGAGGATTTTGTGCTTACCGTAGAACCCGGCTTGTATTTCAATCCATTCTTGATCGATGAGCGCAGAGCACAGAAAAAGTATATGGACTTTGTGAATTATGACGAAGTGGAAAAATTCAAATCTTTTGGCGGCATACGCGTCGAAGAGGATTTTGTCATTACTAAAGACGGAAGCAAACTATTGGGCGAACCACTTGCCAAAACACCTGAAGCCATCGAAAAACTAAGAAACAACTAACCTATGAAAGCTATAAAACTAGGCCTGCTTTGCCTATTTACTATTGCACTAAATAGCAAAGCAATTGCACAGGACGCCTCTCAATTAACACTAGATCGCATTTATTCCTCTGAATTTCGCGGAGAAAGCGCACGATCTATAAGTTGGATCCATGATGGAGATGCCTTTGTTACCATCGAGCAAACCGAAGACGGCCAAGACCAACTCATCAAGTATGAGAGTAAATCAAATGCTCAAGAGATCTTTTTAAGCGCGGAAGCCCTTACGCCATCGGGTGAAGATCAAGCGCTACAAATAGCCGACTTCAGTCTTTCTAACGATGAAAGCAAGGTGCTTATTTTCACCAACACCAGTCGGGTTTGGCGCTCAAATACCAAAGGTGACTATTGGGTGTATGATCTGGATACCAAAGCTTTGAAGCAATTGGGCGCGGCGCTTCCTTCGTCCTCGTTGATGTTTGCTAAGTTTTCTGATTCTAATGAACATGTAGCTTATGTTTCGGGTTTCAATCTTTATGAAGAGAACTTTAAAACCGGCGAAGTAACCCAGCTTACGACAGACGGAACGGGCGATATCATCAACGGAACCTTTGACTGGGTTTATGAAGAAGAATTTGGTGCGCGTGATGGTTTTAGATGGAATCCTGACGGAAAACACATCGCCTACTGGCAACTGGACGCTTCAGGAATCGGAACCTTCTATATGATCAACACCACCGATTCTGTGTATGCAAAGCCTATTCCGTTGCAGTACCCAAAAGTAGGTTACGACCCTTCTTCGACTAAAGTGGGCATTGTAAATACTAAGACCAAAGAGACTACTTGGATTCCGGTTCCCGGTGATCCTGTACAGCATTATTTACCGGCTTTACAGTGGATTGATGAAGATCTTTTGTTGATTCAGCAGTTGAACCGCAAGCAAAACACACTGAAGATATACACCTATGTACCTTCTTCTAAAGCCCTAAAAGAAGTATATACCGAAACCGAAGAAACCTGGGTAGATCTTGATTATCCCGATGTTTCTGCCAACCAATGGGGTAAAAATGATTTGCTCCTAACGCCAGATAAGTCTGAGTTTTTAAGAATGACCGAAAATGATGCGTGGCGTCATATTTACAAAGTAAGTTTAGAAACCGGCGAGCGTAAACTATTAACTCCGGGTGACTACGATGTGGCGGCTTTTTATACCGCAACAAACAAGGAAGTATTCTTTTCGGCTTCGCCGGAAGATCCTGCGCAGCGTTATTTGTTTTCGACTTCGTTAAAAGGAAAAGGCACTCCCAAACGCCTTACGCCTGAAGAGTTTGAAGGGATCAATACCTATCAAATCGCTCCCAACGGTAAGTATGCGATTCATTCGCATACCAGTGTTGATGAGCCAACGACTGTACGGTTGATAAGTCTGCCCAATCACAAAACCATAAAAGTCTTGGTTGACAATGCCGGTTTAAAAGAAAAACTAAGCAGCTTGGCGCTTCCTAAAACCGAATTTTTTCAGGTAGAGACTGAAGATGGCGTTCTAGTTGAAGGTAGAATCACCAAACCTGTAGGTTTTGATGAATCTCAGGAATATCCTGTGCTTTTTCACGTATATGGCGAACCTTGGGGACAAATGGCCACCGACAATTTTATCGGCTTGTACGATATCTTTTTAGCCCAGCAAGGCTTTGTGATCATCAATATGGATAACCGCGGCACACCTTCTTTAAAAGGTAGTGCGTGGCGTAAATCTATTTATCGCAAAGTGGGTGTGATCAATTCGCGTGATCAGGCGATGGCAACCAAAGCTTTATTGGAAAAATGGAGTTTTCTTGATGAAGATCGCATTTCAGTCTGGGGCTGGAGCGGTGGTGGCTCGATGACGTTGAACTTACTATTCCGCTATCCTGAAATTTATCAAACCGGAATGGCGGTAGCCGCAGTGGCCAATCAGCTGTTTTATGACAACGTGTATCAAGAGCGTTATATGGGACTTCCGCAGGAAAACCGCGAAGATTTTATTAAAGGTTCACCGGTAACTTATGCTAAGAATTTAGAAGGCAATCTACTGGTGGTTCACGGTACCGGCGACGATAACGTGCATTATCAGAATATGGAATATTTGGTAAACGAACTCATCAAACAAAACAAGCAGTTTACGATGATGTCGTATCCTAACCGCTCCCACGGAATTTACGAAGGAATGAATACCCGCAGACATTTATATACCTTGCTCACCAATTATCTTTTTGAGCACAACGGAAAGTAATTTAGAGCATATTCCAAAAAAATAAGCCTCAGTCTATCAAGACTGAGGCTTTGGTCTTTTAGGGGTAAAAGACACTTTAGGCTGCACGCACGTGTGTAGCCTTTTCATTTTGCTTTAATAGATCTTCAATTGTGGTTTTCCAGCTATTGGCGCGCTTCATTTCAAAATTTTGTGAAGCATCAAGCAACGAATCGTAAAAATTAAGAATAATAGAAGCCTCATTTCCTTTTAGAACAAGTTCTAGAGCAAGGTTTTCTAAGGTAGAACTAAGCTTTCCTTCAATGCGTTTAGATTGCAGATCTTCAAGAATATGTACTCGGGCTACTGCATTCAAGTCAAGCTGTTGATGTTTGAATTCGCCCTGTATAAACTGGGTGTAGAGCAATACGTTTTTTGAAGTATCGATCCCGATGATTCGGTTGCTCCACTGCTCTTTCAAATTAAAGGACAAGCCTTGTTTTGCAGCCTGTGCCTTAAAAAAGTTACTCAGCTTTTTTGCATTGGAGGCCGAAAAAACAAAAAAGATATAGGGTATTGCTACGGCTCCTACCACAAGGGCAAAAACCAAGATCATATTTAATTTCATAATGTAAAAGAATATACTGTTGTTTAAAATGTTGAGATGCAAGCATCTTCAGGGTGTTTAGAGATCAGATGGATTTCTAAACTTCAGAATTTGAACTACGTAGTATAATCTTTACGGAAAAAGGTGAAAAGGAAAAATGAGATCCAAACGGCTTAACGATGGTATGATCGAAGCACTGAAGCTTAAATAGTTGAGATCTACAACGTCTGCTATCGCAGTGGAAGACGTTGAATTGCCGGCCCAAAGATCAAGCCCGGAGAGTGCATAAGACTCCTCTGAATTAACAGAGATTTCTGGCGCTGTCAGCGTGAGCTGTTCTACGGCAACTGCTTTATCATTGGCGCGCTCAACACTTGCAGTATGCTCTGAGCTGTCTAGAGGCAACCTCATATCTATATCAAAACCATACGAAGTTTGTCCTGCTCCTAAGAGCAAGAACAAAAACATAAATAATGAATAGATAATTGCTTTCATTTCAGGCACAAAGGTAAAGCAGCAACCTGTTAAGTTGCTGCTAAAGTTTTTAAATTTTTATAGGCTTTATTTAACTAATTATACTCCTCTGGTATATCTGTCAAGGTTTTTAAAAAGGCAACAAGCGCTTGTTGTTCTTCGTCGGTAAGTTCAAGATTGTCAAAAGGAAGCGTTTGATGTGGCAGATCAAAACCAAGACCGCCACCGCCACCTTTGTTGTAAAAATCAATAACTTCTTCTAAAGTTTGATACGCACCGTTATGCATATAGGGTGCGGTAAGTGCTGCGTTGCGCACAGTCGGCGTCTTGAACATTCCTAATTGAATGGGCTCTTCGTACATAAAATAAAAACCAAGATCATCATCGAGTTTTTTATTGGCTGAAGTTTCCGGAACTCCGATCACTTCCTTCTCGGTATCAGTAAAAAAAGGAGGAACCGTCCCACTGGTGAGCGGCATAAAATGACAGGTAGCACAAAGCGCTTTTCCCATAAACAGATTTAATCCCAGTTGTTCTTCTGGAGTAAAGGTGTTTGCTTCACCCCGCATATTCTTGTCGAATTTCGAACTGAACCCATTAAGTGTACTGATGTATGCCGAAAGTGCTTTGATGGTCTCCTCGTTGGTCCAGCTTCTGCGCGTACCAAATACTTCTTTAAACGCTTCAAAATAGGTCGAATCGGTTAAGACTTCTTCAGAAAATTCGTGTACCGTACTGTTGAATTCTTCTTTGTTAGTAAATACGCCTGAAATTTGAGCAAGTAAAGTTTCCGCTCTGCCATCCCAAAAAAATGCCCGTTGAAAAACTGAATTGATCAGGGTAGGTGAATTGCGCTTTAACGGCGAACCGGTATTATTCATATTGGTCACCTTCCCGTCTGTGTAAGCCAGTTTGGGATCGTGGCAGGTCACACAAGCCATATCTTTTCCTTTAGAAAAGTTTTTGTCGAAAAAGAGGCATTTTCCCAGAGCGATTTTTGCTTCAGAAGGATTGCGATTGGTGATCGCTCGAAAGTATTCTACATTAAAAGAATCTTCTTCAAAGAAGGTTGGAGCATCAAAATTATAAGGTTTGTTGGTTACCGGTTCCCACAAGTCTGAAGCTTTGCGTATCGCCACCCAACTGCGCGTAATGGGGTTAAAATATTAATGTAAAAATAACAAGTGAATAAAAAAAAATATAACTGTTTGTAAATAAAAAACTTATAGAAATCTGGCAATTTACTCCAACAAACCTTTTAAACAATTTATGATGAAAAATCGCTACCTTTTAATTTTGTTTACCTCTTCTATCTTGATAAACGGATGTTCAATAGATCAGGATAATACACTATCTAATTCAGAAAATATAGAATATCTGGATGTAATCAAATCAAACGTTTCTATTCCTGTAGATACCTTTGATTTTGAAAATTATATAGTTATAGAGGGAGATATAATGATACCTAAAGAGAAACTTTTTTCAAAAAATCAGTCAAAACAATTTAGTTGGAAAAATGATTCATTAGTTTCTAAAGAGAATATAAATAATATTACTATTTATGTTGACAATTCGATCCCGTCTTCGGGTACAGATAACTGGAGAATTGCTGTTCAAGAAGCAGCTAATCTTTGGAATAGTTTAGAGTATCAAGGAACATCATCTCAAATAAATATATCCTATTCTAATAGTACAAATTCTGATATTATCGTAAGATCTGATTATGGTCAATTACAAAATGGCACCATAGCTATGGGATCAGTTCCAATTGGATGTAACGTTGGTTCAACAATTATTATAAACTTAGATTTTTATAACAATTATAATGTACCTCATTCAAAAAAAGTTTATAATATGGTTCACGAAATAGGACATAATATTGGTTTTGGTCATACAAACTCTCCAAATACTTGGTATTTACAAAAGATTGTGGGTACACCTGATACAGATTCAAACTCTGTTATGAACGGAGGTACAGCTTTAAATTCTTGGGATGGTTTCTCTATTTATGACGAAAAAGCAACTCTTTGGCTTTATGATAATATCGCTATAAAATACCCTAAAGAAGGTGATGAGTTAGTTTCTGGAAGTGGAGATTGGTCTACCTCTTGGACACCTCATTATTTTTGTCAAGAAGATTATGTTAATATAAAAGTCTATTTTGATCAATTTGGTTCTGGCAATGAAGTTTTAAGAATTAATGAAAACGTAAAGAATGATGGTAGCTGGTATTATCCAAGTGGAAAATTTGGTGGTGGGAACAATGATAATGATGGAAATTTTAGACTAAGAATATCTTCAATTGACAATCCAAATAATTTCTTTGAAGTAAATTTCAATATGTTTGTTGACTAAGGAGATCTTGATTTAAAATTAAATTCTTAACCTTATTTAAGAAGTATTAAAAGAGGCTGTCTAATAAAGTCAAGACAGCCTCTTTTTATTCGGGTAGGTATTATTAATTGAGAAAAATTCTCAAAAAATCTATTCTCAGCGCGTTTATTTTCTTTCTAGCCACTCCTTTTTTATTAAAAATTTACCCCAAGTTCAGAATCTGCGCGGCGTGATCTTTAGTCTTCACTTTACCTATTACACGGGTTACGGTTCCGTTTTCTACGATAAAGGTGGTGCGATGAATTCCATCGTATTCTTTACCCATAAATTTTTTAGGACCCCAAACACCAAAGGCGTTGATCACGGTTTTATCTTCATCAGCTAAGAGCGGAAAAGGAAACTCATACTTGTTTCTAAAATTGGTCTGGCGACGTTCTGAGTCGGCACTTACACCGAGTAACTCATAGCCTTCTGCTTGTAATTCTTTATAGTTATCTCTTAAGTTACAAGCTTCTGCGGTACATCCCGGCGTTGACGCTTTTGGGTAGAAAAACACAACGACTTTTTTGTCTGCATAATCGCTCCATTGTACTTCGTTTCCGTCCTGATCTTTGGTTGTAAATGCAGGTACTTGATCTCCTTCTTTTAGCATATTCATGGTTTTCTATATTTAAATGTGTAGAATTGATTCTTTTTAAGATATCAAAAATTCGCTTCTTTGTATTTTCGTTTTCAAAATTACAGATAATGACTAAAGCCGAGAAGGTAACCTTTGTTATAGATACGTTAAAGCGACTTTATCCGCAGATTCCCATTCCGTTAGATCATAAAGATCCGTACACTTTACTTATCGCCGTTTTGATGAGTGCGCAGAGTACCGATGTTAAGGTCAATCAGATCACGCCGCTTCTTTTTGAAGTTGCCGATAATCCGTATGATATGATCAAGCTTTCTGTGGAAGAAATACGGGAGATCATCAAGCCGGTGGGATTATCGCCGATGAAGGCAAAAGGCATTCACGGACTTTCTCAGATTCTGATCGATAAATACGATGGAAGAGTTCCCGAGAGTATAGAAGCTTTAGAACAGCTCCCTGCGGTTGGTCATAAGACAGCAAGTGTCGTGGTTTCTCAGGCCTTTAATATTCCTGCCTTTCCCGTTGATACGCATATTCATCGCCTTATGTATCGCTGGAATTTAACCAATGGAAAAAACGTAGTACAAACCGAAAAAGATGCCAAACGTCTTTTCCCAAAAGATCTTTGGAACGAACTGCACCTACAGATCATCTGGTACGGGCGACAGTACAGTCCGGCGCGCGGTTGGGATCTGGAAAAAGATATTATCACAGCAACCATTGGTCGCAAAAGCGTTTTAAAAGAATACTACAAAGGAAAAAAGTAAGCTGCTTTTAAATACTGCTGCTATTTATAACGCAACAAGGCTTCGCGTATCTTTGAAAGTACATCTTGTTTATTCTGGTCGATCACCTGTGGGTGACTCAGTAAAAAATCAATTTGGGCGATCTCGATGCGTATTTGCCGGGTGCTGTGCAGCAGCGAGAAGGTTTCAGAAAAACGCTTATTTATTTCATCTAAAAGCGTCTGATCTTCCTGACCGTCCTCCTGAAGCAATAACAAACAAAAGCTTACTTCGGTCATTCCTAAGAGTACCGAGATATCCAGATCTTCGGGGTCAAAATCATCGAGATTCTTATGAAAGTCTTTTAGATACGTCAGCGGATCTTTATCTGTAAACTGCTGGAAAATCTTTGACAAATCGGCTTGCTCATACCCTTGCAAGATATAACCGATGAACACCATATTTGAAAAAGCATCCAGGCTGTTCCCGTCGTAAAGATCATTATTCATCAAAAAGGCTTCAGAATAATAATCTAGCGCAAACTTCAGGTAGAGATCGCGTTTCTTGGGCGTTTCCTTCATCGAGGCAAATTTATAGGCATTCCCCACAACGCCCAGGCGCAGTGTGGTCTTACCTATCATGGCCAACTTGGTGACTTGTTCTAACTGCTCAAGCCGTTCTTCTGCTTTGTCAGAAAAATTATGCGAGCGTAACAAGCAGAAATGCTCGAGCACTTTCATCGAGAAGTTAGCATCTTCAAGCAATAATACAGAACTAAAGGTTTCTAAAGCTTTTTTGGGGTCGCCCAACTCATCGTAGATCAAAGCTTCTTTTTCTCTGATCACGCCATCAATAAGGTAGTTGCGTTCTGCGTTAGCCAAAATAGCTTGGAGTCGTTTTTTACCACGTTTAGGTTTTGACGCATTTTGTTTGATCTCAGAATACAGATTTTCCAAATCGATGTACACTTGCGAACTGAGCACATAATCATAATCGTCTTCCTGTTGCTTGCTTCGGTCATTGAACTTATAGTGCTGATTTCCGTAGCATTGATAGGCGCCCCACGTATTGGTATGGCCGTGATTCTGATAGCATTTTTTACGTGCAAATTGTACCGCTTCACCAAATTCATAGCCCATAAGCATACGTTTATAAAAATTTTCTGAAAAAGTTGCTGCCGCTGCATCATCGACTGCCCAGCCCGTAATGATGATCGCTTTGACTCCCATACGAATCAGCTGTGTACCTACGTTTGCTGCCAGTTTAAAGCGAGACTGCGTATACGCTGCATCCTTTGCATTTAAGGTTCCTGAATAGCAGCAATTGATAAAAACGAACTCGGGCACATAACTCAATTGTTTGATCATCGCCGGGTTGATACAAATTCCGCCACCAATGGCGATACCCACGCGATCGTTTTCCATATCGTACAAACCGTGATCGGCAAAATGAAGGATTTTATAAGGACGCGTGTACAACTCCAGCATAATCTCGGCAGCTTGCGCATTAATGAGCGCATGGGTTTCAAAAGAAGCCTCGTTCAACTTAGCATCAACCAACTGCGCTTCCTGCTTAGCGGCCGGCAACTGCGGCAAGGCTTCTTCCTCATAAATGGGATCTCCTATGATCAAAGCAGAATCTGTTGCCGCGCGTAGCTGCATCGACTCATATTCTGAGGTGAGCAGCTGCCTGATCAATCCGCTATTGACAGCTGCCGGTGTTTCATCAGACTCAAAATCGTGAAACAATTCCCATGGAAATTGTGCCGCTTCCAGATCGAGTTTGAGCAAAATGTTATTTTGATTGCGAATGATATCTTTAAAGCGATTGGGAATAAGCAACTCAAACAAGGTTTTTGACAAGCGTTTATCCCAAACTGAACTGTGTGACATACGTTCTAGCAACACCTCAACCTGATCTAAGCCATTATGCACTTCTTCCTCTTCAATACGTGCCAGACCGCTTGAGGAATTAAATGCAAAACCTTTGACACAATCTTGCGTAAGAATACTCTCTATATTGAATTGATGCCACCAGTCATCCCGATCGCTTATAAAGGCTCTTTTTTTCTTGGCGCCTTCTTTACTTTTCACCCCTTTTACCAACTCAAAACTGAAGCGATTATCAGCGTGCTTCAATCGGGTGAGTCCCCAATACGCCTGGCTAGATAAGGATTCGTAATGATTGATCAGTTCAATATGCTTAATTTCCATCAATCCATTTTTATGATCGCGTATGTAAGCGTTGGCATTACTCACACCGAGCAAAATTCCTTTTAGCGAATCTTCTACCTGCAATCTGCCATACCCAGTGCCTATAAAAATAAAAGAGATACCTTCAGCAAAGGATTTGGCACGCGGTAATGTGTAGTTATCGCGCATAAACATGGCATATTTTAAAGTTGCCATCTCGGTGGTTTTGGCCAATAAATAATGGGTTAGTTCCTGAGTGTTGCCCAAACCACAAACGATGGCACCGTGAGGCTTGGTGTTCAAATTGAAAAAGACTTCACTTTCGCCAATTTTCCCCGGATAATACCCCATATCGTAGCGCTGCATCAACCTCCCGCCGAGACAACGGTTGAGTGCTTTTTCTGCACTGTGCACGCCATCATTATTAAAATGGCCTACCATCACAGGATAACGCGCCACTTTCAAATCGGCGTTGATGACTTCTACTTTAAATTTGGTTTGTGCACTCGCAGCAACAACAGGCTTCGCCGGAATTCCAAAAACAGCATCTCCCGCAGTCGTTAGATCGCTAAAGGGTTCTGGAGTGCTGTACACTTCGGTAATAACTTCTCCTGCTCTGCTTACGGGTTTGGTTTTTGAGATGCGGTTGGTTTTTCCTTCGAGTAAAATATCAACAATACCGTCATATAATTTGGGATCGTTGGCGAGTTCGCCGTGTGAGGTTTCGCTATAATACAAATTGTTCTCCGGCAAGCGCGAAGGGATTCCCGTGACCCAGGTCACACTACTGTCACCGTGAGTAGTCGCGAGATAGACCAGTTTTTTCTTTTTAGACCAGAACCGCTTTTTTGTGGTGTAATCATAAACGGTTTGCTCAGCGTGACCTGCGATATAATATACATCTTTGAGGTCGTCATCCTTCAGTTGAGTAACAAAATCCAGAACGGTTTTTCGGTATTTCTTAAAAGCATCCAGTTCTTTTTTAAGCGGAATCACCATCGCATCATCGCATTCTTCCTGGCGTTCTTTCCAAAATTGCGTTTCCCAAAACGGGCGTTTTTCATTGTTTTCGATAGGAAGCAATTCAAAAATACCCGGATATTCTCTAAACACTTGAAGCAACTCTTTTTTGCTGTTTTTAAAGTCCATCATCGCCAATTGCTTGACGCGGCTGCTGTGGCCGGTGAGCACTTCCATAATTAGATAAGAACCCAGCCAGGGCGTACCTAGCATCACAAACTTATTAGAAGGTTTTTCTATAAACGTCTTCCATTGCTGCGGAAAATCGATCATAAACTGTCGTACTACGAGTCCGCCCATAGAATGCGCAATGAGTTGTACCGGTTGGTTGTGCTGAAGCAATTCCTCCATCTTTTCTGAAAAAGCTTTAGCTGCTAAAGAAACGCTTTTACGCCAATCAAAAGGAAAAGTCACCACATCGTGCGTTTTCGTCAAATGCTGTATAAAATCATCGTAATACTTTTTGATCACACCACTTGCCGAAACATCGCTGGTTTTAATATGTAGATCATCTTTGATCGCACCGCGGTTCAGTTCTCTAAAATCGATCCATTGCGGATTTCCGTTATGATCAAGGCTTGAGCCCATTATTCCCGGGATCACAACGGCTATACGCTTGTTTCCGCTTACGCTATCATAATGAACGCCTTTCATAGACACTAAACTGAGCAGTACGCCTCTGCTGGCAACAGCCGGAGTTTTACGCACAAAGAAATTTGCAGTTTCTCCCACTTGCGTAAGCGCCGCTTGCAAAATAGCATCACAGGTATTTTGATTACTGAAATAGTTAAAATGATTAGTCGCAGCGTCTTTTGAAAGCAAATAGTTGATTCCATTCAAGCGCGGCACGCCTTGCTCCATACGGTTAGAATCTACAACAAGGTCATTGGCTTTCCAGTAAAACAGATTGGCAAGAATTACTTTCATAGCATCTACCAGACCGGCACCCACCTCAGCATCACCTGCAATAACATAGAGTTCGTTAACCACCGCATTTGAAGAATAATTCAACATTTTTTGAAAAGCGCTGTCGGGGACCATACTGTATAAACCCGCCATCGCTTGGGGATTTGCTTTCTGCTTGATCACTTCGAGCAAAAACGTGCGTACCGTGGTATAAAGTACGTTTGCCTGCGCTCCAAGTGCCAGACCCAGCGCATTCATCACAACGTTAAGAAAATGATCTAAGCGTCTAGAAAGTATCGTCGTGCCGCTGGCAGGCGCCGCAACACGTATGATTTTATTAACTGTAAGCTGAAGCTTTGCTGCCAGCGTATTGATCTTGAGCATAAGCTTATAAGACGCATCATCTTCCTTGCGCATCATCTCCAATTCAAGATCGCTAAAGCCTACAATAGGATTGCGACAATCGCATTTTGCTAAAATATCAGCTACAAGACCGCCACGCGAATGGCTTAAAATATCAATGCTTATATTTTTATCGAGCTGTTCTAAAAAATCAAGTGCATTTTGCAACGGACTCACCGAAAGCGTACGATGCTCTAAAGCTAAAACGCCTGAAGGATAATGCGCTCGCAGCTGATCCCAAATGGGGTTCCCTCCTACGCGCAATTCTGAAAAAGCAGCAAAAGTGTTGGACATCGTCCCGTGGATGAGTAACAGATAAGGGCTGGGTTGCACAACCACTTTTCCTGCCGGTATGTATTGAAACGATGCATCCATCTTGAAAACTCCCGGTTGCGGCATCAACTTTTTATCGTAGGCCACAGCTAGTTTTGCGGCGGTTTGTGCTGCCACGTCAGCAACTTTAGGTCTTAATAAATGCAATGCTTTTATAAGCACACTGCCTATTCCGCCACGAGAAGCCGCCGTACCCGTCACCTGGGCATCAATTACAAAAAGCGCTTCAGACCTGCTGCTTTTTGCAGGATTTGAATAGATTTCTTCAATATCGAGCGCATTACCAATCCACGTAGTATCATCAGCAAAAGTCAGTTGAATAATATCTTCCTCTTTTAGATCTAGCGGAATGGCTTTACTTTCGGCTCTGCTTTGTGCCAACCGAATGGTTTTTACCGTTTCAAATTCAGCATAAATCCCCGATAGTTTGGTTTCTTCCGGCTTTTGCTCAGTTCCGTAAACAAGTGCTTTGCTCATGACAAGATTGGTTTAAAAGACTAAAACTAAATTAATAAAACACACATTATCAAAACCTTAACCGCTTTAATTAGGGGCAAACGCCCCTTTTACCAAGGGGGAAACGCGTAAATTTTAGCTTACGCAGACCATTTCCGTATCTTTGAGCCATTACTTTTAATTCTACATATTGGCAACAGCAACACACAAAATACCGGTAAAAGCGCTCATCTTTGATATGGATGGCACAATGATCGATAACATGATGATTCACCACCGGGCCTGGCAAAAAAAACTAAAAGAACTGGGGCTGGAAATGACCTTAGACGAAGTCAAACGGGATATTCACGGGGTGAACAGCGAGATCATTAAGCGACTTTTTGGTGATCGATTTAATGAAGAAGAAATCGCACAAATCGCTTGGGACAAAGAAGCTGCCTATCGTGAAATTTATGCTGATAAGATCAAAATGCTTCCGGGGCTTCAACAGTTTTTAGATACTGCAAAAGCATTACAGATCCCTATGGGCATTGGTACTGCTGCACCTAAAGAAAATGCCGAATTTGCTGTGGAAGCTTTACATCTTGAACCTTATTTTCAAACCGTCGTGCATTCTGATATGGTAGATCGCGGAAAACCAGATCCACAAGTATTTGAGATGGTTGCAGCACGGCTTCAGGTTGACCTCGAAGACTGTTTGATCTTTGAAGACAGCCCCACCGGAGCAAAAGCCGCAGCAAACGGAAATGCACAGTCTATCATTCTCAATACAACCCACACTCAGGACGAATTTGCACATATTGAGCAGATCAAGCATTTTATGCTTGACTATCGAGATTTAAAACTTACCAAAGAAGCAGACGGTAAATTTTACCTGCACGTTTAGAATTTTTCAGCATTTAAAGCGTGCCGTACAGAAAAATCTTTTCATTTCTGTTAAAAGCATTTTACTAAAACGTATTTTTATCGCACAAATAATAAAATAACCTATGAAACAAATTGTTTATACAGCCAGCATTCTTGCCAGCGTATTGCTAGTAAATTGTGGGCCAAAAATGACCGAGTCTGGAAGTCATTCCGGAGAAAATGTCGCGTTGACCGATGTTGATCCTATGCCATTTGCCGAAAGTATTTCTCCAGAGGAACTGAAAGAAATGCTCTATGTATATGCTTCTGATGAGTTTGAAGGACGTAATACCGGAGAGCCTGGACAAAAGAAAGCTGTAGAATATCTTAAAGACTATTATATCGATCAAGGAATACCTTCTGCACTTGAAGATACTTACTTTCAAACCGTTCCTGAGAGTTTCTTTAGAGCAGGAAGCGGAATCAAAGCTTCTGAAAATGTAGTGGCTTTTATTAAAGGAAGTACCAAACCTGAAGAGTATGTTGTGATCTCAGCACACTTAGACCACGTAGGGGTACGTGATGATGGCGAAGTTTTTAACGGTGCCGATGATGACGGTTCGGGAACCGTAGGGGTTCTTGAGATCGCTGAAGCGTTTAATAAAGCGGTTGAAGCAGGTTACAGACCACAACGTTCTATTGTTTTCTTGCACGTAACCGGTGAAGAAAAAGGACTTTACGGTTCTAGATACTATGCCGAAAATCCTATTTTCCCTATCGAGAATACGGTAGCAGATCTTAACATCGATATGATAGGTCGTGTAGACGATGCACATAAAGACAATGAGAACTATGTTTATTTAATTGGTTCAGACAAGTTAAGTACGCAGCTAGACAGCATTTCGACTGCTGTAAATAACAAGTATATGAACATCGATCTGGATTATACCTACAATGATGAGAACGATCCTAATCGTTTTTACTACCGTTCTGACCATTACAACTTTGCGAAGCAAGGTGTGCCTATCATTTTCTACTTTAATGGGACTCACGAAGATTACCACAGAGTATCTGACACACCAGATAAGATCAATTATCCCATGCTTGCAAAACGTGCGCAGCTCGTTTTCTTAACCGCTTGGGAAGTTGCAAATCGCGAAGACCGTATCATTGTTGATAAAGCTCCGTAAGGAATTAATTGACTGAAACTACAAAAGCCTCTTTTTAAGAGGCTTTTTTTATGCATTTCTAGTAGTTTTATAAATAAGAATGGAACACCTATTTTATGTCTAAATGGATCAAACATCCACTGGAATTAGGGGATGATACTGTTAAACTTATTCCGCTGAAAAAGCAGCATCGCGATGGCTTACTTGCTGCTGCGTCTGATGGAAATTTATGGGAACTGTGGTATACTTCGGTACCTTCTGAAGCTACAATAGACACGTATATTGCAACCGCACTGGATCAAAAAGAAAAAGGCGAAGAATATCCTTTTACTGTTATTGATGCGCAAAGCGGAAAGATCATAGGATGCACACGCTTTTATGGGATGCAACCCCAGCACAAACGACTGGAAATTGGCTACACCTGGTATGCAAAAAGTGTACAACGTACCGGTGTGAATACAACCTGCAAACGACTGTTACTCGGTTACGCCTTTGAACAACTTAACTGTATTGCTGTTCAAATTGTAACCGACTGGTTCAATCTAAGATCGCGTGCAGCCATCGCCAGACTAGGAGCTAAACAAGACGGTGTTTTACGCAATCACCGTATTAATGCCGATGGTAGCTACAGGGACACTGTGGTATTCTCTATAACAAATTCAGAGTGGCACGGAGTCAAGAAAAATCTAGAATATAAAATGCAAACCTATAAAGCAAGCTTATGAGTGCGACCAAAATTGCCCTGTTACGCGGAATCAACGTAGGCGGACACCGAAAAGTCCCAATGGCCGAATTGCGCCAATTGATGACCGATTTGGGTTTTGATCAGGTCAAGACCTATATCCAAAGCGGAAATATCATTTTTAATACTGACACAAAGGACACCGTGCAACTTGCAGAAAAGATTCAGAAAGCGATTTTGGAGTACTTTGGTTTTGAGGTTCCTGTAATCTGCTTGGAGGCAGCAAGGCTTCAACACGCTGTAAAGAACAATCCGTTTGCTACCGAAAGCACTCCGATAGAAAACTTACATCTTACTTTTTTAAGTGAAACACCAGAGGAATCACAGGTAACGGCATTAGAAGCAATGGATTATGCTCCGGATCAATTTGATCATCAAAACACATGGATCTATTTAAACATTCCCGGGAAATACCATAAAACCAAGCTCTCTAACGCCCTGTTTGAGAAAAAACTTAAAGTTAGCGCCACCACCCGCAATTGGAAGACGGTGTTGAAGTTGAGTGAGTTATTACAAGCATATTAATAGTAACAAAATCTGTTTAAGTATTACTAATGTATTGTAGCACTTCAATTTAACCAATGATAATCAAATCAAACGCTTCTCCTCAAGAGACGAGTTCTCCCTTTTTTAAGGCCAACGAAGAATTCTGTAATCATTTTGAACATTTTATAGCCAATAAAAATGGAAAGGTTAAAGGCGTCTTTAATGCTTCATCCTATTTGATTTTTGGAGAGGTTGCTCATCCAAAATTGTGGACGTTAGGCTACAAGAAAGCAACATTTACATCTACAGGAAACTTATTCCTCTCATCAAACTATGAGAGTTTACTGGTCGCTGCTGAATGGAAAACAAAATATGTTTCACGAGAAGCGAATGACTTTAAGATTAGAAAGCAAACAACTACTGATGGCATCAAAATGCTTTTCAATACAAAATTGAAAAAGGTAGAACACTATCCTAAGTATATTGTCGAATACAAAAATGGACTACCCAGTCTCTACCATAAGATTTTAACCAGCTTAGAAAGCTTATTTTCTTCCAAAGAACTCTATGAGGTAAATATGAAAAATGAAGAACTTAGTATTGAGCTGAGATCAGATAAACATCACTTTGAAGTTTTTGACAGACTAATTGAAGAAATCTAAAACCGCCCTAAACGAAAAAATCCCCACATTGCTGTGAGGATTCTTACTTTCGGGTGGAAGATCGGTCTCGAACCGACGACCTCCTGAACCACAATCAGGCGCTCTAACCAACTGAGCTACAACCACCATTTAAAAGCATATTTCGCTAGCGATTTATGCGGGTGCAAATGTAATGCAAATCCACATTATGAGCAATACATTCTATCAAAAAAATTTAGATCAAGTCAAAAATTGAATCTACCGCAGGATAACGTTCTACCGTAAAGCCTTCAGCATAGTCTGTTCCTATAAGTCTTCCCAAGTCTTGCGCTCTATATTTTACGCTATCTTGAAAGTTCTTGCTCGATATCGGCGTATTGTTATCCGGGTTATTAGGATCATAAAACTGCGAACCGTAAGCAAGTACAGATTCCATCTTTACATCCATAAAACCGCTAATGTCTACCACAACATCGGGCTGCAAGTTTTTCCATTGAATGTAATGATATACGTGTTTAGGTCTCCAGGCTTCTTGAGCTTCGCCTTCAAAGGTTGTTTCGATCTTTTTCAAACCGCTTAAAAAACACGCGTCGCTGGCCAATTTGCTTCCCTTACCGTGATCGATATGTCGATCATCAATAGCATTGCACAGCACAATCTCCGGGCGGTATTTACGTATGATCTCAATAATACGCAACTGTGATTCTTTATCATTGGCAAAGAAACCATCGGCCAAAGCGATGTTTTCGCGCACGCTTAATCCTAAAATTTTTGCTGCGGCAGCTGCCTCCTGATCTCTGATTGCTGCTGAACCGCGTGTTCCCAGTTCGCCACGTGTAAGATCTAGAATTCCTGTTTTCTTTCCGCGGCTGGCTTCCTTGGCAAGAACACCACTGCAGGAAAGTTCTACATCATCAGGATGCGCACCAATGGCAAGTATATCTAATTTCAATAGTTGTTATTTTAAATCGTATCTATTTTCTGTCGGCAAGCAACAGCGAACCTAACTTAAATACTAAAGTTTAAACTGTCTTTCACCACTTTTTCAAGCGCTTGCTTGAGATCGGCAATCAAGTCTTCTTTCTCTTCGATGCCTACAGAAAAACGCAACAAGCCGTCTGCGATTCCTTGATTTTCGCGTTCTTCAGCACTTAACAAAGCATGTGAGGTTTGTGTAGGCGAAAGAATGGTCGACTCAACACCTGCAAGACTCATCGAGGGTTTGATCAACTTCAATTCTTTCATAAAAGCAGAAGCATCCAACTCGTCTGAAAGTTCAAAAGAAAGCATTCCGCCAAAACCGCTCATTTGCTTTTTAGCGAGTTCATAATCGGGATGAGTTTTTAAACCGGGATAATACACCGCTTTTACATGCCCGTTTTGCTCAAGCCATTTCGCAAGTTTCTTAGCATTTTTATTTTGTTGCTTTACGCGCAAAACCATCGTCTTCAAACTACGTTCAAGCATCCAAACCGAAAAGTCACTTAAGCTTCCGCCCAGGTTCTTGGCTTTATTCCAGATCTTATCCATATGCGCTTCAGAACAGGCAACAGCACCGGCAAGAATATCACTGTGACCGCCCATATATTTGGTTGCACTGTGCAAAATAATATCGATGCCAAATTCAGCCGGATTCTGATTAACCGGAGAAGCAAAGGTGTTATCAATCATCGTGATTATGCCTTTAGCCTTTGCCAGATCTGCTACCATTTGCATATTGGTCACCGTCATCAACGGATTTGATGGTGTTTCAATATACACCACTTTGGTGTTTTCTTTGATTGCAGCTTCAAAGTCGGCTTGCTCTAGCCCAGAAGTGAACGTATACTCGATTCCCATTTTTGAGAATTCTTCTTCCACGAGATTAAAGGTGCCGCCATAAAGCGTCTTTTGTAATACAATATGATCGCCCGCATTTAAAAAAGCGAGTAAAGCGGTACTCACCGCAGCCATCCCGCTACCAAAGATCATCCCGGCTTCGGCACCCTCAAGGGCAGCGATCTTTTTACCCAGCATCTCTTGGTTAGGCGTATTGAAATATCTTGGATAACGCTTTACTTCAACATCTTCATAAGCGTAAGAAGTAGACATATATATGGGCGACACTGCGCCTTTGAATTGCTCATCTTTCACCTCACCCACGTGAGTGCAAATGGTATTTAAACCTAATTTTTGATCGGTCATAATAGGGTTATTTAGTCTGCTTCGAATTTACAAAAAGCCGACTGAACATCGCGTTAAGACTGCTTTAATTAGCATCAAATTGAATGCGTCAATTCCTTCTGTATTAACTTTGCAGCCCTAAATTTACCCTATGAAACTTGTTTTTGACACCTATAAGACTGAATATGATGCTCCTTTCAAACAACTTAATCTGCATTGGCTGGAGCAATACTTTGTGGTAGAACCACACGACGATGAAGTACTGAGCGATCCGTATCGTTTCATTATTGAACCCGGCGGCGATATTCTCGTGGTTCTCTTAGAAGAAAAGGTTGCCGGTGTAGTAGCCTTAATGCCCGATGAGAATGGAGTCTTTGAAATGACAAAAATGGCCGTAGATTCAAACCTTCGAGGACAAAAAATAGGTCAAAAATTATTGCAGTATACGCTTGATTTTGCACGCGCTAAAGGTCTTGACCAACTCATCTTATATTCGAACCGAAAGTTAGGTAATGCGATTTACCTCTATCGTAAATTCGGCTTTGAAGAAATCCCTTTAGAAACCCCAAATCCCTATGAGCGTGCCGATATTAAAATGAAAATCAAGCTTTAAGGTTTACGATTTTTTTAATAGATAAAGCTCATTTTTCTTAGTTCCTTTGTAGCTAAACCATTTAATACGACTATGAAAAAATTAATACTTTCTGTTTTTGCAGCTACCGCTTTATTCAGCTGTAAAAATGAAAACAAGACCGCAGATGATGCTACCAAAGAAACCGAAGAAGTAGCGATGACCACTGAAACTTCAGAAGCAGAAGCAGAATTCAACCTTACACCTATTGAGCACGCTACTGCTGTTTTTGAATTTGGAGATAGCGTTTTTTATATCGATCCTGTAGGTGGTGCAGAAGCTTTTGAAGGCCAACCGGCTCCAGACGTAATTCTGGTTACAGACATTCACGGCGATCATTTAAATCAAGCCACACTTAAGGCTGTTGCGACGTCTGAGACTACAATTTATGCGCCGCAAGCGGTATTTGATCAACTTGAAGGTCCTATACGCGCTCAAGTAACCGTAATCAATAATGAAGAATCTAAATCTTGGGATGGCTATACGTTGACCGCGATACCTATGTATAACTTGAGAGAAGAAGCCAAACAATTTCACACTAAGGGAAGAGGTAATGGCTATGTACTTGAAAAAGATGGAATGCGCGTTTATTTCTCAGGAGATACCGAAGATATCCCAGAGATGCGTAATCTAGAGAACATCGATAAAGCATACGTTTGTATGAATCTTCCGTATACGATGACTGTTGAGAGTGCTGCAGATGGTGTGATCGCATTCAAACCGAAAGAGGTGTATCCGTATCATTTTAGAGGTCAGGACGGCTTAAGCGATGTAGAAAAATTTAAAGGAATTGTAGATTCTGCAAATGTTGGCACCGAAGTGATGCTACTCGATTGGTATCCTAACGGCGCCGAATAAACTTTCAAAAAGTATAAAATCCCAATACAACGTGTTGGGATTTTTTTATGCAATACTCTTTTAGGGCAACCTAAGTGGAAAAGCATTAGCTTCAAGGATCAAGTAATCTATTTCAAGGCAAGCCTATGAGAAATAAATCCTTTGGCGACGCCAATAAATACAGTATTTTTAAAGTTCGCTAAAGCGGAATAATTAAAAAAACAATCCATGAAAGCTGTATTCTTAAGTCTTTGCTTAACTGCGCTAATTTCCTGTAAAAACACCGAATCTCAAAAGGAAACTCCAATGACTGAAACTCAAAATACGGAGCATACCAGCTTTTATATTGGCACCTATACCGATGGCGATAGCCAAGGAATCTATAAAGCAAGTCTTGAAGCAGATGGCACCTTTACCAAACCGGTACTTGCTGCAGAAGTTGCTAACCCTTCTTTCCTCGCATTTAATGATGCTAAAGACATTTTGCTTTCGGTTACCGAAAGGGAACAAGGGAAAATAGGAACTTTTAAAGTTGCAGGCGATACCTTAACACCGATTAACGAACAAAACAGTGGCGGCGCAAATCCGTGTTTTGTAACGATAAACGAAGCCAATTATGTACTGGTTGCTAATTATACCGGGGGAAACGTCGGACTTTTAAAATTGAATGAACAAGACGGCAGTCTTTCAGAGTTGCTTGATGTGGAACAACACGAAGGCCAAGGCACTACCGATCGTCAGGAAGGACCACACGCACATTCCGCTTGGTTTTTACCCGATGGTAGCGGAATCGTCTCTGCTGATTTAGGAACCAACCAATTATGGTTTTCAAAGATCAACACACAAACAAATAAACTCGAACCTGCTGAACCACAAAAGCTGGATTTACCAGAAGGTGCTGGTCCGCGGCACTTGGTTTTTCATCCATCCAACGGCTTTATCTATGTGTTGAATGAGTTAGACAACACCGTAGCACAAATAGGTAAAGAGAATGAGCGTTATAGCGTTAAAACAGTGACTTCGATACTACCTGAGGACTTTGATGCCTTCAGTAAAGCAGCCGATATACACATCAGTAAAGACGGCAAGTTTATTTACGCTTCAAACCGCGGTCACGACAGCATCGCTATTCTTGAGGTGACAGAAGACGGAAGTTTAACCCTAATTGCAAACGAGCCTACAAAAGGAAAAGATCCGCGTAACTTTCAATTGACACCGGATGAAAAGTTTGTGATCGTAGCCAATCAAAACAGCAATAACCTCGTTTCTTACACCCGAGATCCTGAAAGCGGTTTGATGACCTACGCTTCAGAAATCACTGCTCCTACTCCGGTTTGTATTTTGTTTGAATAGATCTATTTTTTATCTTATCTCAAACAAAATCTTATAACCATGAACCGTTTTACAGTTATCTTTCTAAGTACGTTTGCTTTCTTTATCAGCTATGTAGGCATTTGGTATTTGCTGCAGTGGCTGTTTCCTAGCTTTGATGGTGCAGTTAAAGCCGCAACTTGTGCTGTAGTTACTGTGATCTTAACGCCACGAATTCAAAAAATAGATTCCCAATTGGGTAAAAAACAAACCCTGATCTCCTGGATGCTTGTGGGTAAAAGTTGGGTGGTTTAAACGTGCTGTTCACTTACTGATTCGTCAACATAATCTGAAAAACAACGACATTTCTACGCAACCAATCAAACAGTTAAGCATCTTAATAAGAGTTTAATAACTGAAAAATAAACTCCATGAGTTTATTTTCAAAACGCACTGTTTGTATGGCCAAAATATTCAGCTACCTTTTTCTTTCAATTGTTGTATTAGGTTGTAGTAAAGATGATTCGATACACGTAGACTTATCAAAGTTCGATACAATTACTGAACGTTTTCCATATACCGATTTGAATCCGGAGGTTACCTTTAATTACTATGAACTTTTGTATTCAATAGAAGGTAATGCAGATGAAGAACTTATTACCTCCGAAGGTACTCTTTGCGCTAATGTTTCTGATGCTGATACGTGTGCTGAATCATTCAACGCTATGGAGACGATGTTTGGTTTTGCAGGAGGTTGTCTACCTTCCTATTGTTTTCTATATATCAAATTGCAAGAAGAGGGCACCAATGCAATTTTGAACACGCCAGAGCAACTTTTGACATTCTTAGGTACAATAGACAGTGCATCTGAAGCTATACTTTGGGCTAATGTAAACGGGTATTCCCACAGTTCTAGCAGTAAAGAAACGGGGGCCATCCGAAAAGTAGACGACCATTTTGAACTTTTAGTTTCTGAACTTGTAAGTGGCTGCCTTCCTTATCAAACAGACCAAGTTCATTTGCGCATTGATTCAGACGGTAAAATTATTGAGCTGGGTAGAGCCGTTTTCTCCTATGCTAAAAACAGCTGTATCTAATCCTTACTTGACCTGCTTCCCGCCTAGCCAGGTTTGATTGACACTTAGATTAGGAATAGCATCTTCATCGATGGTCATAATATCTTGATCCATTATGATGAAATCTGCAAACTTACCGGCTTCGATACTTCCTTTTTCGTTCTCTTCAAAATTGGAATAGGCAGCCCAGATGGTCATACCACGTAAGGTTTCTTCACGCGTTAAAGCATCTTTTTTCTGAAAACCACCTTCAGGAAACTGCATCAGATCCTTACGGGCAACGGCAGCATAAAACGTGTAAAATGGATTGACACGCTCTACCGGAAAATCGGTTCCTAATGCGATCACTCCGGCTTCATTCAATAGTTTTTTATACGCATAAGCGCCTTTCATTCGGCGTTCTCCCAAACGCTCTTTTGCCCAATACATATCGCTGGTGGCGTGTGTAGGCTGTACCGATGGCAAAATATTATCATCAAAGTAATCAAAGTCATCTGGCGAGATCACCTGAGCGTGCTCTACCTTCCAGCGACGATCAGACTGGTCTTCTAAAGCTTCGGCATAGGCGTTTAAGATCACCGTATTTGCCGAATCACCAATCGCATGCGTATTCATTTGAAAATCGGTTTTTGCCAATTTTTTAGCCAAACTGTAAATACTGTCTACCGGCGTTACCATCGCTCCATAGTGGTTATGACGGTCAGAATACGGTGCACGCAAAGCAGCACCACGAGAACCTAAAGCTCCGTCGCCATAGACTTTAACCGATCTTACATTGAGTTTTTCAGTTTTTAAAATTCCGTTCTCAATAAAATAATCTACATCGGCTGCGGTATTGCTGATCATCGCATACATACGCATCTCAAGCGTTCCTGCCTTTTGTAAACTATCTATAAGTAAAATCGTGTTTCGATCGAGACCGGCATCATTTACCGTGGTCAAACCATAATCAAAACAATAGTCTTGTGCATCCTTTAGCGCTTGTATACTTTGTTCTCTACTTAATTTTGGCATGACATTATAGACCAGATCCATTGCATTATCGATCAAAACGCCGGTTACTTCTCCGCCTTCCTGAATGACTTCGCCGCCTTCGGTAATTGTGGTGTTATCAATTTTAGCAAGATCTAAAGCTTTCTGATTTACCAATAAGGCGTGACCGTCAATACGCTGAAGCGCTACAGGAATATCCGGAAAAAGAGAATCTAGTTTTGCTTTAGTAGGAAAGGCTTTATTTTCCCAATCGTTTTGATCCCAACCGCGACCAAAAACAAAATCACTAGGTTTTTCCTTCTGAAAAGCGGCAAGTCGATCTATGATCTCGTCATAACTTTGGGTACCTACCAGATCTGCATTTTGCAACGACTCACCAAATCTGTAGAAATGACAATGCGCATCGATGAGTCCCGGAAGTACGGTCTTTCCGGCAAGATCGGTCATCGTTTTAGCCGAATAGTTTGCCTGGATAGAATCGGTTAAACCTACTGCTACAAATTTCCCATCTTTTACTGCAAAAGCTTCGGCCTTAGAAAAACCCGAATCTACAGTATATATATTTCCGTTGTAAAAAATAGCATCGACCTCAACCTTATCTGAAGCCTTATCTTCACAACTCAACAACACCAGAAAACCTAATAAACCAAAAAGAACATTGCGCATAGTCTGTATTTTTTTGCGAATGTACAAATTAAGACGGCATTGCCTAAAACAAAAAAACTCCCAAAATTGGGAGTTTATATTGTAATGGTCCTGATTTTTCACCAGTCGAAGCGGTAGGTAGCACCTGCCATTCCCTGAATTCCTTGTACAGGATAGTTAACCCAACGCTGATAATTATTACCAAAAGCATTGTTTACACGCGCAAAAAATGATAACTGATCATTAACGCGATAACCCGCGTGCGCATTAGCATCAAAGTAACTCTCTAACTCCACCAACTGCGGATTAGACACAATCGAACTGGTTTGTACATCTACCTGATCGTTACGTGCGCCCACATAGAACAACGTCACCCCGGCAAACCAATGTTCATCGATCTGGTAATCTGCAAAGAATGAAGCTTGAAAATCGGGTAAATTCCAGGCTTCTTCTTCCATATCTGTATCGTAGCTAAAAGCTTCCCCGTTGATGCGCATTTTTAAATTGCTATTCACATCAAAGTTGAGCTCTCCAAAAATGGAAAGTGTTTTCAAGTTGTCATTCACGATACCAAAAGAATTACCAAACTGATAATTTTCTGCTCCTGCAAGTGTTCCTTCACTTACCGATCTGAAGTTGTTTTTGTACAATAATCTGTTGTCCTCTGCCAAATAGCTGGCGCGTAAATTATAGCTCATTGCGCTGCTTAACTTTCCTTTAATTCCCGCAAATAGATCGTATTTCTGATCGGTTGGTGAAAGTGAATCTAATGTTGGAGACACAAACGGATTTTCGGCAGCAAGCTCCTGATAGCTGTTTTGCATCAGACCTCCTTCAAGACCACCATAAGCAATAAAATATTCATCTACCACATTGTAGGAAGCCTGTACACTTGGATAAATATTGATATCTGTTTTGTCTGCGTCAGGATTTAGATCTGCGGCTACATTGACTCCCAGATCCAGCCTAAGATCCTCTAATAAAATCTGCAAACTAGGATTGGCACTCGCTATAAAATGCGTGTATTCTATAGCTTCTGAATTGCGATAGTTACGATCAAAACTTCCACTTAAATAATCCAATTTGAGATCGATGCTTATTTTCTGATCGGTAATAGGAATCATAAATTCCGGAGCAATGACTGCGCGTATTTCGCTCGACTCATATGAGTCACCAAAATATCCCAAACGTGCTGTGGCTCCTTCAAAAAAGCCTTCGTTAAATTCAACACCTCCGCTTAATCCGGCTTGGAAATAGCTGTGTACAGGATCTATACTTTCAACCAATGTAGGTGAAGCCGCTACAAACTCATCAAGGCCGTACCAATTAAAAAGTTTGTGGCCCAGGTCAAGATCTGCATACCAATTATAATCGCGATCTCGTGTAGCATAACTCAAATTCAAATCGGTATCGTAAAACTGATTATCCAGCACAACACCATCAATTTCTCCCTGAGACGAATTATGATTGAGGTATATTCCGAAATTAGAATCCCGGTCGATCTCAAAATTGCTGTAAAATTCAGCCAAAGCAGTGGTATAGGTACCAAAGCCCAAACGCGCATAATTGTCGTATAATTTTACAGGTTTTGCTTTTTCTACCTGAGCAGCCTTTCCTTTTGCAGGCGTAAAAGTAGAAGCTACCGGTACCGAAAAAATACCGTAGGTTACTTTTTTCTTAGCCGTATTTAAAGAATCATTTAAAGCCGGAGTCGCTTTGACTTTAAATGCATCACCAATCTCTGGAGTGTAGGGCTTAACCACATTTACTACTTCGGTTCCCAGATTCCCTTTATCCTGAGCCTGCGCAAGACTTAGCCCTGCCAGCATCAACGTGAGCGTGAAAATGGATTTTATATATTGAATCTTCATAGATGTTTTCATTAATGATTGTTTGCACATAAACCTCAACTTTAGTTATTTCCTTCCTCTAAAGAAGAATTGGTTTTAGATTCTGCAGCTTTAATACGGGTAAGTTCTTGTTGCGCTTCAGCAACAACTTCAGGATAATCTGTAAAATTGGTGATCACGTTATCTAATATATAAGTCGCTTGATACGCGTCATCCAACTCATAAAAGTTTTGAGCCATCAAGACCAAACCTTTTGCTCCGTACTCTTTATAACCACTATAATCTTTAGCCAGCTTTTGTACCGATGCATTAGAACCGGTATAGTCAGCGTTCTTGTTCTTAAAATACGCATCGTAGTACAAGGCTTCTGCGGCTAAGGCACCAGTTGCAATTTTTGAAACTTCGCGATAGGCTGCGGCTGCTTTATTCTCATCACCGGTTTGCATTGCGCTACGCGCGATAATCACCTGCGCATCACTTTTTACATTATTATCGATTTTGGAATTCGCCAATACTTTATCGGCATAACTTACAGCATTGGCATATTGCTGCAACTCGTAATAGGATTTCATCAAGTTACTTTGTGCAAAAATCACGTTCTGTGCACTATCCGCTTCGGTCTCCAGACGTTTTAAAACAGGAACCGCATCGGCATAATTGCTTTCACTCAAATACACCTGACCCAATCGTGCCAGGGCCTGCTCGGTAAATTCGCTGCGTTCTTTGTCGATCACATATTTATAATGCGACTTTGTTTTTGCATATTCATTCTGACCAAAATAAAGCTGACCTAAGTAAAAATGTGCTTCCATCGCACGTTGTCCGTTAGGGTATTCTCTCAGGTATTTTTCGAAATTCTGAATTGCTTGCGCGTTGTTGCTTCCTACCAATTGCTGCTCTGCAGAAGAGAAAGCCGCATCGTCCAATTCTGAATCTTCAACCGAAATATAATCTAGGGTATTGGCCCATCTTCCGTATTCATCAACCTGACCTTTGTCTATATAAATTAGTTTTGCTGAAGCTACCGCCTGCACACCCTCAGGCGTTCCCGGGTAATCTTGAGCTACACGCTTGAATAAATTCAATGCCTGATCGCTTCTACTGGTATTGTCGTAAATAAGCGCTTTTTTAAGCTGGGCTTTTGCTGCGAACTTGCTCTTTGGAATCTCACGCACCAGACGATCGTAGGCCTGAATACCACGCTCATTATCACCTGTAGCAACGTAAGTGTTTCCTAATTCATACAAAGCATCATCTCTGTAGCTCGACTGTGGAAAAACGTTAGCAAAATTGCTTAAGCCTTCGATCTTTTGCGCGTTGCGATCTACAAAACCGTAGCTTATCGATTTCTGAAAAGTCGCATAGTCTTTATTTCCACCAGGCATTGCGATAGCGGCATTGTAAGCTTCCATCGCCGGCCAATACTCACTTTCAATAAAATGGCTATCACCCAGACGCATATAGGCATCCATCTTTCTCACATTATCATCCGTTCCCGATTGGGTAAACTGACTAAAGTATTTTGTCGCCTGATTGTAGTTTTTCTTTTTGAAATAGGCATAGCCCAAGTTGTAGGCTAGGTTGTCATATTCTGGTAACGAGCGTGCGGCGCTGTTCTGTTCAAACTGCTTAAACGTCAACAACGCATCATCAATACGGTTTATGGTGTATTCACTTTCGGCTTTCCAATATAGCGCGCGTGCGGTGAACTCCGGAGTGCGTGGTTCACTTAAAGATTTTTCAAAATTGATGATCGCCTCTTGGTAGTCGCCGTCATTATAAAGTTCGATTCCGCGGTAAAAAGCCACCTTTTGATAGGCTACTTTATCTTCAAAATTTCGGTTATTCTCAATGAGTTCCATCGCTCCTTCATAATTCTTAGAAGTGATGTACGAGTCGATGAGTAAAGTTTGCAATTGCTGACGCTCGGGAGTGTCAGGATATTGTTCTAAATAGTTACCAATGGCTTGCGGAGCCGGCTCATAGGCATTCCCGATCTCATAACTCAACTTGGTGTAATTGAGTCCGCTATCTTCTTTGATCTTCGGTTCAAAATCCATTTGGTAAGCATTTCTAAACGCATTTAAAGCTTCCTGCTTTTTACCGGTTTTTAAATAGGCATCAGCAAGATGGTAATACGCATTTTGAGCAACGCTGTTTTTTCCATCTATAATTTTATTGAACTCCCCTATGGCGCTGTCATAATCACCTTGCTTGTAATACGCATAGCCCAGTTGATAGTAATCGGTGTTGCTCCAACGTCCACGTTTACCGCGATATTCTTTTAGGTAAGGAAGCGCTTCATCAAATTGTCCTAAGTTGAAATAACTCTCTCCAATGATCTTATTCAATTCAGATTGCTCGAGTCGGTTTGCAGTAGGAAGTTGTTCTTTGGCCAATTGGATCGCTTCTTCAAAATTACCTTGTTTAAAGTTTAGATCGGCTTTAAAATAACTCAGGTCTTCGCGGGTTCCTTCTTCGGCTTCTATTTCTTCAAAAAGCTGACTCGCCTCTTCATAATCATCATTTTCATACGCCATAAAACCTTCATAATACTTCGCCTGCGCTCCGTACTTTTCAGAATTGCGCACACGGCTAAAATACACTTTGGCCTCCTGAGGTCTGTTGGTTTTTAGATGAATGTACCCCATATTGAAATTATAGCGCTCGAGCTCGCTCCAGTTCAAGCGAGACAGGTCTACTTGCTCATACCAGCGCTTAGCTACCGAATATTTCCCGTTCTCGTAGTAATAATCGGCGACATCCTTATAAGCAGAATTGCGCTTGGTACTCGTAGGATATTCTTCAACAAATTTTTGCATCGCGGCATCGGCACCACTTTGGTTGAGGCGCACCGCAGCATTTGCGATATAATACGCACAATCTCCTTTGATCGTAGGATCGTCTGCTTCCTGTTTTATTTCGTTGAAAAGTGTTTGCGCGGCGAGGTATTGTTTGCTGTTATACAGCGAGAGCGCCTTGTTGTATTTTGCCAGATCGTTTGTAAAAGCGGCAGACTGCTGTGCCAAGAGAAGCGGCATTGTGAGCAGTGTGAGAAGCCCTATACAGGCATATTTCTTGATCATATGTTCTAGGTTAAGTTGCAAAAGCAGCACGTTCAAAAGTATGTTTTTTAAAAAGTGACTACTGTTAATAACGTTACAAAACTAGGATAATTATATCTACAGTAGGCTTCTTAAAAAGAACTTCCTTTCAGGAATTTAAAGGCTTCATTCAATAGACCCTAAAGCTACTATACAAATGAAATAGTTATTGTACTTTTGACGTTAGCTAATTATCAAATATTAGAAGCTTCTTTATGTCTACACCGGTTCTGCAACTTCAAAATGCCTCTATTTTTCAACGCGAAAGTCTTATTCTTTCTGAAGTAAGCCTTACGATCAATAAAGGCGAATTTGTGTACCTCATAGGGAAAACCGGAAGCGGTAAAAGTAGTTTTATGAAAACGCTTTACGGTGATCTCCCATTACAGCAAGGCCAGGGAACCATTGTAGACTTTGACCTGACGACTTTAAAAGAAAAGCAAATCCCATACCTACGCAGAAAACTGGGCGTTGTTTTTCAGGATTTTAAACTGCTGAATGATCGCACCGTAAAAGAAAATCTCAAGTTTGTTTTGAAAGCCACAGGCTGGAAAAACCAAAACGAGATGGACGACAAAATCGATAAGGTGCTGGATAAAGTAGGAATGAAAACTAAAGGCTTTAAATACCCTTACCAACTTTCTGGCGGTGAGCAGCAACGGGTAGCTATCGCGCGTGCGCTTTTGAACGACCCAGAATTGATTCTTGCCGATGAGCCAACCGGAAATCTCGATCCGCAAACTTCTGTAGAAGTTATGGGTGTTTTGCAGGAGATCAACAAAAACGGAAATACCATTTTAATGGCTACGCACGATTATGCACTGCTTTTAAAATACCCTTCCAAAACCCTCAAATGCGACGGAAATAAAATCTTTGAAGTCGTACAAAAGACGATTTAATTCTAATTTCGGGATATGTTATCCATTCTCATACCCGTCTACAATGATGCACTAGATAAACTTTTAGCCGGCTTGTCTAAGATGACCGGCGATTTGCAGATCGCTTTTGAGATCTGTATTGCAGATGATGCTTCGACAGCTAGTGAAATTCAAAAAGCAAATAAGCTACTTGCAGCGCAGCATAATTGCCGGTATACCCGATTTAGTGAAAATCGTGGCAGAACCGCAACACGCCAATTTCTTGCAACCCAAGCGCACTACGATCATTTACTCTTTCTCGATGCCGATGTGCTTCCGTTACGGAAAAACTTCTTAACGTCGTGTGTTGAACATCTTGATCAAGCTCAGGTGGTTTTTGGCGGTATCGCCTATCCTAACACACTTCCTCAAAAGGAAAATGCCTTGCATTATACGTATGGTAAAAACCGGGAGGTAAAATCGGTGTCTGAGCGTAATCAAAAAACCTATTTGGCTTTAATCAGTCAGCATTTAGTTATTGAAAAATCGGTATTCCTAAAATGCAATCCGGCTCAAGAAAAAGCCTACGGATTGGATCCCTATTTTTCGCATCGTTTAGAGCAACAACAGGTTTCGGTTTTACATCTAGACAATCCCACCGTGCATCACGGCATTGAAACTTCGGCTGCTTATTTATTAAAAACGCATCAGGCCCTGGAGACGCTTGTTCATTTAGAAGAGCAACAGTTGATTCCGCCAGATTATCGCCCGCTTCAGCGCGTGAGACAAGCCCTGGAAAAACGCAAACTAGCCCCCTTTTTACTTCGACAGTTTACGCGTTACGAGCATCGTATTTTAAAAAATCTCTGCGGAAGCAATCCCAACTTAAGACTTTTTGACCTGTACCGGCTGTGCTATTATTTAAAGTTAAAGCGAGAAGATGAAACACGTTAGTATCGTCATTCCGGTTTTTAATAAAGAGGCGTATCTGATAGAAACCATCACGTCTGTACTCCAACAAACCTACTCCAGTTTTGAACTCTTACTTATTAACGACGGTTCTACAGACGCCAGCCTCAACATTATGCGAAGCTTTGAGGATACACGCATACGTATCATCGATCAGAAAAATCACGGACTATCAAAAACCCGGAATCGCGGAGTAGCGGAAGCCCAATACGAACTTATCGCCCTTCTCGACGCAGACGATCTTTGGTTACCTAATCATCTGAAACACCTCGTAGAACTGTCTGAAAATTTTCCTGAAGCACAGCTTTTTGCGACAGGTTATCAAGAGCTCTTCAACTCCGGGAAGACTGTAAAACCCAAATTAAATACGGCACACAAGCACCCGTATATACTCACTGATTTTTTTACCGAAAGTTTGTATCAACCCCTGATCATTCCCAGCGCACTGGCTTTTACAAAAGCAAGTTTCAACACGCTGGCAGGATTTAATGAGCAAACTACTTATTCTGAAGATGTAGATTTTTTGATCAGAGCGCATCTAGAGTTTCAAACCGCATTTCATCCTGAGATCACCTGTACCTACCGTACCGAAGTCCCGGGGCAGATCAGTAGTCAAAAGAAGAGCGAGTTGCAAGCACCTAAATTTGGTAAACTGCTACGAGCACATCCCGATCATCAATCGTTGCGCATTTACATTCATACCAAACGCTATTTTCTCTGTATCTTTTATAAAACGGAAGGCAGAAAAGATCTCTTCAAAAAACTGAAGGCCAAACTTGATACTTCAGTATTAAATAAAAAACAACGCTTTCTGTTATATGCTCCACGCATCCTACTTGTGAGTATTAGAAAAGTGAAGATCTTCTTTTTAAAGCGCGGGATTCGCCTTACTGCTTTTTAAACTGGAGAAATGCTTCAAAATCCCGTATATAATCTGCTTCGATAAAAACAGCACTCGCCAGAACCAGGCAAATACCTCCACTCGAAAAATCATGAAGCTCGCGCCAATAGCCGTTGGGAATCAATAAACCTTCATCCGGTTTATTAAGCGTGTATGTTTGGGTATTGTTCCCATCGTGAATAACCACATCAAAACTTCCCGAAAGCGCGATTAAAAATTCGTTCTGCTCGATATGGGCATGTCCACCACGAGATGCACCACTGGGCACGTCATACAAGTAGTACACCCGCTTGAATTCAAAAGGCACAATATCCTTTTCAAGCACCGAAAGGTTACCTCTTCGATCTTCTATTTTAGGGAGTTTTATACGTTCAATCATTATACAGTGCGTTAAGGTAGCCTTGCCATTGCGGTGCAATCTGTGCGACATCAAACTTACGAATACTCGCTCGGGCTGCAGCTTTAAATCGGTTTCTTGTGTGCTCCTCTTGCGCCAGACAATTCATCGCCTCCTTTAAAGCTTCAAAATCCTGATGCGGAACCAGAATTCCATTGGTACCGTCAAGAAGTTCGCGCGGACCGGTAGGACAATCTGTTGAAATTACCGGAGTTCCGCACGCGAGACTTTCTAAGATCACCCGCGGAAAACCTTCAAAAGCACTGCACAAAACTGAAAATAGCGCATGGGTTACATAAGGTTCGGGATAATTTATAAAACCTTTAAAAACAACTTTATCGCTTATATTCAAATCTTTAGCAAGTTGCCGAAGTCCTGAAAGCATTTCGCCTTGTCCCAAAATATACAGGTCAATGCCTAGTTTTGGCAATTCACTTTTTGCATAGGTTTCAATAAGCTTATCAAATTGCTTCACCCCTCTTTGCAACCTTCCACTCGCTAGAATATACGGATGAGTTACATCATTGGGTTCAGGATAATTTCGCTCGTAAGCAGACAACTCAATTGCATTGGGAAGTACCTTAATTTTTTCAAAACCAAAACGTCGCTCTATGTTTTGCTTCATAGCTTCGGTAAGTACGCAGAGTTCTGCATCTTTAAAAAGTTGCTTTGCAACAACATCTGGCTCCGGAAAATAATAGCCAAAATTAGCACTACGCACCATAAACACAACTTTAAATCCCGGATACAAATACCGCTGAATTAAAAATTCTTTTAAGGCATTGCGACGCATTCTAAAGTCCAGAACAACATCAATTTCCTGCTCGTGCAAGTATTTTTTAAAACGACGGAACCGTTTTAATTTATTGAAGATGCCGTTGGTTGCATTCTTGTATTTTCCCAGATTGAAAAGCCTACCCGAAAATTCATAACCTATTTTATCGGTGATCGTGACGAGGTGAATCTCAAAACCAAGATCTGAAAGCATTTGGGTCAACAAAGCCGCCGAACGCTCTGCCCCACCGCCGGCAAGTGATTCAACGAGAACACAAATATTTTGAGGTTTTGATTTCAGAGTTTACGTATCTTTTCGCTTTAAATGTAGCGCATTTATGAGAATTCTTTTAGTGGGAGAATACAGCAATTTGCATAATAGTTTGCAAGCAGGCTTGCTCGCAAACGGACACGAGGTCACACTCATAAGTACTGGCGATGCGTTTAAGAAACTTCCTTCAGATGTGCTGATCAAGGCCAAACGCATTGAAGAAAGTCGCCTATTGCAGACGCTTAGAAAAGGAGTTTTCAAAATCACCAAATTCGATATTGCCACACTAGAAATAGGTTATCGCACGCTCGATTGGCTGGTTGATCAAACCCAATTTGATGTCATTCAGCTTATCAATGAATATCCTTTCAAAACACCCTATTTTATTGAAAGACGCATTATAAAACGCTTGCGACAGCTTACACCAAAACTCGTTATTTTAGCCTGCGGCGATGATTATATCTATTTGAACAACATTGATCAACTGACCTATCATCCTATTTTACAACACCCGGATATCGACTTTCCGTACAGCAAAAAATATTTAACTGCGGCACATAAAAAGTATCACGAATTGGTATTTGAACTGAAAGATTTGATCATCAGCACAGATCTGGATTATCACCCTATTTACAAAGGCCGAACAGATTATTTCGGTCTAATTCCGAATCCGATCAAGCTTGATAAATTCGACAATCTAAAAAACACAGCCAACAAGCGCATTGTTATTTTTCACGGTGTTAACCGAAGTAATTATTACAAAAAGGGCAATTACTACTTTGATTCGGCTTTGTGTATCATTCGGCAAAAATTCAGTGATCGCATTAAACTCATTTGCGTAACCAGTCTCCCCTATGCAGAATATATTGACTCCTATCGTGAGGCCGATATCATCCTTGATCAAACCTATGCTGAAGATCAAGGTTATAATGCCTTGGAGGCGATGGCTCAAGGCAAAGTGGTGTTCACCGGCGCCGGAGCTTCGTTTTGTGAGCGTTACCAAGTAGAACCCAACAGCGTAGCGATTCACACCATTCCGGACGCTGAAAAAATCGCTCAAGACTTGGAAGAACTTATTCTAAATCCCCAACGAATTGTTGAAATAGGAACTCGTGCCATGCGTTTTGTTCAAGAGCATCACGACTATTTAAAAGTCGCTGAGCACTATGTTAACACGTGGAAAAGTATCAAAAGTGACGACGCAGTTTCTGCTTCATCGGAAGCTCAAAAAAGCGATACGAAAAATAGCAAACCAACAGAATTAGCATAAAACTGAAACTGTAGAATTGCCAATCTGCAAGTGTGATTTCAAAATGGTTCACAGCGCGTCGTGCGTATCTTAAAATGAGCTGATGCCAGAGGTAAAATCCAAAGCTTAAATTGCCTAAAAAGAGAAACACCGGTTTTGAAAGTAGTTTTGACAACGCACCTTTCTGCTGTGCAAAAACTCCGATCACGGCCAACATCGGCAACCAGTAATACACAGAATATCTTAGTACTTTCGGAAAAAAAGCTGCGGAAGCGTAAAAGATCACGAGCAATACAAGCGACCCAATTTCATAGCAGGTAAATCTCGAATCGAATTTTCCGAAGGAAGCTTTCTTTAAGAGCTGAAAAAGCAACATTCCTAAAGCAAAATCAAAAAGACGCAATAACGGATTGATGTAGAAAAACCAGTGCTGCAGTTCCTGTGGAACGATATACATCAAACTTAAGATCAGCAGAAAAAATAAGCCGAAAACTCCATTAATGATTCGATGCGTATATTTTCTGAATCCCCATAATAACGCGGGAAACAGCGTGTAAAAAAAGAATAAATCTGAAATACTCCAGCCCAGACTGTTGAATGCAAAGTAATATTCGGCATTTGGGATAAAGCTTTGCAACATAAACAAATTTGCCACAAACTGAAGCATCCACTGTTCTGCATTACTCGCTAAAAATCCCAAACTCAACGGAACCGCAGCCAACAAAGTCAACACATAAAGCGGATATAATCTGCTTAAGCGCAATTTTAAAAACCGGCTTAAACTAATTTGCTGTTCCGCGAAGCGTTCGGCATACACATAAGACAATATAAAACCGCTTAAAGCGTAAAAAAAGGCGTGACCTAAAGCATCCTGCAGCACATTTATATGATGCAAAAACACCAAAAACGCAAAAACAAATCGTAATGAGGCCAGAGATTTTAACACAACTTACCGAATAAAGCGTTTCGAAAAATAAGCAACAATACCAACAAATACAGCACATAACTTAGAAAATGTCCCATTGCTGCGCCCACAAAACCGTAATCCTGAATAAAGAAGACGCTACTAAAATAAATAATACTCAGCGAGAGCACTTGCGTACCTATAAAAAGCCAGAATTTATTTTTTGCTAGCATTTGGTAGGCGATCACCAAACTTGCGACTCTAAAGAAATCACCCGCCAACTGCCA
The DNA here is from genome assembly GCF_037029365.1 of Leeuwenhoekiella sp. CH_XMU1409-2. Taxonomy (NCBI): domain Bacteria; kingdom Pseudomonadati; phylum Bacteroidota; class Flavobacteriia; order Flavobacteriales; family Flavobacteriaceae; genus Leeuwenhoekiella; species Leeuwenhoekiella sp. CH_XMU1409-2. Next base: position 59,374 of record NZ_JAYMEI010000011.1, on the reverse strand, counting down.
GATAAAAACAGGCTGCATATCTAAGAAAGAAGGACTGTAAACCAGCCGGATAATCCAAGTTTTTATAAAGAACAGAACGATCAATCCCGCTCCAAATAGTGGCAAAAACGTCTTGTAAAACCGAAATACTTCAGCTCTGAATTCCCTTTTTGATGTCGCAGCAGACAGTTTCGGTAAAATGTAAAGTGTAAGCAAGGTAGTCGCGAACATTAAATAATAATCAGACAACCGAAGCATCGCATCCCAATATCCTGCATTTTCTAGTCCGTCAACTGCAATAATTTCTTGGCGAATCGCGATGTACACCCAAGGAGAAACAATTGCAGAAAACAGGGTCATTCCGCCGTAAGAAGCTAATCTTTTAAGCATAGAGCCATCAATCTGTTCTTGAAGCAATTCCCTAAAAAGACGTTGCTTTTTAAAAACAGTGCTCAGCGTAATGAGTAAACCAATACCCGCACTTAGCACCACGGCGAGCATCGCCCCATAAAGCTGATAGTTGACAATTAATATCACGCTAAGTGCTACACCGGCCACGTTGGTGATACTGTTGATCAGAATTACTTTTTTGTAATTCCCAATGCCGTTGATGATGTTCAGCATTAATGCATTGAGTGTAAAAAACGGCAGCACCACCGCAAATACCTTAATGATCGTGGTGTAGTTTGTTCCAGCATTAAAAACTTGGGTGTTGATGACTGAAGCCGTAAAAAAGAGCAAAACACCCAAAAATACCGAAGTTAGAAAACCGACTTTCAAAACCGTACTTATCAGTTTTTGTAATCGGGTTTTATCTGTTTTGAATTCGGCGCTGTATTTGATCACACCGTTGCTGATGCCCAATTGTCCTATACTTTGCACCGAGCTTATAAAATTGCGTAAATCGCCAAGTACCGCCATCCCGGTCGACCCCAAATAAAAGGCAATAAGTTTTGACGTTACAAGTCCGCAAACCAAGCGCACACCAACACCCACAGCATTAAACGAACTGACTTTAAGCAGAACATGTTGCGCGATAAGTTGGCGTAAAAATTTAAGCATTATACCTATTTAAAACGCTGATGATTTGAGTCACTGCTTCAGCATCTAAAGTTGGATTCGAAGGAATACTCACGCAGGTCTGGGCTACCTTTTCGGTTAGCGGAAATTTCAAATGGTTATAGGCTTTCAATGCTTTTTGCTGATACGGCGGAATGGCATAATGCACTCCAAAACCGATTTCAGAATATTTCAAATAATCGAGGAAATGCTCCCGGTTTTCTACCAAAACGACAAAGAGATGAAAAACATGCTGCGCTGATGTATCCCAAAACGGCAAAGTGATTTTCGGATTGGTGATTTCAGCGAGGTAACGTGTTGCGATCGCTCTGCGTTGCAGATTGTCAGCATTCAAGTTTTTCAGTTTTTCACTTAAAAAAGCCGCTTGTAAGGTATCGAGACGCGAATTGAAACCGGCATGACTATTTTCAGCAAAAGACGTTCTCCCGTAGTTACGTAAGCTTTTGATAACCGCTATTAAAGCTTCATCATTAGAAGTTACTGCTCCGCCGTCTCCCAATGCACCCAGATTTTTAGTAGGGTAAAAACTGAAAGCTGCCGCATCGCCAAAATTTCCTGCTTTCTTGGTATTGAAAGTGGCTCCGTGCGCTTGAGCCGCATCTTCGATAAACAATAAATTGTGTTTTTGAGCATAAGCGGCAGCAGCTGTTACCGGACCTAGTTGTCCGTACAAATGCGTGATCAAGATTGCTTTTACAGAAGGTTCAGCCTCGGGCAACTGCTCTAAATCTATATTGAAGGTGGACGTTTCAATCTCGACAAAAACCGGTTTTAAACCCGCGTGCATTACGGCTAGAACGGTCGCGATATATGAATTGGCTGCCAGCAAAATTCCGTTGCCCTCCTGCAGTTTCCCTAGTTGTTTATAGCCTTCAAAAATCAATTGAAGCGCATCAAACCCATTGCCTGTTCCTAAACAGTAGTTGGCACCACAGAAGTCAGCAAACTCATGTTCAAACCGGGTCACGGCCTCACCAAGAATATAATCGCCTTGGTGCAGCGTTTCTTTAAAAGCAGCCGTAAGTGCTTCTTCGTAAGGCGCATTGAGTTTCTTTAAATCTAAAAATGGAATCATATTACAACATTTTCAAGTTTAAAGCTGTTTTTCGTCTGCAACCTATAGGTACGCTGAATTCTGGTGCGTGCGCCAAAGGTTTCTTTCCAAAACTGTAAGCCAGCGTTGAGTTTGTTTCCTGCCTGCTCATTTGAAGTCCCAAAATCGAAATACCATTTATGAGAAAATCGTTCCTCGATCAATTGCTGAAATAAGAAGTCTAAAGCGCCTTGTTTTTTACCTTCAGGAGTTGCTGAAATATATTGCACGTGCGCCACCACTTGCGTTTCAAAAATAGTCGCACCTGCCAAAAGTTGGTGCTGCGCATCTCGCACTTCAAATTGATGAATATTGTATTTAAAACGCTTTGCAAGACTTGTAATTTCTTCTAAAGAATGTGTGGGTTCGGCATCATGCTGTGCCTCAAGGTTCGGGATGAGCACTTGATTCCAAAAGGGTTCAAAATCGGTAGTTTTTTCAACCGAAAATCCAGCTTTTACAGCTTGATTCACCGCATTTTTTCGCGAACTATTCAACGGAATACGATTGCGGTAATCGATCACTGCAGCGGTCTCAGCCTTAATGAGTTTGGCTTCCGTAAGAAAAAGAAGGTAATCCAATTCGTCTCCCGGCAATTCCTGATAAAATTGCGGCAACATTTTAAGCTCGAGCTCTTCAATTCCGCTTTGCGAAAGAAAACCAAGAAGTTCTTGAAACAACTCCATGACTTCTTTCAGTCTAATTTCAGCATCTAAAACGAGTCCGCCATATGTCAAACCTTGATGCGAATAAAGCGTAGCTCCCACCCGATTTGCCGGTAATACTGCACGCAGTTTTTCCTCCTTAAAAATCAATAAACTGAAATCTTCAAAGCGGTCTTGATGGTATTCTATAAAATCCCGATGAAACAAAAAAGACGTGTTTTTTGAGCCTTTATAGGTTCCGTTTAAAGATGCTACAAAACGATCCCAGCGCGATTTGTATTCCTTAGCATACGGTATGATCTGATACTTTGACAAGGTGAAATTTTAAGGAAAAATACAAAAAAACAAAGCGGAATTAGTTCATAAAAAAAGCACCTCCAATTAAGGAAGTGCTTTTTCAGTCATTTATTCGCTAGCGCTTAGATCGCTTTGCTGCGCTTGCGCTCGTTTTCAGTAAGCAAAATTTTACGTAAACGTAAGTGATTTGGCGTTACTTCAACGTACTCATCTTTTTGAATATATTCTAATGCTTCTTCTAAGCTAAATTTGATCGCAGGAACAATTTTTGCCTTGTCATCTGCACCCGAAGAACGTACGTTAGAAAGTTTTTTGGTCTTGGTGATGTTCACGGTCATATCATCCTGACGTGAGTTTTCACCAATTACCTGACCTTCATAAATATCTTCACCCGGATCAACGAAGAAACGACCACGGTCCTGAAGTTTATCGATAGAATAAGGGATTGCTGTACCTTTTTCCATAGAAACTAACGAACCATTTAAACGCTCAGGAATACCACCTTTTAATGGCTGATATTCTTTATAACGGTGTGCCATAATCGCTTCACCAGCAGTTGCAGTCAATAATTGATTACGTAAACCAATGATACCACGCGATGGAATGATAAACTCACAAACCATACGGTCACCTTTAGCTTCCATACTCAACATCTCCCCTTTTCTCAAGGTCACGAATTCAACCGCTTTACCAGAAACATTCTCCGGTAAATCGATCGTTAATTCTTCAACCGGCTCACATTTAACGCCATCAATCTCTTTAATGATAACTTGTGGCTGACCGATTTGCAATTCGTATCCTTCACGACGCATCGTCTCGATCAAAACAGATAAGTGCAATACCCCACGACCGTAAACCATAAATTTATCGGCGCTGTCTGTCTCCTCTACACGTAATGCAAGGTTTTTCTCTAATTCTTTAGTCAGACGATCTTTGATATGACGTGAAGTCACAAATTTTCCGTCTTTCCCGAAGAAAGGCGAATCGTTGATCGTAAACAACATACTCATCGTAGGCTCATCGATCGCGATGGTTTTAAGCGCTTCAGGATTTTCAAAATCAGCAACAGTATCACCAATTTCAAAACCTTCAAGACCTACAAGAGCACAAATATCTCCTGCTTGAACTTCGCTTACTTTAATACGCCCAAGACCTTCAAAAGTGTGTAATTCTTTGATACGTGTCTTCTTGATCGTTCCGTCACGTTTTACAAGAGAAACTTGCATATTCTCTTTTAACGTACCACGCTGCAAACGACCAATCGCGATACGACCGGTAAATGAAGAGTAGTCTAACGAAGTGATCAACATTTGCACTGTACCTTCTTCGATTTTAGGAGAAGGAATATGCTCCATCACCATATCAAGAAGTGGCTCAATATTTTCGGTTGGTTTTTGCCAGTCGTCACTCATCCAGTTGTTCTTTGCAGAACCATAAACGGTTGGGAAATCCAACTGCCACTCTTCTGCACCCAACTCAAACATCAAGTCAAAAACTTTCTCGTGAACTTCTTCCGGAGTACAGTTTTCTTTATCTACTTTATTGACAACCACACAAGGTTTTAGACCTAAGTCGATCGCTTTTTGAAGTACAAAACGCGTCTGCGGCATAGGACCTTCAAAGGCATCTACAAGAAGTAAAACCCCGTCTGCCATATTTAAAACACGCTCTACCTCACCACCAAAGTCGGCGTGACCAGGAGTATCAATAATATTGATCTTAGTATCCTTATAGGTTACAGAAACGTTCTTTGAAGTAATGGTAATACCACGTTCACGCTCAAGATCATTGTTATCAAGAATGAGGTCACCGGTGTTTTCGTTTTCACGAAACAACTGGCAATGGTACATAATTTTGTCTACCAAAGTAGTCTTACCGTGGTCAACGTGCGCGATAATCGCAATGTTTTTAATATCCATAGAGGCCTTATTTTAAGGGCGCAAATATAGTGGTAATTAATGGATTATTAGCGACTTATTCCTATAATGTTTTAAGTGCCTGAAAAAGCCTTACAAAACTTGTAATATTTTGATTTTCAAGGTTAAAATACAACTGATTTTTGATGTTTACTTAACGTCATTTCTATTGAAATTAGACAGAACATCGCTTGAACATTCCTAAAAGACGCATTGAAAAGCGCTTCTTTCAAAAACATAATCTTGTACAAAGCCGTATCTTTACCGTCTAAATATATACTGATGAAACTTTCAAATATTCCTAAAATAAAACATACTGACGGTAATAACTTTTTTCTGCTAGCAGGACCCTGCGCGATCGAAGGTGAAGAGATGGCATTGCGCATCGCTGAAGAGATCGTGAGCATTACCGATAAACTGAAAATCCCATACGTTTTTAAAGGAAGTTTTAAAAAAGCCAACCGAAGCCGGATCGATAGCTTTACCGGAATTGGCGATGAAAAAGCACTGAAGATCTTACGTAAAGTTTCAGAAACTTTTGATGTTCCTACCGTTACCGATATTCATGTGAATGAAGACGCTGCAATGGCTGCGGAATATGTAGATGTGTTACAAATCCCGGCATTCTTAGTACGTCAAACCGATCTGGTAGTCGCAGCTGCAGAAACAGGAAAAGTAGTCAATTTAAAGAAAGGGCAATTTATGAGTCCGGAAGCGATGAAACACGCTGTGACCAAAGTGACCGATACCGGTAATGAAAACGTGTGGATCACAGACCGTGGGACGATGTTTGGCTACCAGGATCTCATTGTTGATTTTAGAGGGATTCCTACTATGAAAAGTTATGCACCAACCGTGCTTGACGTAACGCACAGTTTGCAACAGCCTAACCAAAGCAGCGGAGTGACCGGTGGTCGCCCGGAATTAATTGGTACGATGGCCAAAGCAGGTATCGCTGCGGGAGTTGACGGTTTGTTCATCGAGACGCATTTTGATCCTAAAAACGCAAAAAGTGATGGTGCCAATATGCTTGATCTAAGTTTATTGGAAGGCTTGTTGACCAAGCTTGTCGCGATACGCAAAGTGGTGATCGAATAAAAAGTTTCGGTTTTAACATAATCCATATTTGATAATTCTAAGGTTCTTCAAGGCATCGCTTTTGAAGAACCTTTATTTTTTCAATCCTATTCTGATGAATTATTAAAATGTAAAGCCCTGCCGCATTATACGCTAAAAATGTAACCACTAGTAAATAAGCAGTAAACTAAATTCTTAGTACATTTAGATGCAATCAAAAGACATAATTATGAAATACTTACGCCTTCCGGCAGTTGTAGCCTTAACCGCATTAAGCCTTTTTTCGTGTTCAGACGAACCTAAAGAAACTCCGCTTACCATTGGTAATCTTGAACTTTCTGAAACTAAACCTTCACCGGGTGATAGTCTAAAAATAGCCTACACTTCAAAAGATTCTCTGACTCCTGAAGCTTTTTATGTATATACCGTAGCGTCATCTGCGTATCCTGTAGATCTCAATCTGGTTAAGGATGGTGAGCGTTATACCGACGCTATCAAAATACCGGATTCTGCAGATGGTTTGATCTTCAACTTTAAGGTTGGGGAGAAATATGAAGCGAATGACGAAAAAGGATATTCGGTAAATTTATATGATAACGAGGGCGAACCCTTACCTGAAAGTGAATCTAGTGTAACCTATTACAAAGCTACCAGAGGTGCTGATTACGGAATCAAATACGATCGTGAAAATGCCGCAGCCTTATTAAAAGAAAATTGGAGCAAACATCCTGACAACCTAACGTATCTTTATGTGATAAGTATTGAAGATAAAACTTTTGCTGATTCAATTTATGATGCAAAGCTGGCCTCTCTATCGGCTAAAGAGGAATTAGCGGAAGACGATTACAGCGATTTGATCACGATTTACAATGTAAAAAAAGACAAAACAGCTTTAGATTCTATTACTCCGATTATCGTAGCAAAATATCCTAAAGGAGATCAGGCTCAGCGCGCTTATTATCAAAAAATCTATGAGGCCAAATCGCTCGAAGATAAAGAGGCTATTGCTGCAGAATTTGAAGCGGCTGGTGGTGTAGCTTCTAACTACGGAAATTATATGTATTCTGCTTTGGCCCAAGCAGAGTTAGCTGAAGGAAATATTGAAAAGTTTAAAGAAGCTGCAGAAAAAATGAGTGCAGCATCTAACAAAGCAAGCCTATATAATAACGTGGCTTGGAATATGGCCGAAAAAGGAGAAAACCTTGAATTGGCCGAAGAATTATCGAAAACCTCTCTAGAACTTGTAGACGAACAAAAATCAGATAAACCTAACTACTACACGACAAAGCAGTTTGAACAGAGCTTAGCTTCTACCAAAGCCATGTATTCTGACACCTACGGCTTTATTTTATTTCAACAAGGAAAGATTAAAGAGGCGATCGCTGCTCAGGAAGTAGCCGTTGCAGACCGCGCAACCGCAGACGTGACCGAACGTTACCTACAATTTTTGACTGCTGATGAGCAATATGATAAAGTAGTTGAAAAAGCAACCGAATACATCAAAGACGGAAAAGGCACTGCAGCGACTAAAGACTACTTAAAAACCGCATATGCTGCAACTGATCAAGAGGAAGACTTTGAAAGCTATTTGAGCGGACTCGAAAAAATAGCACACGATAAGGCTTTAGCCGAATTGAAAAAAGAAATGCTTGATGAAGAAGCGCCAAGCTTCAGTCTCAAGAATCTTAAAGGCGAAGAAATCGCATTGGCTGATTTAAAAGGAAAAACCGTGGTTCTTGACTTCTGGGCAACCTGGTGCGGACCGTGTAAAATCTCGTTCCCGGGAATGCAAAAAGCAGTGACCAAATATGCTGATAACGATCAGGTTGAATTCTTATTCATCGATACTTGGGAAAGCACCAGCGGTGAAGCCCGTGAAAAAGGAGTGACTGATTTTATCACTTCTAATGAATATACCTTTAATGTACTTATGGATACGCCCAAAGAAGAAGGAAGCCGGGAATATGATGTGGTTTCTGCTTACGAAGTTGACGGAATTCCAACCAAATTTGTAGTAGGCCCAGACGGAAAAATCAAATTTAAAGCTGTTGGTTTTGATGGTAATACAGACGGTCTCGTTGAAGAACTTGATATGATGATCGCATTGGCTGCCGGGCAGTAAATTTGATTTAAACTTAAATATTGAAAAAATCCGTGTTTGAATATCAGACACGGATTTTTTTTATGTTGTAAAACTAACCTCTACAGATTTTGCGGAGTTGTTCAAGAAAATAAATAATAACCTCAGCATCGATATCTTCTACCCCTTTGTAACGCAGAGACCTCAACCGCTTTCTCCCCTCACCTGCAACCAAATGCCCTTCGGGATCATTCAGGTCTGTGCCGTAAACAAAACTCAAATCCACAAAACGCTTTCTAAAATTCAGAAAACAAAACATCTTTCCGTTTAAGTAATAGAAAGGTAAGTTCCATTTATAAAGCAGTTCTGCTTCAGGAGCAGTGTGCGCTATAAGCACTTGCAACTCGAGCAGCACGCTCTTAAACGGTTCTGGCTTAGATAGAATGTAGGCTTCTGCAGGTTTCATTTCAGCAATATTTAAAACTTGTGAAAAACTTAAAAAAATCTTTCAAAAACATTAAAAAACTATTAATACTTCTGTTTTAAAGGTGTTTTTTAGAAAATTCCCCCTATTTTTCCAATTCTTCGATAACCCTAACCCATTTTGTGAATGATCAAAAACTACGTTTGTTTTACACTGTTAACGGCTTTGATGCTCCCTATTTTAAGTTTTGGTCAAACTAAAGATAAACCAAAACTAGAACTCGGCGGCGCCCTAAGATTCAATTATGTCTACTCCTCTTGGAAAGAAGAACAGAAAACCAAAGGTGGCGAATTGGGCTACGATATGTTTCGCATCAATGCCAAAGCTTCTTATAAAAAGGTTTTTCTCAACGCCGAATATCGACTGTACTCAGAAGCATTTGGTGGCGGATTTTTAAAGCAAGGTTGGGTTGGCTATCAATTTTCTGAAAAAGATGAACTGCACGCCGGTCTGGTCTATGTCCCGTTTGGGATCAAGCAATACAATTCGCACAACTGGTTTTTCAACATTACGTATTACGCCGGTTTAGAAGATGACCACGATATGGGCTTAAAGTATTTGCACACCGGAACAGATTGGGAATATGCGATTGCGTTTCTAAAAAATGCCGAAGAACTCAATTTTGGCGGAGATGTTGAAAATGATTCCAGCCGATATTCTTACGATGTGGTGGGGAGAAATAAAGAAACCAATCAATTTAATATAAAACTGGTGCGCAAACTGGGTGCAACTGTTAAACACCGTATAGGATTTTCTGGGCAGTACGGTAGTTTGTACAATATTGACACAGACTCCAACGGTGATCATTATGCACTTGCGCTACACTATGAAGTCGATTGGAATACGTGGAATTTAAAGACTGAAGCGATCACCGTGGCGCATAATCCCAATAATGAACCGGGACAATCAAATGACATCATACAAATGGGTGCCTACGGTACACCCTATGAAGTTGCAGCCGATTTTAATATGTATACCGCTTCGCTTTCAAAAAAGGTCAAAGTGAACTGGGGACCGGTCTCCCAAATCGAGATTTATAATGACTTTGGGTATATGCAGAAAAAAGAAAAGGAGTTTACCGATTCTTTTCAAAACGTAACCGGTATATTGGTCACCGCAGGACAAGTCTACACGTATATCGATTATGCTGCCGGCTATAACCATTCTTGGTTAGGCGGAAATTTTGTAGACGACTTTTCTATCGGAAACCCTGATGCAAAATGGGAAGCCCGATTTAATATAAACATTGGATACTACTTTTAACAGATTATAATTTTATGGCTAAAAAAATTACGCGAAGTGACGAAAAGAAATCTATTTTTGGATTAGATGTAAACGGCCCGGTTTTTTTCACCTCAGCTATTTTTATCATCATAAGTATTGCGCTCACGCTTATTTATGAGAAACAAGCTGAAAAGATATTTGGCGACATTCAACACGCTGTTGCAGAGAATGCCGACTGGTTCTTTATTCTTACCATCAATCTCTTTTTGATCTTTCTGGTCTATCTCGCACTCGGAAAGTACGGAAAACTTAGAATTGGCGGACAAAAAGCAAAACCCGAATTTAAAACCATGTCCTGGTTTGCGATGCTCTTTAGCGCCGGGATGGGAATTGGATTATTATTCTTTGGCGTTGCCGAACCGGTAAAACATTTATTGAGTCCGCCTACTGCTGAAGCTAACACGGTAGCTGCCGCTCAAGAAGCGATGAATTTTACCTTTTTACATTGGGGCTTTCACGCCTGGGGCGTTTATGCCTTGGTAGGCTTAGCACTTTCCTACTTCACCTATTCTCGTGGATTGCCGCTGACCATTCGTTCTATTTTCTATCCGTTTCTGGGAGATAAAATACACGGTAAAATTGGTGATGCCATAGATATTTTTGCAGTGCTGGCTACTCTTTTTGGGCTGGCTACTTCCTTAGCATTTGGGGTTCAGCAGATTGCCAGTGGTCTTAACCATGTTTTTGGTCTTCCTGACGGAACGCTCACGCAGGTACTTTTAATTGCAGGAATCACGCTTGTGGCGACAACTTCGGTAGTGCTTGGTGTAGACAAAGGTGTGCGTATTCTGAGTGAATGGAATATGCGCGTAGCCGTGGTTCTTTTACTACTTGCTTTGATTTTAGGCCCTACCCTATTTATCTTCAGATCTTTTGTTGAAAACACCGGTAGCTACTTTTACAACTTCTTAAAAATTTCGACCTGGAGTGAGACCTTTAATGGTACCTCTTGGCAAAATGACTGGACGGTATTTTACTGGGGCTGGTGGATTGGTTGGTCGCCTTTTGTTGGGATGTTTATCGCCCGTATTTCTAAAGGAAGAACCATTAGAGAATTTATTCTTGGGGTGTTACTGGTACCTTCGCTTGTTACGTTTTTCTGGATGTCGGCTTTTGGTAGTGTAGCTATTGAGCAAGCTTTAGGAGGAGACGGAACTATTGTAGCCGCTGTACAGGACGATATCGCGACGGCACTCTTCGTGTTTTTTGAAGATTATCCGTTATCTATGGTGATCAATATCGTGGCAGTGATCCTCATCGCAGGCTTTTTCATCACCTCTTCAGATTCAGGTTCTTTGGTTGTAGATAGTTTAACTTCCGGTGGAAAAATTGAAGCCCCGGTTGGCCAACGTATTTTCTGGGCCGTGACCGAAGGTACCGTAGCCGCTGTACTTTTAATAGGTGGCGGACTCGAAGCCTTGCAAACCGCGACGATTGTTACCGGTTTGCCTTTTGCCATCATCCTGCTCATTATGTGCTACTCGCTGTATAAAGGACTTCGGGAAGATTTACAAAAGCTCGAAAAGAAAAAATCTGAAAAACAAATGGACGACTATGAAGAAGTCGTTAAAGAAATTGTGGAACGTAGAAACAAAAAAGCCTAAGTATGGAACGCGTTAAGAATATTCTTGTAGCCTTAGACCTGTCGTCGATAGATAATCACCTCATCGAATACAGCTCCTTTCTAGCCGAAAAAGTAGCTGCAGAAAATGTGTATTTTGTTCATAATATCAAGAAATACGAGATCTCAGAACTTTTTGAAGAAGAACTGCAAAAGGTAAATCTCGACCAACTCATTGGCGACGAGCTCAATGAAAAAATTGAAAAGAGATTTACCGCAACCGCAAACTGGGAAGTTCTTATTTCTGAAGACAGCAATACCGAATCACTCATTCACTATATCGCAAATAAATACCAGATAGATCTTACCATTGTAGGGAATAAACCCGCTACAGAAGGCACAGGTGTCGTTACTGCAAAATTATTGAGACTGCTCAAGTGCAGTATTCTGTCTGTTCCTAAAACAGCTAGAGTACAACTCGATAAGGTTTGGGTGGGTACAGACTTTTCGGGACATTCCAGAAAGTCTTTTGTGTTTGCCCAAGCGCTTAAAAGCAAATGGGATCTTGAGGTAAACGCTGTGCACATATTTCATGTGCCTATGCAGTTTTCGCCGTATATTCCTAGAGAAGATGCTGCGCAAAAGATCGAAAAGCATTTGCTTCAGAAATCGGCTAAATTCTTTAGAAAACTTGGCGGGGCTGTTCCTGAAAACAACCAACTCATCTATGCCAAAGACCGAAGCGTAAGCCAAAGGTTTTTAGTGGAGATCGAAAAACAAAAACCAGATCTGGTCATTTTATCAGATAAAGGTGGAAGCAATATTTCATCGCTCCTGATAGGAAGCCTCACCGAAGAATTGTTTGAAGAAAGCTTAGGCAGTCCGTTACTGGTTGTAAAGTAACTAGCGCTTTAAATGTATTGAAAATCCTCATCCCACCGATGAGGATTTTTTATTTGTATAGCAACATAAAATACACTTACTTTGCGATTCAAAGTACTTTATTATGACCAATAACAATTATCTACAGGACATTTCAGACATTAAGAATATGATGAGTAAATCATCGCGTTTTATGTCTTTAAGTGGGCTTTCAGGCATACTCGCCGGTATCTACGCGTTAGCGGCAGCGGCATATGCGCATTTCAGGATTGCAGCCTTACCCGATTATTCAGGTGACTCGGTGGTTTTAAATGCGGTAGGTAATTTTATGGCAGCCTACGATCTCGTTGGTGATTTGTTTTTTGTAGCTACGCTCACATTGTTTTTAGCCATAGTCACCGGTGCTCTACTCACCTATCGCAAAGCCAAAAAACTGAATGAAAAAATATGGAATCCTGTTTCTAAACGGCTCTTGGCACATTTCGGTATTCCTTTATTTGCCGGCGGCTTATTCTGTCTTGTTCTTTTGCAATACGGTATCGTTGGGCTCGTCGCTCCGGCTACCTTGATCTTTTATGGTCTTGCACTGCTCAACGCCAGTAAATTCACTATTGGCGACATCAAATATTTAGGCATCGCCAATGTGTTTATAGGATTGATCGCCTCTCAATTTGTGGGCTACGGTTTGTATTTTTGGGCATTGGGATTCGGAATATTTCATATCATTTACGGGGTGATCTTATACAATAAATACGACCGTTAAGCTTCAGTTGAGCAAATATCAAAACCGTTTACTTTGAAGAATATCATTCAACATATCAATAAAGCCTTTGATCATCGGGTGCGCTTAGGCATTATGAGTATTCTCATGGTGAATGAGTACGCCGATTTTAATATGCTGAAAGAACTGCTGGGCGCAACAGACGGGAACATCGCGAGTCATACTAAAGCTTTAGAAAAAGAAGAATACATCAAAGTTGAAAAATCATTCATTAACCGAAAGCCCAATACCCGCTATATCGCAACCGCTGAAGGACGCGAAGCTTTTAGCAAGCACATTGAGGCTTTAGAAAAACTCATCAATCCTAATGACTAAATCTATTTTTTTATCCAGTTACTTTGAAATTCAAAGTACTTTATTAATAGTTCGAGAGCTTTTTGTAGGCGCCTCTTTTGATTTAACCAGTCGGTTGTATGTAAAAGTGAAACAAGGTACACCTTGGAACCTCAGCACCAGGCAACTTCTGGATTTCCCTGAAGATTCATTGGGTTTTCATTTGGGATGCTTTCTCTTACAACACAACTTTGAACCTCAACCCAAATGTGAAGACCACGATATTTTTCATGTATTAACCGGCTACAAAACCGATACTGCACAGGAGATCGCTTTGCAGTTTTTCTTATACGGCAATGGAAAACGCAGCCCCTTTTTGTCATTGGCTATGGGAGCCGGTTATCTTCTGTATCCCGATCAATATGCCACTTTTAAAGCGGCTAAAGTACAAGGCCACTTAGCTCCTCCTGTATACGATCTCGACTTCAAAGGGTTATTACACAAGCCATTCAAACAACTTAAATCTCAATTCATCAATTAAAATCGTTTATTATGTCTACTACAGATTCTCAAACCCCCAATAAATTCATTCACTGGCTCAAGAATTCGATCACCGCACGTATGTTTATGGTGGGATTTCTCACGCTTATACTTTTGATCCCGCTCTTCTTTGTACAAAATCTTATTGATGAACGGGCACAGCGACAACAAGAGGTGGTGGCAGAGATCAATGAAAAATGGGGCGAAGAAGTGCTCATTTATGGTCCGGTCTTGAAGATCCCTTATACTACCGAAGTCAAAAAGACCGTGCAAAACAGGGAGACCAAAACATTTGAAACTCAGATTGAGGAGCAAGAACACATCGCCTATTTCTTTCCGGAAAATTTAGAGTTAACCACTCAGGTGAATCCCGAAATCAAAAACCGAAGCATCTATAAAACCACCGTTTATAATTCTGAAACGCATTTTGAAGGTCAGTTTGCTATACCCGATTTTAGCGAAGCGCCCTCAAAACCGGTTTCCATTTTATGGGGAAAAGCACGTGTGGTTTTTCAAACTTCAAACCTGAAAGGAGTTAACGAGCAAGTCAACATCAAGCTCAATACCTATACGTATCTGTTTACTTCTAAATACGAGCCGCGGCCGGCAAAAGCCCTGGAGCCTGTTGCGCTCTACACGATGGAAAGTGATTTCCTCAAAACAGAAAGCCTCCCTCAGGAATCCAAAGTGAATTTTAGTATGAAACTTCACATCAACGGAAGTCAGCAACTGCGTTTTATTCCTGTAGGTAAAACCACAGAAGCACAAATCACATCAGATTGGGAAACCAATAACTTTACCGGTAACTATTTGCCCTACAATCAAGACAAGCTTGACGGCAAAGGTTTTGATGCTAAGTGGAAAGTGCTGGACATCAATCGCCCTTTTCCGCAGCAGTTTTTTTGAACACTTACCGCACTTAAATGAATATGCTTTTGGGGTGAATTTTATGATTCCGGTAGATGAATATCAAAAAAGTGAACGTACCGCCAAATATGGTTTTCTTGTTATTGGTCTTACCTTTTTGATCTTCTTTCTCATTCAAAGCCTGAGTAAAATAGGCATTCATCCGTTTCAATATCTAATGATCGGTCTGGCGTTGATTATGTTTTACACCTTGCTTATTTCTATTTCTGAACACAGCAATTACTTTAATGCCTATCTAACTGCCAGTATTGCGGTGATTCTGTTGATCGCGCTATACGCACGAAGCATCCTTAAAAACATCAAATTCCCCATCTTTATCGCTTCATCATTGAGCCTGTTATACAGCTTTATTTATGTCATTATTCAGCTGGAGAGCTACGCGCTACTGGTGGGCAGTGTTGGCCTGTTTATTATTCTGGCGCTTGTAATGTATGTATCGCGTAAAATTGACTGGAATTCCTAATTTAGAGCAACCCTAAGCGCAGCTGCTGAGAATCAAAGTTGCTGCGCTCGCTAACCTGATCTGTTTATGAAAAACTACTTCAACCGTTTTTACATTCACGTACGTCGCAACTTCTGGCACGCCTTGTTCTATTTGTTTTGCAGATGCACACTGGCTTTGGGATTTATCGTTGCCGGGTATGTAAAGATCATTGGCGAGCGTTTTGCAAGCGGCCTCTCAGTAAAACATCCTATGGGTGCCTACCTTGAGGCCTTGCATCATACGAGTTTTTACTATCCGTTTATTGGAATTATTCAGATAGCAGCGGGAATACTCTTGCTCATTCCGCGCACGGTAATTTTAGGCGGATTGCTCTACTTCCCCATTATTCTCAATATTTGGGTGTTGTCATGGGCGGTACGCTTTGAAGGTTCGTTGTTCACTTCTACTTTAATGGTATTGGCAAACGTGTACATTCTGCTTTATAATTATGAGCGATTGAAATTTATTTTGCCCATTCAGTCTAAAGCACTGAACTATAATGCGCCGCTTCAAGCTAGTGAAATTTCAGAAACCAGCATGCTTGCACCCGATCAACCGCTGCGCTTCACTCCCGGAATTGCCGCCTTTAAAAATCCTGCGATCAGTAAAAAATTCCCGTTCCTTTTTGCAGGGACGGTGTTGTTGATCGCCTTTTTGACGCTTGTAAGCACCAACCGAATCTATGAGATTATGCCGCGCAATTCTTATAACGATTGTGTGACGCGGCTTCCTGAAGCGCTCGAAGAAAATGCAGCGAGCTTTGACTTTTGCAATTGCATTCACAATCAAGGTAAACCGCTCGAAACCTGTATTGCCGAATTTGATAAAACTAAAACTAACGGAAACGCTCCTGTTTCAACTAATAAACTACCTTAGGAAAAGCTCATAAGGCATTGCTTGAAACGAATTTTCAAATTTGCGGCAAGCCTCAGCGTAATAAACCCTTTGGCGGTGCCAAAAAAACATTAAAATGAAAGACTTTATCCTTAACAAATACAACACGCTCAAATACCTTTTTGGCGCATTACTGCTCTGCTTTTTCCTGCTGGTTTTTCGCATTAAAACAACACACGACTTTTTTGGTCTCTTTCTGGTATGGAACCTGTTTCTTGCTTTTGTTCCTCTAGGGGTCGCTTGGTATGTACAGCATAGAAACACGCACTTAAACTCAATTTCAAAGTTTGCTTTACTCGTACTTTGGCTGCTCTTTCTTCCTAACGCACCGTATGTGATTACCGACGTAATTCATTTGTCTTACAGTCCGTCAAATTGGTTTATTTATGACGGAATCACCATTGGTGTTTTTGCGCTCTTAAGTCTTTATTTTGGTTTTCAATCGTTGATAGAAGTGCGTAAACTGTTTAAAAATGAAATAGCTGAAACCTGGTTGAATGCCTTAACTGTGGGCGTTTTGATCTTATGCGGTTTTGGAATTTATCTGGGGCGGGTAGTTCGTTTCAACTCGTGGGATTTGATCACCAATCCGCTCGATCTTTTCAGCACCATTGGTCTGTATCTTATCAATCCTATTGAACATAAAAGCGTCTGGATGTTCACTTTAGGATTTGGAATTTTCTTAAACTTCAGTTTTTTCTTATTTAGAATCTGGAAGCATAGATTACTAACCAAATCGTACACCTTTTAAACTATGCCCAAACGCGCAATCTATTTCTTGATTTTTCTATTCCTTTTAGGTGTGGAAATCGCCATTGCGACCTACTTAAAAACCGGCTTTATCCGGGCGTATCTCGGCGACCTGCTGGTTGTGATCTTGTTGTATTGCTTGTTGATGAGCACCCTGAAACCTTCAGTAAAAACGGGATTAATACTCACGCTTGCCATCGCTTTTGCGATAGAACTCCTGCAGTTGGTAAACCTGACTAAATTCTTTCCGCAGGAATATAAACAACTTGCAACCTTAGTTTTAGGAAGTCATTTCTCGTGGTTGGATTTATTGATGTACGTACTCGGAATCGTAGTTGCCGGGATCACAGAACTTGTGCTACACAAACGCTATTCTTTACCGTCTACATAATCTTGCAAATAACTGAAGCGTTTGGTGAGTTTACCATCTTTAGTCATACGCGCACGGTAGAGGATTCCATCTTTATCGTCATTGAAAAAAGCGGGCAACACCCGTTCTACAAAGAGTTCGCCAAAACCTTCGCTAGCATCTTTAGGCAACTCACAAGGCAGGTTATCAACCGCCATCACGGTAATCGCTCCCGGAGCATCAAAAGCGACTTCCTTTTCAGTCTGCGGATCGTAGCCATAAAAAGGATCGGCGATCGTCGAGGCGCGTAAGGTAGAAGCCACAGGACCATCAATGTCGCAAGAAATATCAGCGATAACTTCAATATTAAAATCTTTGGCTTTGGCTTCTTCACGGGTGAATAAGTACGGCGCACCATCGCCATAAAAATGCCCGGCGATAAATAACTGACTCACTTTAGCAAAACGCAAAAAATTGGTTTCATAACCCGTAGGATCTTTAATGAATTGCGCGAGGCTGCCTTTTACGCCATCTTTCCGCTTTGCGTAATCCATCACCCCGATTTTGCAGTACACCGGTTTTTTAAATTCCTTAGTGAGATATTCTTCAATGGTCACTTTTTTGATGCCCATAGCATCCAGAATTTCCTGAGCGCCACCGGCCACTTTTCCACTTCCGCTAAGGCAAATTTTAATAGCAGGAAGTTCAATCTTTTTCAGCTGTGCGATCAAAGCGCTAACATCGGTAAGCGTATTTGCGGGTGGCAAGTCAAAACGTTTATGCCTTTTACCATACGCTCTAAACGCATTGTAAGCGCCTACAAGCCCCGCATATCGACCAAAACCTATAAGGCGCAATCCGCTCTTTCGGGTAATGACTTCGTGATCGTAGAGTTCAATATTTTTCTCTAAAACCGCTTTGAGTAAGTCGCGGTTGTAAGGTTGTTTTTTTATGGTATGGCTGAAGAAAAAATACTTCTTATTGGGGATCAAGGCCTCAATAGGCACTTCTTTTACGCCCAGCATCACATCTGCCTCAGAAACATCCTCTTTAACCTCAAATTCGGCTTTCTCATAAGCCACATCAGGAAACACTCTAATAGGCGAAGCTTCTACCACAAAAGAAGCTTCAGGAAAGAGTTCCTGAGCCTTAGACATCGTAATGGGTGAAAGCACCGCACGACGGTCTGGCGGAGTTTTACGTTCACGTAACAGAGCAAATTTTAGAGGAGCCATAAAAGTAATATTTGGTGTAAAATACAATTTTACATAGAGAATCTTAAACCTATTTTAATGGAACTTTAATAGGTTCTTAGCAAAGCTTTAATAAGCCATTGGCTAATCTTGCCTGGCATTTTCGCTATATTAAAAGAAAAGAAAATACTATGAAAAAAATGTTGGGTATGGGCATTCTAATTGCCTTTATCGCAAGTTCTTGTGGAACGCAGAAAGAAAAAATTAAAGGGGATCGCGATGTGATTTCCGTAAACGGAAGCTTACAAACCGGGATCAACACCATAAGTGTAGACGATGCTATCGAAGTCGAACTGGTGCAAGCCCGAAGCAATGATTATATTCTTACGACCGACCGTAATCTGGTGAGCGTGGTTGATTTTAAAGTAGTTGATAGTGTACTTACCATCAGCACCAATATGGAAGTCACCAGCGCCAAGGAACTGTCTGTATACCTCAAGCTTCAAAATCCGCAACACATAATTCTTAAGAACGACAGCAAACTTGAAACGCCGGGACAACTTGAAGTGCCTGATTTTTCGGTAACCGCCGGCGCTTCATCACGAATTGACGCCAATCTTACCGCTACGAATGCGCGTATCAATTTACGCGAAAACGCCAGCGGACAATTGAATATTAAAAGTGAAAAGCTTGCTTTGAAAATGAGCGACCGCACCGATGTTAAAGGAAAAATAAACACGCAAATCGCCGAATTCACGATGAGTGGTTCGTCTGAATTTAATCCGCGTGGTAAAACAAACGAATTAAATCTAGCCCTTACCGGCAAAGCCGATTATAAAGGAGATGATTTTGATGTAGAAAATGCTGCAGTCACGTTAAGTGATCGTTCTGCTGCCGCAGTGAGTGCTGATGAAAGTTTATCGGTCTATGCACAAGATAAAGCGGTTATCAATGTCTATGGAAAGCCTAATATTAATGTAAAGGCACTAAACGATGATGCGCAAATCAATAAAAAATAATACCTTTGCTGCCCTCAAATTTTGAGGATTATCATCAATGGGGTCGATTTGGTTTTGACAGCGGGTCTAATTGAATGGTAAGCACGTCGAGCGCTGGGACATAGCTCGTAAATCTCAGGTTTCACACTTTTTAAACGGCGAGAATAACTACGCCATGGCTGCATAACCCGAATTATAGTACGGTTATCTTAATCTCACACAAGGTGTGAGACCATGATGCCTCTGAAAAGCCTTGGTTTACGGCGTTTCGCTAAGAGGCACCGAAAAAGTAAACATAGCCTGCTCAGGGTCTTGATGAGTAGGTGAACTTTAATCGAGAATAAGGTAGCAGTTGGTAGTTGCCGACCGGCTGTTGCACGAAAAACAATTGGCAAATAAACGTGTAGAAAGCTATTGAGTTGCCTGTTTGGACGGCGGTTCGAACCCGCCCGACTCCACTTTTTGAGTTTCAAACTCATTCAAAAACCCTGTAAATTATTGATTTACAGGGTTTTTAATTTTATTTAATATCATATATTATCGATTAAATGCAAAAAAATCGGGACCCTTTAGGCAGGTCCCGCCAATATTGAGCTTAGGGGGTCTCGCCAAGCTCATAACACCCTCTTTTTTAGTTTTTTACAAAAGTTAAAGTTTTTTGACCCTAAAAAATCATTTACTAATTTGACTTCAAGGTTCATATCCTACCTGCCACGAAGGTTCGGGAGTTACATAAAATTGAAGTCATGAAAAATAATTATTACGCACTATTTCATCTTATTAAAAGGAAGGTTAATAAAAGAGGTCTAGCTCCAATTTATCTTCGATTGACTGTTGACGGAAAACGAAAAGAGCATAGTATTTCTAGAAGAGTTGATCCTAGAAAATGGAATTCACGTCAAGAAAAAGCAATGGGCAATAGCCGTGAAGCTGTAGAAATAAATACACACATTAGTAATTTGAGGCATAAGCTCAATCAAATACACCAAACTTTTATTGAACACGATAAACATATTACCGTCAATTCATTACTTAAAGAATTAAAAGGAGAAAATCAACAAAATAAATTGGCACTGGAAGTATTTAAAGAACATAATGAGAAAATAGATCAATTAATTGGAAAAGACATTTCTGCTTCTTCTGCACAGCGCTATTGGACTTGCCATAATCACGTTCAACAATTCATTAACGAAGAATACGATGAAGAGGATTATAGGCTTAGAGACATTGACCATAACTTTATAATTAAATTCGAACATTTTCTTAAAACCAAGAGAAATTGTAATCATAATTCCGCTTTAAAATATGTCAACAATTTTAAAAAGATTGTCCGTATTGCTTTAGCTAATAAATGGATAAGTCATGATCCTTTTATAAACTACAAAGTAAAATTTGAACCTGTAGAACGAGAGTTTCTTACACAGGAAGAAATTGATGCATTGTGGGAAAAAGAGCTACATTTTGAACGTCTGATCTTGGTTAGGGATATGTTTGTTTTTTCCTGTTATACCGGTTTGGCTTATTCTGATGTTGAGAAATTATCTAAATCTGACATCACAATTGGAATAGATGGTAGTAAATGGATACGTATTCACCGTACCAAAACAGGCTCCAGAAGTAGCATCCCACTCCTCCCTGTAGCAGAACAGATTCTAGCTCGTTATGAAAATCATCCTCAGGTTGAGGAAAGTGAACGCGTGATCCCCGTACTAAGTAATCAAAAATCCAATGCCTTTCTGAAGGAAATTGCCATTATGTGTGATATTTCCAAACCACTTACTACGCATCTGGCAAGGCATACCTTTGCTACCACAGTAACACTAACTAATGGAGTGCCCATCGAGACTGTAAGTAGAATGTTAGGTCATCAATCATTGCGTACAACGCAGCACTATGCAAAAATTGTTGATCGAAAAATTAGCGATGATATGAATATTTTAAAAGAAAAACTAGCCGCACAAAAATCAAAGAAGGAGTCTAACACACAATAAAGCATTACGATTTCTAAACTTTTTTGTGTTGCTCTGTAAGATAGAAGTCGTAAATAAATGTTCATAACTCTCTGAAAACGTATCCAGTAAAGTTACTCTAGATTTCATTTAATACTAAATGAAATCAAACCTTATCAGATGAAAACAAAAAATATAAGAATCTAAAGACAAGGGTATTGTAAATAACTCTTTACTTCAAAAGGAGCAATTACGTTTTCACTTTCCTACTTTTAATTCAAGAATTCTACTTAATCAAACAAAGCGCTTTGTTCACTATTCACCTTAAAAAAGAATACGATGAACATTATTCAATTAGACGAAAGACTCGAGCGAATCGAATCGCTTTTACTTGCAAAAAAGAAAGTACTAACCCTTGAGGAAGCATGCGACTATGCAGGAATTTCAAGAAGCTATCTTTATAAATTAACTTCTACAGGGACCATCCCGCATAGCAAACCAAATGGTAAGCTCATCTATTTTGAGCGGGAAGAACTCGAGCGGTGGTTATTGCAAAACAAAACGTTTTCAAAGGGCAATTCGAAGGAATCAACTTGGAGTCATTCCAAAGGATCAAAAATTTCATAGAACTATAAAACAAGAGCTATGAAAAATGATAAACTCTATCAAGTTTCAGATCCTAAGAAAAAGACGGTTTACGATTATGCAATTGAATACCTGTTTGAGAAATACGATATACTTTACAATGAGATTTCTCACGATTTTCAGATATCACTGAAAAAGAAAAAGCAATGGAGCTATCTGAATCTGAATTCGCTTATTATTGAACTGACTAAAGCCGGGATTGACATCAGTACCTCAAAGCTTGAGATCTTGATTAAATCAGAGCTTATTGATAAGTATAATCCAATACGCGAATATTTTGAATCACTTGCGAGCTGGGACGGTCAGGATCACATAGAGAAGCTCGCTTCATTTGTTCCTCTTTATGAGCACGAGGTGTTTGTGTATCACTTTAAAAAATGGCTGGTAAGAGCGATTAAATGTGCTTTGGAGCCTGCTTACTTCAATAAGCAAGCGCTAATTATCAGTCATAGTGGTCAAAGCTCTGGTAAATCAACCTGGTGCCGCTATCTCTGCCCGCCGGAATTGGCAGAATATATGGCTGAAGATATCAATAGTGATAAAGATGCGCGTATTCAGCTCTGTAGAAATTTCCTCTACAATCTGGATGAACTAGCGGTCCTTTCAAAAAATGATGTGAATGCGCTTAAAGCATTTTTCTCAAAAACCTTTATCAATGAGCGTTTGCCCTATGATCGGAAGAATACAATACTTCCTCGCATATGCTCCTTTATGGGGTCTACCAATATGTCTTCCTTTTTAAATGATGAAACCGGTTCAGTACGCTGGCTGTGTTTTGAATTAATGGGACCTATTGACTTCAGCTATAAAAAAGAAGTAGCTATTGCTGATGTTTGGAGTCAGGCCTATTATTTAGCATATAATGATCCAGACTTCAATCCCGAACTAACCGTGCAGGATGTCAATGAAAATGAGGAGCGAAATCAAAAGTATACTAAGATGACTACCGAGCAAGAACTCATTGCGAGATACTACGAAAAGTCTACAGATCAAAAGGATTTTGTAACAGCCACAGATATTATGGTAAGCCTGAACTGTCTGAATATACGCATCAGCCAGATCAATCTGGGGCGAGCACTTTCAGGCTTTGGTTTTCAAAAGATCAAACATCCCAAACGTAGAATTTATGGCTATTTAGCAAAACGAAAGTTTATAGAATCACCCTATGAATTAGGCTAATGAAAGAAAAAAGAGTAAATCCTCTTACCATTCTACCACAAATCTTCTAAGACCCTATAAACATTAGGCTCATTTGTGGTAGGATCTTTTTAAATCATCTTACCACAACCTTACCCATCTTACCACAACAATGTGGTAGGATGGGTAGGATAAAAAAATAACCTACCCAGGTCACCAAGCCCCGTGTTTACTGGGATGGGTAAGATGGTAGGATGTTTTGGGATTTTTAAACTATTTTCAGATGAAAAAAGAAAAACTATCGTGTGAACAAGCCCGAAAAATATCCATCGTTAAGGCGCTGGAATTTTTAGGGCACCTTCCCACTCGCAATACGGAAAAGGAAGCTTGGTTTCTGAGTCCCCTGCGGTCAGAAACCCAAGCCTCCTTTAAAGTCTCTAAATCTTTAAACTGCTGGTACGATCACGGACTGGGTAAAGGCGGCAATTGCATCGATCTTATTTGTGAGCTTCAGAATATAGCTGTACGTGAAGCTTTAGCAATTTTAGCTCAAGTCAATACCGGAAACTATGCGCTTCCGAAACTACAACTACCGAAATTAAACGAATCTGGAATTGTAATCAGACAGGTAAAACCGATTCAACATCCGGCATTATTAGCCTATCTGAAAAGTCGAAAAATTAGTCCGGTTGTAGCGCAGGGGGTTTGCAAAGAAGTGCATTATACAATAAAGGAGAAGTACGTTTTTTCAATTGGTCTTAAAAACAATTCCGGAGGATGGGAACTTAGAAACAAATATTTTAAAGCATCAAGCTCACCAAAGGACTTGCGGTGTATCACTAATGGATCTCAAAAACTAATTGTCATAGAGGGAATATTTGATCTGCTATCTCTAGTTACACTTTTTCCAAACTTAAAAGGGGAAGCTGATTTTCTGATTTTAAACTCCATTGCTTTTGCAGAAAAAGCACTTCCCTATTTTGACACCTGCACTACTGTTGAATTGTATCTCGATCAGGATAAAGTCGGAAGAAAAACAACCTCATTCTTTCTGAACACTACTGCTACGTGTATTGATAAATCCTGTTTCTATAAAGCGGAAAAAGACCTTAATGCCTGGCTGATGAAAACCTTTTAAAACTGATTTCTGGGAAGCAGGGCAAGATGTGTGGCTGTGGCCACAATCTTGCTTTGCTCCCGGTGGTTGCAAAGAAAAAAACAAACGATGAAACGAGCACTTATCAAATTCAGGTGCAGCGTGTATGAGAAAAAATTGCTGCAGGTAAAAGCAAAAGCTGCAGGCTTAAGCCTGAGTGCTTTTTGCAGAAGAAGTTTGTTGGAGCAACAGATCACCGAGCGGATGAATGAAGAACATATTCATACCTATAAAATGCTGGTGAAGTATCACAACAATTTTAAACGTATCGGGAATATGTATAAAAAAGGTAATCCAAAACTTAGTGAGGAAGTCATTCAGGTAGCCGAAGAAATCAAGAAACATTTAAAAACCATAATCAAATGATTGGTAAAGGCAGTGCTATATCCAGTACCCTTGGCGCGTTGCGTTACGGTAATGATCCAGAGAAACAAGCAGAATTGGTATATAGCGATCTAGTGGTAGGTGATACTGCTGAAGAAATCACTCAAGAATTTAAAGCCGTGCAAGCGCTCAATCAAAATTGTGAGCGCAACACGTTGAGTTTTGTTCTAAGTCCAACGGTAACCGATGGAGCTCAAATGAACACTGAAGATTTAGGGAAACTCACTAAAACCTTTATTCAACATATGAAATTACAAGAGCGCCAGGCAGTGGCGTATGTACATCGGGACAAAGCACATACCCACGTGCATCTCTATGTGAATCGTATCGATCTAAAGGGTAAGGCTTATACTGATAGTTTTATCGGAAAGCAAAGTCAGTGGGCCGCTGAGCGGACTGCAAAGCAAATGGGTATTCAAACCGTACAGGACATTCAACTTGAAAAAAACAAAGCCTTAGCACAGACGCGAAGTGAAATCCATAAAGCCCATCAGCAGGTTCTTCAAGGTTCTACTAATGATCTTCAGACTTACATCAATCGCATGCAAGAGCAACACATTACCGTGATCCCGGTGATCAATAAATCCAAACAGCTGCAGGGGTTTCGTTTTGAATACAAAGGTCAAAACATTAAGGGAAGTGAAGTGCATCGTTCGATGTCGGCCAGTAATTTGCTTAAATCCATCAACCGCGCCAAAGCTGTTGTGTTATCCGGAGGAAGCATACCTATTGCGCCAAGCCTGGCCAAAGCTGTGGCTAAGAAAGTATTAAAAATTGTAATCGATAAAGGTATTGGAATATGACTAAACTAGAACACCTATCAGAACTACTGGTTGAAGAATTACATTCATTCAAACAAGAGGTCAATCGCTTAGAACGGATTGAAAAAGGTCTTAAAAGTACCTCCATAAAAGCAGATAGCACTCAAATTGAAAAGATGATCGATTCGCATCTTAGAAAATTAAAACTGGATCTAATCTCGCAGCAGGAAAATCGCAAGGAACTGCTAAGCAAGATCAAGTATACGCGAACGATCCCCAACTGGCTTGTCATCTTAGCCCTGTTTCTTTTTCTTTCACAAGCATTTTGTATTGTCTTTTTATTGCTGCGCTAAATAGTAATATTTGATTTAATTTTTCTTTCAAAAAGACCTGTCTTTTGTGAAGGCCTTTTCGAAAGAAAAAATTAGGATGAGGGAGATGTTTCACTTTCATAATAATCATATCAATAATTTTGGCAGCCTCATTAATCTTCTAACCCCTGTTTTTATCGTAGGCTGCTTTTATAATAAAGCGAATAATATATTTATTCTATCCATGCATTGAGAGATATTGATATCAATCTCGCAGAACACAGTGTTTATTAAATTGGCACAAGACCAGAGAAAAAGCTAAGGTCTATTGCTGATTCCGAAAATCTTATGATCCGTTAATTTGAAAAAGCTTGAACTGAATAATTCCCCTTATCCTCATCACCTGACTTACAAATAATATTAGTAAACCACTGACCTCTTCCCATATTCAGATTCTAGTTATAACTAGAGAATCTGGGCTATTGACCTCCTCCCATATTTAGGTACTGGTCATAACTAGAGAATCTGGGCTATTGACCTCCTCCCATATTTAGGTACTGGTCATAACTAGAGAATCTGGGCTATTTTCATTGACTTCAATGTACTCATTGGGTGACATGTCACCCAATGAACTGTGTGGTCTGAACCCGTTATAGTCTTCCCTCCAAATATCGAACTTTTCCTGAGCATCTTCCAAAGAGAAGAACCAATTTGTATTTAAACACTCATCCTTGAAAGACCCATTGAAGCTTTCTATAAATGGATTATTTGTGAGTTTGCCGAAGCGTGCGAAGTCACAATTAACACTGGATCTAAGTCATTGCTTTAGTCTATTGTGTAGTGGTTTCGAAAATCTTTTACTCTTTATTAAATATTTTCTTTTTGTGGTTAATCCCCCAATCTTTCAGTGCAAAAATTATCGGATTTAAGGTATCTGCATAAGGAGTCAATTTGTATGAGATTTTTACTGGATAATCGTCAATGACAATTCTTTTAATGAGTTGGTGTTGTTCCAAATCCTTCAGCTCTTTAGCCAGAACCTTGGGTGTTAATCCATCAATACTATCCTGAATATCCGTAAATCTTTCGTTACCAATACCCATTGAAATAATAATAGGTAATTTCCATTTACCATTGATCACCTCTAAGGTATCCCTCACGGGCCTTACCGTGTCCAGACAATTATAATATCCTTTTTTTACAGCCATATGATTTATTTTCTTACTTTCCTTTAGGAAAGGACTATACAAAGGAAAGTAGTTTTTATTAATTTTGCAAATGTAATTATACAGGAAGCTACTTTATAGATAAACTTTTGGTTGGCAAAGGTTGATGTAAAGTTCGATGTATGTAAACACGAAGAAATAAAACCTCTTATAGGTTGAACTAACGCGAAAAACGATGAAAATAGGAATAATTGGAGCAGGTTTAATCGGCAAGACACTTGCGAAAAAATTTAATGCTGCCGGACATCAGGTTAAATTAGGAGATGCTAAGGGAGCAGCTAGTATAGATACTATTGCTCGCTCTGCGGGTGTATCTGCGGTGGAAATGGAGGAGGTAACAAAAGATATAGAGGTGCTCGTTGTTTCTATACCACTTTTTGCGATCCCAGACCTTGCTAAATCACTACAAGGAAAGGTGGCTGATGATGTAATAATTGTTGAAACCACGAACTACTGGCCGCATCGGGATAATAAGATCGAAGCGATTGATAATGGAATGGTGGCCAGTGTCTGGGTGCAGGAGCAGTTTGGAAGACCGGTTGTAAAGACATTCAGCAATATCAATGCCTACAGTTTGACTGCGGAAGGTAAACCGAAAGGAGCTAGCGGAAGAATTGCCCTGGCTGTAGCTTCTGATGATCAGAAAGCAAAAGAGGTCGTATTAGGTTTAGTAGATGATGCGGGTTTTGATGCATTGGATGCCGGTATACTTGAAGATTCTTGGCGTCAGCAACCCTGTTCGCCAGCCTATTGTACCGATCTTAGCCTTTCTGAGCTTGCCAAAGCAAGAGCAATGGCTAATAGAGAAACCTTGAAAGAAAATCAGGAGCTTGCATTTGGCAAAATGCAACATCTTGGTGAGGAATATTTTAAAATTCTTATTTCAGGAGATTATCCAGATGGATTTGTAGATCACGCGGTAGATATTGCTCGTGAGATCAATAATTTACCGCCACGAAAGTAAAATAGCTCGTATACAGCAATTTAAAAGGACTCTGTAGCTCACGGATAAAACTGAAATTTATGGATTAGGTGCTATCGGGAGTTTATTAAAAGAATTACGTAAGTATAGATTAATAGCATTTCAGAATATATGAAGAAAGAAAAAATAGCATATTCCATTTTAGAACTGGCCGTTGTTTCGCAAGGAGATTCTATAAAACAGACGCTCAACAATTCACTGGCGCTTGCACAAGAAGCGGAAGTTTCAAACTACAAACGTATTTGGTTTGCCGAGGATCATAATTCAGATAATATCGCCAGTAGCGCTACCTCCTTGCTTATGGGCTATATTGCAGAAAACACCCACAGTATAAGAGTGGGTTCAGGAGGGATTATGCTTCCCAACCACGCTCCCTTAATTATAGCTGAACAATTTGGTACGCTGGCGCATTTGTATCCGAATCGGATTGATTTAGGTTTGGGGCGAGCACCGGGTACAGATCCTCAAACTGCCAAAGCTATACGATCTGATTTTATGCAGGCGGCACATTCATTTCCAGGAGAAATAAAGAAAATTCAGCAGTATTTTGCTCCGGAAAATAAAAAATCACCTGTACGGGCTACCATTGCTGAAGGAACAGATGTACCCCTGTATATACTAGGTTCTAGTACAGATAGTGCTCATTTAGCCGCAAAAGAGGGCTTGCCTTATGCCTTTGCGAGCCATTTTGCATCCAATCATTTACACAATGCCTTGAGAATATATAAACAGGAATTTCAACCTTCTGAATTTTTGCAGAAACCTTATACAATAGCAGGAATCAATGTGTATGTCGCAGATACCGACGAAGAAGCCGAGCGCATGTTCACCAGCTTGATCAGGATGTTTATGTCGGTCTTAACTGGCGGCAGAGATCCCCTGCAACCACCAACACCAATGACGGATGAACTAATAGGAATGTTTAAGCATCCTTCCTTACATCAAATGCTGAAATATTCTTTTGTAGGAAGTAAACAGACCGTGAAAAACCAGGTTCAGGATTTCTTAGGCAAAACCGAAGTGGATGAACTCATCGCGGTCTCTACAGCATACGTCTTAGAAGACCGGTTGAAATCCATTAGATTATTCGCAGAAGTTATGACAGAAATAAATACTGAAAATAATTCGTGATGAAAAAGAAGAAATTAAAATTGGCAGCCAATATTGATGGTCCGGGATGGAATTTTGTAGGTTGGCAGCATCCCGATATCCCGGCCGATTCTAGTGAAAATATTGATTTTTATATCCAACAGGCTCAGCTGGCAGAATCTGCAAAGTTCGACACGCTCTTTTTGGTCGATGTAAGTCATGTAGGTCCGGGGAATATTCCGCATTACCTGAGTATGTTCGAAGGTGTTTCGCTCATGTCTGCCCTTAGCATGCACACAAAAAAAATAGGTCTTTCGGCTACCGTTTCTACTTCTTATGCCGATCCGTATAGCGTAGCCAGACAAATCCTTTCGTTAGATAAAATAAGTAAGGGGCGTGCGTCCTTAAATGCCATTACCTCAAATCCGGGCGGCATGGTTAATTTCAGCCGTGGGCATTTGGGCAAGCAAGACCAAAGTCCCATGCAAAAAGAATTTTTGGAAATCCTCTTAGGATTATGGGATACCTATGAGGATGATGCATTTGTGAGGGATAAGAAAAGGGGCGTGTATCTAAATCCCTATAAAATGCATAGAGTTGATTATAGCGGGAAGTATTTTTCGGTGGAAGGTCCCTTGAATATTAGTCGTTCTATACAAGGGCGTCCGGTGCTGTATACAGCAGGGATGTCAGCAACCTTATTTGATCACGCCACAACCTATACAGATGGAGTATTTACTCATGGCAACACACTTGAAGAGGCTGTGGGAATCGCAAATGATATCAGGCGAAGATTAATTAAAAAAGGAAGAAAGCCTGAGGACTTTATCATATCCATCTCACAAAACCCTATCGTTGGCAGAACAGAACAAGAAGCGCAAGAAAAATATCTGGAGCTCCTACGGTTAAAGCCAAATAATAGTCTTCCTCGTCCACTGTTTTTTGGATCTGCCGAAAAAGTGGCCAATCAGGTGCAGCAATGGTATGAAGAGGGCGCAATAGATATGCTGATACTCCGCCAGGATCACCCCCATGGATTGAAGGATTTCATTGAATTAGTGGTACCTATTTTACAGGAGCGTGGTATATACCGAACCGAATATGAATCTGATAAGCTCAGAGGAAATCTGGAAATCCCTAAACCTTCATTTAGAAAAATTAGTACATAAAGTAATAAAAGAAAATAATCCTTAATTAATTAGAATTTTAAATTAAATCACAATGAAAGCAATGTATACAGCCGAAGCAACGGCAACAGGTGGCAGAAATGGTCATGTTAAATCAGATAATGGTGTGTTGGATATTCAGGTTAGAGCACCTAAAGCCATGGGGGGTGCCAATGATGATTACACCAATCCTGAACAATTATTTGCTGCGGGTTACGCCGCATGTTTTGATAGTGCTTTAAACCATACTATACGGCAGGAAAAAGTAAAAACAGGTGAAACTTCTGTAACAGCTAAAGTATCTATCGGTTCAACAGAAAACGGAGCCTTTGGCTTGGCGGTAGAACTGGCAGTTAATATCGCAGACGTATCAATCGAAGAAGCACAACGGCTTACGGATCGAGCTCACCAAGTTTGCCCCTACTCAAACGCTACCCGAAATAACATTGAAGTAAAACTTAGTACAACTAACAATTAAAAAGCTTGAAAACGGGGAATGAATGAAAATGCAGCAGTGCTTATTGATGTTCATCCAGTATTTCCTTTATGCAAAATGTGGATGTGGTTAATCACCTTGCGTTAATTCAGCTACCTGATTTAAACAATATATTAACGCTTTCCTTTAGGAAAGTACTATACTAAAGAAAGTGTGTTTTAGTAAATTTGTAACTAAGCTTTTAAAAATAATAATGATATGAAAATAGGAATTTTAGGAGTAGGTCATATAGGAAAGACCTTAGCGCTAACATTGCCCGACTCAGGGCATAAAGTAGAAGTAGCCAATTCAAGAGGCCCAGAAACTATAGAGCAAGCGGCACTTGTTACAGGAGCAGAACCTGTTACCGCTGAGCAAGCGGTTAAGGGTAAAGATGTCATCATCTTATCGATCCCTTTCAACCGAATTCCGGAGATCAAACCCCTTCTTGCAGAAGTACCAGAAGACGTAACCATAATAGATACCTCTAATTATTATCCGTCACGAGACAACAATATCCCCGCTATTGACGAAGGTCAAGTAGAAAGTTTGTGGGTAAGCGAACAATTAGGAAGACCTATTGCCAAGGCTTGGAATGCCATAGGATATATTTCTTTTGAAGAAAGCGGAAAGCCGGCCGGAAGTTCAGATCGTATTGCCATTCCTATTGCGGCAGATCGTGACCAGGATCGTAAAATCACGATGCAATTAGTGGATGAGACCGGATTTGATGCTTTCGATGCAGGCTCACTGGCTGATTCCTGGAGGCAACAACCGGGTTCCCCTGTTTACTGTACAGATCTTTCTCTGCACGAAATAGAAGAATTGATTGATACTGCGGAAAAAGAACGTTTGCCAAAGCGTAGAGATCTGGCGGTTGCGGCTGTCGCAGAGCGGGCAGATGGCGAAATGAGCTCTGTAGACAATAAGTTTCTTGTAGGCCTAAACAGGGTTTTATATATTATGTAGTTCCCAATATGCAGAACAATGCAAAAAAAATACTGGTTGCTATGCACCTGGGCAATGGCTATGGCTCCCAACCCGGAGCCTGGCGCATGCCCGGCGTAGACCCGGAAAGTTTCACAAACTTTGATGTCATGGTAAAACAGGCGCAGGCAGCCGAACGCGGTAAACTGCATTTTCTGTTTTTCCCTGATGGGCCGGCCAGCGAAAGAGATATTGAGACCCAACCTCCCGGCCCTAATATCGATGTGATGATGACCATGGCCGCCATCGCACGGGAAACGAAACGGATTGGGTTGGTAGCAACCGGTTCTACAACATTTAACGAACCGTTCAATCTGGCAAGGCATTTCAAAGCTTTGGATGTAATGAGCCACGGCCGGGCAGGGTGGAATGCAGTTACCTCGAGTACAGATGATACCGCAGCTTATTACGGCAAGAGGATTCCATCGAGTGAGGAGCGCTATGGCCGAGCCCATGAGATGATTCAGCTGATGCAGGCACTTTGGGGAAGCTGGGGAAAGGATGCCTGGGTCCACAACAAAGAAAATAGCGAATTCACAAAAAAAGGGGCTATCAATGCCATTAATCTGCAAGGCGAATATGTAGGCGCTAGCGGACCGCTGTATGTTCCACCATCAGCGCAAGGACAGCCTGTGATCGTTCATGGCGGTGGTAGCCCTAATGCCCACGAACTCGCAGGACGTTTTGCCAATGTTGTGGTTGGCGCTACCTTCACCATTGATGATGCGCGGGCTCAACGCAAAGCGTTTAGAGATGCAGCTAAGCGGTATAGTCGTGATCCTGATGAGATCAAATTCTTTGCAGGTCTCATGACCACGATTGCCAAAGACAGGCGTACCGCTTTAGATCGCAGGATTCAGTTAACGGAGAGTAATTTCCCGGAAAGAGTCGCTTACCTGCAACGTATGCTGGGTATTCCTCTTGATATCAATCGATTGAACGAACCGCTAAACCAAGCACAGTTAACAAATGCACGCCCGTCTCCTTATGATCCTAGGTCTGCTCATGCGTTAAAAATTGCAAAAGAAGGCTGGAGTCTTCGCGATATTATTGCCCATGGTGTTATTGATTACCATCCGGTGATTGTTGGACCGGGTGTAGAAGCCGCAGATCATATGCAGGAATGGTTTGAAGCAGGCGCTGTAGATGGATTTTGGATTACACCAGATGTGAATGCTGATGGGATCGATGCTTTTGTAGATGAAGTGGTGCCTATTCTTCAGCAGCGTGGTTTGTTCCATGAGGATTATGAAGGGGAAACATTTCGAGCCAATCTGGGAGTGCCAGATCAATACGGTATTGATCCTAGAATAATGAATCATAAAAACAAATAAGAATAATTGTTGGCAGATTGATAAGGAAACACCAGCTCAGAAATTTAGCAAAAAGGGACATCAAATAATAATTACCAATTCCAGAGGACCGCATACGATCGATTTCGCAGGTCAAACAGGTGTCAAAGCAGTCAAAATTGAATAGGTAGTTTTAGACAGAAGATCCTGTTATTCTGCATCTCTTTCAGGAAAGTCACGGGATTACCAAAGGATTTGTTCAGTCAGTTGGAGATAGCGATACCTATGATCGGTATCTCCAATTATTTTCCATCCCGAGATGGTGTGATCGAAGAATTAGAACAAGGTTAACTACACAGCCTTTGGGTTGAGAGGTAAATTGGCCGGCCGGTAGTGAAAACTTTTAGCACTAGTATCGCACCCAGTTTTGTAATGGGTGTCCTGCCGAACGGAACGCCGGGAAGAATAGTTCTAACAGTATTAGGAGATCGTTAAAGCAGTATAGAAACAGCCATGCAACTGGTCAATGATACGGGATTTGATGCCTACAACACAGGTTCTATTGCAGAATCCTGGAGCTTATTAATTTTCAATCTTTAAAACCAGACTATTTCGATATAATCTTCTACATAACGTTACCTAACAGGCATTTTTTGTAATGTTTTCACAGGTTGGTTTAGATCTATATTGATAAAACTTAACAGTCTTCAATAGCAGCGATCCATTAGATTGATTTTGGCATTTAGAAAAAATTCAACTCTTGATTATTTTATTTTTAGACAAAAACACTATATTTGTCTAAAATTAGACGTAATATTATTTTTTGCTGAATGAAAGATGATTTAGTTAAAGAGCACATTATCAATTCTTCCGTAGCGGTATTTAAAAAATTAGGATTTGATAAAGTCACAATGGACGATATTGCTAAAGCCGCAAATAAAGGAAGGAGTACACTCTACTATTACTTTAAAAACAAACACGAGGTTTTTGAGCAGGTGGCCGAGATGGAATATCTTTCTATAATAGAACCGGCTAAAGCAAAAATTAAAAAATCCAACAACATTGAAGAAAACCTACGGTTCTATAATGAGATTAAACTCAAAAGTCTCATAGACAAAACCAAAGAATATACTTTTCTACTAGAAGATATCAGGCAAGACTTCAATATTGCTCATTCCCTATTTATAAAATTAAGGCATATAGAGAATAGTATTTTTCAGGAAATACTCACGTGGGCAATCCATAAAAAAGAAATCGCTCCCATTAATCAGGAAAATAGGCAATTTTTAGCAATGACTATGGTCACTGTCTATAATAGTTTAGAAAAAGAAATGCTGCTTTACGGCATCATAGAAAATATGTCTGTAAGGATAGATTGGCTTGTCAATATTCTTATTAAAGGTTTAAAATACGATCAATAACTAAAATCCTCACCATTTAAAATTATAACATATGCGCAAGTTTCATTTCATCCTTTTGTGTTGTTTGGCAACATTATTATTTCAAAGTTGTAAAAAAGAAGAAAAAGAAAGGGAAATTCAGCCCATCGAGGTTAAAACCGTAATGGTAGGCAAGACTTCTTCAGAAAACAGTGGAGTCCATTTTTCTGCCACCGGTAGAATCGCTGCCGATAAAAGCGTAAAACTAAGTTTTCAGGTATCCGGAACCATTGAACAATTTCCGGTAAGTATGGGCGATTTTGTACAAAAAGGAAGCTTAATTGCCAAAATAGATGGCACAGCCTATCAAAAACAATATGAAGCAAGAAGAGCGCAGGCTGAAATGGCAGAAGACAATTACAATCGTGTAGCAGAAGTCTATAGCAAAGGTAGTATTGCTGAAGTAAAAATGGTAGAAGCTCGATCTAACTATAAACAGGCCGAAGCAGCCGCGCAAGCCAGCTACCAAAATGTAAAGTTTACTCGTATCACCGCTCCTTTTACGGGTTATATTGGTGAAAAAATGATGGAAACCGGAGATCTGGCATCACCCGGGCAACCCATCGTCGATTTTTTTGATATTGATAAGCTTAAAGCCATTATTCCTATTCCAGACGATCAGGTTAATCAATATCAAACCGGAGATAAAGCTATTGTGAAAATAGAGGTCTTAGATACTGTATACGAAGGGGAAGTTACAGAAATATCCGTACAATCAGATAGCAATACTCCGAGCTATACCGCAAAAATTACCATTACTAATCAAAACAAAAAAATAAAGCCCGGTATGGCCTGTACGGTTATACTTCCCGAAAAGGAAAAAACTTCAGAAGAGGACTCTAAAATTTTCATTGTTCCTGTAGAAACCGTTTCGGTAACCGAAAAGAATGAAAATTTTGTCTATGTAGTCAATGAAAATAAGGCAGAACGACGCATTGTAAAAACCGGAAAACTATACAACAATGGCATCGCCATCACCGAAGGTTTACAAAAAGGAGATCAACTTATCACTTCAGGCTATCATAAGCTTACGCAAGACACTCCGGTTACCATTAAAAACAAACAATAAGTGCTTATTTTATGAAAAAACAAGGTTCTATGATAGAATGGGCAATGAAAAATAAAGCTTTTCCACTGGCATTAGCTTTTATTTTTGTGGTGATTGGCTTGTTAGGGCTTTTCAATATGCCTCGTAACGAATTTCCTGAATTTACGATTAGACAAGGAGTGGTAATTGGGGTTTATCCCGGTGCCAATTCACAAGAAGTAGAAGAACAACTTACCGCTAAAGTTGAAAAGTTTCTCTTCAGCTATAATGAAGTAGATAAAGAAAAAACCTATTCCTATTCGCGAGAAGGCGAAATGTATATTTATGTGGAAGTAGCCGACCGTATAGGCCACCATGAAACTGAACAATTTTGGAACAAGCTTAAGAATGATCTATTAATCTTTCAGCAACGTAGTGTTCCTCCCGGTGTTAAGGGAATTATAGTGAATAGTGATTTTGGAAGTACTGCCGCGATGATTCTCGCTGTAGAATCTAAAAACAGACCTTATAAAGACCTGCAAAAACACGTAGAAGAAATAGAAGATCAACTGCGTCAGGTGGAAGGGATGGCAAAGATTAGTCACTCTGGTGGCCTTACCGAGCAAATTGCGGTTTATGTAGACCAAAACAAATTGGCACAATTCGGTATCAGTCCGGGCACTTTAATGCAAAGCTTGCAATCGCAGGGAACCATAAGGCCTAACGGAACTTTAGAGTCGCCTAGTTTTGACCGTCCTATAAATTTGAAAGTATTCCTTAAAAATGTGACCGATATTTCAAACCACATTGTAAGCACCGATCGAGACGGTCGCGTGATCCGTATAAGAGATATTGCCGAAGTAAAAAAAGAATACGAAGATCCAGACTCCTTTATTACCGCTAACGGAACCAAAGCGATGATCATCACGCTAGAGATGGCTTCAGGTAATAATATTGTACAATTTGGAGAACGAATTGATGAAAAACTGGATACTTTTCAAGAACAACTTCCGCAGGATATTCAGTTAAGAAAAATCGCAAATCAGCCCGAAGTAGTTCATCATTCCATAAGCCACTTCCTTAAAGAATTCGGCTTTGCCCTTGCAGGGGTAATTATTGTAACGCTACTGCTTTTGCCTTTTCGTGTAGCTTCAGTTGCCGCAGCCACCATTCCTATAACCATTCTGGCAACACTAGCGTTAATGTTTATGCTGGGAATGGAGCTGAATACTGTAACCTTAGCTGCTCTAATTATCGTGCTGGGAATTGTCGTAGATGATCCCATTGTGGTGATAGACAACCACGTGGAAAAACTAGATGAAGGGCAATCCGTTTGGAAAGCAGCCCTTAACAGTGCCAAAGAACTTTTCCCATCGGTATTTACAGCAACCCTTGCGATATCGGCCACTTTCCTGCCTTTGGTATTCTTTATGTCGGGAACTGCGAAAGACTTTTTAAGTACCTTTCCGTATACCATAATGCTGGCATTATTCCTTTCGCTGGCCATTTCTGTATTATTAGTGCCCTTCTTCAATACCATATTCATTAAAAAAGGATTGCACCATAACAAAAAGGATGAAGACAAAGAGAAGAAAAAATCGATGCTAGAAAAGTTACAGCACTTTTTCGATAAGAGTGTTGAAAGCGCCATGAAGCATTATAAAATTACAGTAGGTATTGGTGTACTTTCTATAGTTGTAGGAGTATTCTTTTTCTCTAACCTATCGCAGGAATTGTTTCCGGTAATTGAAAGGAACCAGTTTGCAGTAGAAGTTTATCTTTCTAAAAACAGCAGTCTCGAGGAAACAGAAAAAGTAGTTAAAGCGTTTGAGAAGGTAATGGAAAAAGATGAGCGTATTCAAGACTATACCAGTTTTATAGGCGAAAGTTCTCCAAGATTTCATATGGTATATGCGCCTAACCTTCCTGCTAAAAACTACGCCCAAATTTTAGTGACCACTACCTCAGACGATGCTACGGAAGAGGTGTTAAAAGAATATGATAAAAAATATTCTGAAATGTTTACCAATGCGTATGTAAGGATGAAACAGCTGAATATGGTTGCCAAACCTGCGCAGGTAGAAGTGCGCCTTTTTGGTGATAATATTGACACCTTGAAAAGCTACGGAAACAAAATTATTGATCTGGCAAGGGAAACTCCGGAAACCATTTGGTCTAGAACCAATTATGGGGAAATGCAGCAAACCCTTACCATTGATGTTAATGAAACCGAAGCATCACGCCTGGGACTAACAAGTGAAGATATCGCCAACACTATAGCAATGAATATGGAAGGCTTAAATGCCACACAGGTTTGGGATGGGGATTACGCTATTAACGTAAAAATAAAGGCTGAAGATCACAAAAATCAATCGGTTTCCAGCCTAAGGGAATTATCCATTATTTCGCCTAACACCGGTAAAACAGTACCACTACGTCAGGTAGCCAAAATAGCCCCGGGTTGGGAACAAGAACAAATTGTTAGACGTAACGGAATGCGCTGTTTAACGGTACGCGTAGATATCGAAAAAGGAGCCGTAGCTAATGTAGTATTAGGCAAGCTTCGTCCCAAAATAGAAGAAATGATGCTTCCCGATAGCATTACTGTAGACTATGGAGGCGAACACGAAATGAGTCAGGAAAACCTAATGCCTATGGGGATCTCCTTATCCATAAGTATTCTTATTATATTCTTAATTCTACTTTGGCATTTCAAGGAATTTAAACAAGCCTTATTAAGTTTCATCACAATGCCGCTTAGTATATTTGGTGCAGCCTTAGGACTAATGTTAATGCAATATCCTTTTGGATTTACTTCCTTCTTAGGGCTATTGGCACTTTGCGGGATCGTGGTAAGAAACGGTATTATATTAATCGATTTTGCTAATGAATTGAGAATTCATCACGACCATTCAGTTTACCAAGCTGCCGCACACGCCGCCAAACGAAGAATGCGTCCTATTTTCCTTACCTCCTCTGCAGCAGCTGTTGGAGTAACACCTATGATTATTAGTAGATCAAGTTTGTGGGGACCATTAGGAACCGTTATCGCTTTTGGTTTAATGATGTCTATGATACTTACTTTATATGTTTTACCCGTATTATACTGGCTGTTCTTTAGGAACGAGAAAGACGAAGAGGAAAAAGGAGAAACAAAAGAAAATAATGCAAACGCCTAGAAATAGTATGAAAAAGATGCTAATAAAGAACAGTACATCCCTAGTTATTTGTTGTATGCTAAGTTTTTTGTCCTGCGGGAGTTTACTTGCACAAGAAAAACTAAATTTAGAGGAAGTTAAGCAAGCCGCATTATCGTACAGCAACGATATCAAAAATGGAAAAATAAGAATTGAACAAGCTGAAGCTGCCAAACAAGAAGCTATTGCCAACTATTTTCCGCAGATTAGCGCTACGGGGGTCGGACTGTATGGGTTTAAGGACTTTATACCTCCTATACCAGAAATACTGCCCGATGGAATCGATAATTTTTATCAGGCAGGGGCAACAGCGACCGAAGTTGTGTATGCCGGGGGAAAAATAAGAAGTGCTAACGCTTTGGCAAATCTTCAGGCGGAAACCCGAACCATACAAGCCGAACAGACGGTGGATTCGGTAATTCTCAATACTGAACAGAAATACTGGCAACTAGTACAAGTACAAGAACAACTTAAAGCTATACGGGCAAGTAAAATATACCTTGATGAATTACTGAAGCAACAGCAAGATTTGCTTTCAGCCGGACTTATCGCTAAAAATCAATTATTGCGGGTAAGAACCAACCGCAGCAGAGTTCTTTTACAAAAAAGCAAACTCGGTAATCAGCGTAAACTTGCATTACTTGATTTAGGGCTTTATGTAGGGAAAATTTATGATACAACTACAGTCGTCGCAGATACATTAAAGCAAGTTACCCCTCCCCGAATTAAATATCCTAAGCCCGACCTTGATTTTGATAATAACAATAATTACAAGTTGCTTGAAAAATCGATAACCGCATCGCAACTACAAACAAAAATTACAAAATCAGACGTATTACCACAGGTTTCTGTGGGAGTTAATGCGGGTTATTTCGGGACGTTCAACGATGCGATTGAGAGTCAGTTTATGCCGTTTGCCTTTGGGATGGTAAGCATTCCCATCTCCGATTGGTGGGGAGCCGGGCGTCATAAAGTAAAGCAAAAAGCCTTGCAGGAAAAAATTGTCCAGAATAATTTCCAAGATCGTAAAGACGAACTTAAAATAGGCATTATGAAGTGCTGGTACGACCTGATGGATGCCTATAAGCAAATTAATTATGCTAAGGACAATCTGGAGTATGCCAACGAGAACCTAAAGGTACAACGGGATAATTACAACAGCGGACTTAATAATCTTACCGATCTATTAGACGCACAACAACAAGTAGAATCGGCCGAAACCGAATACGCCAATGCCTATGCCAATTATAAAATTGCAGAATCCAATTATTTATTTGTAACAGATAACTTATAATAATCAGTAAGTTCTTGGTTGTGTCCATTTCATAATACCATCCATATTTTAATAATATTAATTACAAAAGAATGTTTAGATCAAGCCTCCTGTACCAATATCCACTTTTGAGGTTGTTTTTCAGGCAGGTTGGCTTTTGGTTTGTAGCCTATGGAGTGCTGTTGGTCGTACTATATTTCACGGCACAAATGGTAAAAACGCCATTAGACATTAATTGGAATATTAAATTCCCCAAGCTTTTTCTTTTTTTTATGGCATTTGGTTTTTTAACTGCAACTGTACTTTCTCTAGTGGAAGGATTACTGAAAATATTGCCATTTAAAAGTAGCTCTCTGATTGTTAACAGTCTGGTTAGGACGATTTTTTATTTTGTTGCTCTATGGCTTATTTTGAACGTCATAAAAAATGTATTAAATGACTATAGTTACTTATTTATAAGTGGATATTCGACAACACCTTCAAATACGAGGAATTTTGATATTATCATCCTAACTTATACCTTGTTTATGATTTTTATTGTCAGCTTTATAAATGAAATGATCAGTAAAAACAGCCCCGGGTTTACTATGCCTATGATCCTTGGTAAATATCGATTCCCTAAGGAAGAAAAAAGGATCTTTATATTTCTGGATCTCAAAGATTCTACCCATTTGGCTGAAGAATTGGGGCACTTAAAGTATAGTAGTTTTATTCAGGAAAGCATTATGGAGGTCAACCAAGCAGCTAAAATCTTTAAAGCTCATATCTATCAATATGTTGGCGATGAGATTGTACTTACCTGGAAGTTAGAACACTTTAATACATTAAAAGCCATTAAATTCTTGTTCGCAGTACACAAAAGATTTGAAAAAAGAAAGGATTATTATAATTCTGTTTACGGAACAGTGCCGTTTTTCCGTGCCGGTATACATCAGGGAATCGTTACTGCTATTGAAATTGGTGACCTGAAAAGGGAAATTGCCTTTCACGGTGACACCATGAATGTATGTTCTAGAATACAGAGACTTTGCAAAACTGTGAATAAAAAAATACTTATTTCAGAAGAGGTAAATCAGAATGAGGAAATAGCCCTAAACTTTAAAGTTACTGCGCTAGGTTCACATTATCTTGAAGGGAGAGAGCATCCTATCAATCTATTTTCAGTGGAAGAAGAATGATTAATGATTCTTTTCCCAAAATTTAAAAAATAGAGTAGAAATGATTATACAGCTATAAAAGTTATTCATCGGAGTTCCAGAACTATCAATTCAAGGATTTTCTAAATTGAATGGGTGACATTTTTGTCTTTGCTTTAAAAAGTTTACTAAATGACTGCGGATAATCGAAGCCCATTTGATAGGCTACTTCTGAGGCTGTCAAATCGCTTGTACTGAGCATCACCTTTGATTTTTCAATTACCTTTTGGTGAATATAATGTTGGGTAGTTTGACCTGTGGTGGCTCTTAACATATCACTCAAATAATTTGGAGAAACGTGTAACGCATTGGATAGAAATCCAACTG
Organism: Leeuwenhoekiella sp. CH_XMU1409-2; assembly: GCF_037029365.1. Taxonomy (NCBI): domain Bacteria; kingdom Pseudomonadati; phylum Bacteroidota; class Flavobacteriia; order Flavobacteriales; family Flavobacteriaceae; genus Leeuwenhoekiella; species Leeuwenhoekiella sp. CH_XMU1409-2. The sequence goes on along the minus strand of NZ_JAYMEI010000011.1, from coordinate 17,768 downwards.
TTGGGAGTCCGTTGTGGAGTGGTAAACCTTTTTCAAAATAATCATTTAATGTTTGCTCTAACTTGCTCAATAAACTCGTGTTGGCAGGTTTTCGGGTTATAAATTGCCGATTATAATATCGATTGGAATAGTTTAATAGTACTTCTAAATGTGAAATGATTACATCCTGACTAAAATGGTCTATCGAAGTTTGGTATTCCTTGTGAATATGCTCCATAATGCCACCAATATTGGCTTCTTCCTCATCAGATAAATGTAAAGCTTCGTTCATTTCGTATTTAAAAAAACCAAACTCATTAATACGATTGGCAAGAGGATAGGTTTGTAAAAAATCTGGGTGAAATAGCAGCCACCATCCTTGTGGTTTATTCTTGCCCGGGGTTTCTACAGCTATCAATTGTCCGGGACCACAGAAAATCATTACGCCCTCATCAAAATCATACCATTGCTGGCCGTACTTCATTTTTCCATCAAAATCTTTTTTGATAAAAACAGAATAAAAATCATTGATAAAACTTCCGGGAACAGCTTCGTTGACCTCGTTTAATTCATCAAGATTGATGACACTTATAAGAGGATGTTTTGGTGACTTTATATTGAGCATACGATGCACTTCGGTCACGGAGGAAACGTGTTTAAAAGATTTTTTATTCATAATTTAAAAATAGTAAAAAAGGAAACAGTTGTGCTGTTTCCTTTCTTAAGTAGTTAACTTATTGATCAATACTTTCCATTCCGTGGGCATCATATCTTGCACCTGTGTCTGCTCCTAGTGGAACAATCCGTTCTAAACGCTGCACATCTTCATTGCTCAATATAATATTTGTAGCCTCAAAGTTCTTTTCTAAATGGGTTCTTTTGCTGGTTCCCGGTATTGGAACATAACCTTTAACTAAAACCCAAGCCAAAGCCAACTGCGCAGTAGTCACTTGTTTCTCGTTTGCTATTAGTTCAATTTCTTGTACCAAATCAAGATTTTTTTGAAACTGTTCTCCTTGAAAACGAGGAATATTCAAACGCCAATCGCCTTCCTTTAAGTCTGACGGACTTTTAATATCTCCGGTTATAAAACCTCTACCTAAAGGTGAATACGGCACAAAACCGATTCCCATTTCATCCAATGCCTTTAAAATACCTGCTTCTTCTACCGTTCTTTCAAACAATGAATATTCGGTTTGTAATGCTGAAATAGGATGTATATTGTGCGCTCTTTTTATAGTTTCTGCAGTGACTTCAGAAAGTCCAAGGTATTTCACTTTTCCTTCTTTGACCAAATCCGCCATCGCTCCGATAGTATCTTCAATAGGAACATTGGGGTCTAAACGGTGCAGGTAATACAAATCGATATAATCTGTATTCAGATTTTTCAAAGAGCGCTCTACAGCCGTGCGTACATATTCGGGTGTTGCGTTTACTTTCCAGGTTAATTCACCCTTATCATTTATTTCGTAACCAAACTTTGTCGCAATGGTATACTGATCTCGCTTGCCCTGAATTGCTTTTCCAAGGAGGCGCTCATTGTCTCCGGGACCGTATTGGTCGGCAGTATCTAAGAAGTTACCGCCCAGCTCCAGTGCTCGGTGAATGGTATTAATGGCTTCTTCTTGGTCTGCGGTTTTGTACACATCGTGACCGGCAAATTTGGTCATTCCCATACATCCAAGTCCTACTTGTGGAACGACCAATCCTTGTGATCCTAATTTTACTTTTTTCATTAGTTCTCGTTTTTAATTCGGATACAAAGTTCAGGAAAGAAGTGTCCTTGTAAGTGTTCAAATCTCTTAGGTTTGTATGCAAATCGCTCTTCAGCTATTGTTTTGTCAATTTGAGTACGGTGATTTCTGAAGTGGTTCCCAATCTAAATGGTGGTCCCCAGTAGCCGGTTCCAGAATTGGTATAGACCCACATATTTTCACATTTGTTAAGTCCTTTCGTATATGGCTGAAAAAGTTTTATAAGAATATTCCAGGGGAAGAACTGTCCTGCATGCGTATGCCCTGAAAGTTGTAAGTCAAAATAGGGAGCAGCTTCCTCGGCAATATTGGGTTGATGCGCTAATAAAATTTTAAGGTCTGTCTCCGGACTTCCCAAAAGTGCTTTCTGAAGATCAGGTCCACTGCCAGGATCCACTTCTTTTACTTCCGGATCGATGACTCCGGCAAAAAGGATGGATCTTTCCTTTTCAGGAACGACAAGATGTTCATTCATCAACACCTGAATACCCAAACTCTTGAAATACGCTAACCATTTATCACTGTCTTTGAGGTACTCGTGATTTCCGACGACATACAAAACCTGACTTTGCACTGTTAGTTTTGAGAGAGACGCTAGATAAGATTGATATCTTTCAAAACTTCCATCAGCAATATCTCCAGTTAAAACAACAAGATCTGCTTTTTGGTTTAGCGCCATCTCTACCGCATTATTTACATAAGTAGCGTCAATACCCGGGCCTGTATGTAGGTCGCTGATTTGAACAATTTTATAATTTTCTAAAGATGAGGGTAGATTATTGATTGGTATCTCAACGCTTACCAATTCCGGTCCTAGCTTAGCTTTCCAAAAACCTACTGCGAGCAATAAAAAAGAGAAACTAAACAAAAATGAAGTCGCAGATTTTGAAAACACAATAGATACCCATTCCACCTTTAAATAGACCAATGGAAGAAAAAGGATGTCTCTAAGGATAAGAAATGTAAGCAGTAGACCAAGTAGACCGATATCGAAATGCACTAGGGCTCTAAGAATCAAATCTGGTTTTTCAGGTAAAACGCCATACCATACCAATGGGTATAGCAATACCGTACCCACTATAAGGGATGCTAGAAGCCAAGAATACGTACCAATTCCGGTAATTCTATACCCTAGAAACAGCAATAGCGCAGCACAAATCGAAACAGCGATGACCAGAAACCAATTCATATATTTTTTTACTGGCCACAAAAGTCACAACTATTGCTTTATGAAAAGGGTTTAAATCTCTGTTTTTTGTGTTTAGATTTGTTGATTTCGGCCGATTTAATGCTTAACTAAAAGCGTATCGTTATTATGATGAATCAACTCTTTAAGTTAACAAAGAAATGTAATAATTATACTGCACAAATCTGCCCAATTCAAATCTACAATTTCGGCTAAGCCTAATGATTTATAACAAGAATAGAGAAAAGCTCTCTGTACGTTATCATTGCTACAAATGCATCAGCAAGAACACTATTTGTAAGCTACCTCAGACTAGAACTGGTTAATTTTTCTAAACATGTTCAAATGACGAGATTAAAATTCTACATGATCATCTAACTGAAAAGCAACTGATAAATTCGTTAATTTGATTAAAACATCACGTATGGCTATTCAAGCAACAAAATTGCAACTATCGAAAATCATATTGGAAAATGAAAAGACGGACTTTTGGGATGAATTGAGTATATCTGAACAAAAAGAAATAAAAAAAGGCATAAAAGATTTAGACAATGGAAAACGGATTTCTTACGAATCTTTTTTAGAGAAAATATCTTAATAAATAAATTTATTTTATCTGCATTTGCTAAAGCTAAAAATTTTTAAAATGTTAAATTTTGTTAACGCATCACCAATTCGGTGTCCCCTTTTTTCAAAATCCGTGTGATGCCTCATAAACATTGATACAGTAAAATTTTGGTCGTTCCGCCCGACTCCACGATCAAATGCAAAATTCCGTAAGGGATTAAAACTTAAAAATCCTGCCAGGTTTACCTGAGCAGGATTTTTTGTTTTAAAACCTCTGAGCGCTAGCGATGGGAATTTAGCATTTGCAGGACTGCAGGTATTGCGTTGAAACAAAGTTAACCCGCCCGACTCCACGATCACCCATAACTGCGTTATGGATTAAAACAAGAAAAGCCCATCAAATGTATTTGAATGGGCTTTTTATTTTTAAAACATCTGGCCGATAGGACAGGCAGTTATACTTGCAGGACTAGAGGTATTGCGGTGAAGCGATGCTAGCCCGCCCGGCGCTAAAAGAAACGCATTTTATATCACCCCCCATACTCCTCCTTCATCCAGTTGTACGGAGTTCGTGCGACCCACTGCCCTCGTGTAAAATCAGGAAACTCCTGGGGTTCACCGTTATTGGCGATCGAGGTTTCAGAGAGCGGAGTGATCGCACTCCAGGCTGCTGCATCATAGGCGTCAATGGGTGGCGCTACGTTTGCAAGTGCCGACTCTACAAAGGCCTTCATTACAAAATAATCCATTCCGCCGTGACCGGCTCCGGTGGCTTCTGCTTCGTATTTTTTCCACACCGGATGATCGTACTGCGTCAACCAATCTTGCGCAGCATCCCAGCGGTGTGGCTCCGATTTACCTTCAATATAGATACGGTCGCCATCCTTTTCCCATAATCCCTTTGCGCCTTGCACCCTAAATCCTAACGAATAAGGTCTGGGCAAATTGGTATCGTGCGTCACAATAATGGTTTCGCCGTTGGCACAAGCTATAGTAGAGGTGATCACATCTCCTTGCTTGAATTTGATCTTGGCATTAGGATGCGCCGCACCTCCCTGAGCTACAATATGATTGTGCAAGCCTACCGCTTTTGTTGCGCTGGCCGTCATACTCACAAAACGATTGCCCCGGTTGATGTCGGCCATAGCCGCGATGGGCCCCACACCGTGCGTAGGATAGGTGTCCCCGTTGCGGTAAACCGAATGTTTGGTACGCCATTTGGCTTCAGAGATTCCTTTTGCTCCAAACTCCACGCCGCCACCATACGGCTGTTTCCCGTTATTGAACTTCACTTCCCTTAGATCGTGCTGGTAGCCACAACGGTAATGTATCATTTCACCAAAAACCTGTTGCTTTACCATATTTAGCACGGCCATTACATCCCTGCGAAAGTTCACATTCTCTAAAAACATCATATGCGTCCCCGTCGCCTCGTGGGTGTTTACCAGATCCCAGCACTCCTCGATGGTTTGAGAAGCCGAAACTTCCAGGCCGGCATACACCCCGGCTTGCATGGCAGCCACTGCCATTTTAGTATGCCACAACCACGGCGTAGCAATGATCACGGCATCTACATCTTTTGAATCTAAGAGGTTCAAATAATCCTCTTCATGCTTCCCAAAAACCAAAGGTTGCTTTCTCCCATCCTTTTCGATCAGGTCTAAAGCGATGTCAATACGCTTAGGATCAATGTCGCAAATCGCGGTGATCTCGGTATCCTTGCGTCGCATCGCATTGTTTAAGTGATTGGTTCCTCTTAAACCTACACCTATAAAGCCTAACTTCAGTTTGTGGGCCAAGGGTTTTGCCTTTTGTGAAAATACTAAATGCGGTGCGAGGCTTATTCCGGCTCCAACGAGCGCAGAGCCTTTGATAAAAGTTCTTCTGGAATTCATAGATTTTGAATTAGCATGGGAGCAGGCTGCAGGGCTACTCGTATCTTTGTTAAATTAAAACATTCCTTCGTTCCTGCAAAACCATAGTAAACAACACCTCATGCAACGCCCTTTTATAGACGCTCACGTACATCTCAACACAAACACGCAAGCCAAACTTCAACTGGCAGCGCAGTATGATGCGTATTTTGTTTCGATCAATACCGATATTCCATTCTTTATCGATCTCCAAGCGCAACGTGAGATGATCAATACCTTAAACCAAAACACACCGCGCGCTTTTTTCATCACTTCTTTTGACACCCAATATTGGAATACCCCGCGCTGGCTGCCACACGCGATGGAACAAATTAAAGCCGGTATTGCCGCCGGTGCTAAAGGCGTTAAGATCTGGAAGAATATCGGGATGGACGAAAACTTAAAAGATGATCAAGGAAATTTTGTATTGCTTGATGATGCACGTTTTGATCCCATTTTTCAATACCTGAGCGACGCCGGAATTGTACTGCTTAACCACCAAGGCGAACCGCGCAATTGCTGGTTACCGCTAGAAGAAATGACCGTAGCTTCAGACCGGGAGTATTTTGCTGCACATCCGGAATACCATATGTTTAAAAACAAGCACTATCCCGCTTACGAAACGCAGATGGCAGCACGCGACCGGGTGTTAGAACGTTTTCCGAAGCTGAATTACGTAGGCTTGCACCTCTTCAGTATGGAATATGATCTGGAAGAAGTGGCTAAGCGCCTCGACCGGTTTCCTAACAGTCAGACCGATCTGGCCGAGCGCATCTGCCACGTGCAATTACAGACGATGCACAACCGCGAAAAAGTGCGGCAGTTTTTTATAGATTATCAGGACCGTATCCTTTACGGTACCGATGTTATTGATGACGGAAGCCTTACTGCGGAAGCTACCGCTGCTAAATTAGAACAGCTTTGGCAGTATCATTGGGAGTTCTTTGCCACAGATCATTTGATGGAAGCTGCTGAATTTGAAGGAAGCTTTAACGGCTTAAAACTGCCTGAAAGCATACTGAAAAAGATCTTTTACAGCAACGCTGTTTCAACCTATATGCTGGATGTGCCTTAAATGAAATTATCCGGTAAGAAGATACTATTAGAGGGCTTTCGATCTTGATTATCGCGTAGAGCTTCCTAAAGAGCAGCTAAGCAACGTAGAACGCAAGGTGTATCATGCTAAAAAGTCAGCACTGCTGCCGACTTTTTACCAAGAAACTAAAGGATTTGATAACCAAAAAATCAAAGCTTTAGAAGTATGTTGTTTTCAAGAGCTAAAATACTACCTTTTAGAAGCTGTAAAGACTAAGCACAAATTAAAAAGATTAATGAAAGGTTAATAAGATTAAGCATGGGTTAACTTGGTGTAATCAAGTTTAAAATGTACTATTATCGTATCCTATGATCAAAAATAAGAAAGGATATATCATCATTTTCATCATTGCCGTTTTAGGCCTTTTTGTGGTACAAATTCAATTTTTACGCATTGGACTCAATCTTGCGCGGGTACAGTTTGACCAACAAATAAAGGATGCCGGCACCAGCATACAACAGGACCTTCGTGAACGCAATCAGCTTACCTTTCTTTTAGAACAAGCCTTGCTTCAGGACAATTCGTATTTTAAAACCACACCCGACAGTCTTACCGACGCTTCTCGGCATTTCTTTAATGACTTCATCCGTCACAGACTTACCGAAAACGGAATTACGGCAGCCTACAGCTACCGCCTTTTTACACGAGACAGCACCTATTATTTGAGTTCGCCCAACAGCCTTCCTTCAACTACCGAAGCCCAAACCTATCCTTTTAAAATAGAAGGTTTTTTGGTAGATGCACTAAATAAACCGCTCATCCTCGAGTTGCAGTTTGAGAACCTGAGTGATTATTTCTTTTTTCAACTCAACGGACTCACTATCCCGGCATTACTCTTTATGATCACCATCATCATTACGGTGATCTGGGTGCTTAGATCCTTTTACTGGCAGCGCAATGTGATCACGACCACCAATGCATTTATCAATAACCTTACCCACGAACTCAAAACTCCGGTGTTCTCCATTGGGCTGGCTTCAAAAATGCTTTATGAACGGGTAGCCGACCGCGACCGCCCTTTGGTACAAACCATACGCACCCAGACAGACCGTCTAAAAGTACATATCGAGAATGTATTAGAGTTGGCGCAACTTGAAGAGAAAAAACGCCTTATACGTCTTGAGCCTGTAGATTTTAAACCGAATCTCGAGGCGCTTTGCGCTTCGTTTGAAGCGATCGCTTCTTTAGAAACTACCCCATTTACCTACCAACTTCAGGAAGGATCCTATCCTATTTTAGCCGAAGCCGGTCATCTGGAAAACGCGGTGAACAACCTGCTGGATAATGCGCTTAAGTATGGTTTAGGCAAGCCTATACACCTGGTCGCCTATAAAAGTAAGCGGCATCTTGAAATATGTATTACAGATCAGGGAATGGGAGTATCAAAAGCAGAACGCCCTAAGATCTTTAAAAAATACTACCGCGGCTCGGCTGTTTTAACCTCTAAAAGCGGTTACGGACTCGGGCTCACCTATGTACAACAAATCATTAAAAAGCACAAAGGAAGGCTTAACTTTGAAAGCAAACCCAATTCTGGCACTACGGTCACCCTTAAAATCCCATTACAACGATGAATGCCTCTAAAAAAAAGCTCTTACTAGTAGAAGATGATCCCACATTAGGTTATCTCCTGTCTGAGTATTTACAAATGAATGGGTTTGAAGTGGTCTGGGCAAAAACCGGTGCTCTGGGTCTGGAAACACTCGACCAGCATCTTTTTGATCTGGCCATTTTAGACGTAAGCCTACCGGATATGGATGGATTTGTAGTAGCTTCTAAAATCAAAGAAAACACAGCGCAACTGCCTTTTATCTTTTTAACCGCGCGTGCCTTAAAGGTCGATGTGCTTAAAGGTTTTGCTTTAGGAGCAGTAGACTATCTCAAAAAACCCATAGACGAAGAAGAGCTCGTGGTACGCATCAAAAACCTCATCAACAGACTGCCGCAGGAACAAGAAGCGACTGCTCAAGAACGCGTTCTTCAGTTAGGTAAGTATACCCTCCATAAAGAGACCCAAGAACTGTCTATTAATGAGCACACGCAAAAGCTCACCAATCGCGAACTTGACCTGTTGGTCTATTTGATTCAGCATAAAAATGAGTTGTGCACACACAAAGCCATCTTGCTTAAACTTTGGGGAGCCAATGATTATTTCAATAAAAAAAGCCTGAATGTTTTTGTATCGCATTTACGCAAATACCTGCAGGAAGACCCTTCCCTGAGCATTGAGAACATTCACCGTAAAGGGTTTATTTTAAAAGAAGAAGCTTAACGAGATTTAGTGCTTAAAACTACCGGGGATTAAAGTTAAGACGGTTCCCTCCCATTGTAAACCTACGCTTCCCGTTATGCGCGGGCCCACTTGCGTTTCTGATTGATGTGTATGCAGTACATAGCGCAATATGCCTTCAGGACCTACAAAAAGATCCCCGTGACCAATACCGGGCTGTCCGGTATTTTGCATACTAATAATAGGATTGCCTTCGTACTTGATCCACGGTCCCAAAGGATGCATTGCTGTAGCAAACCCCACCGCATAATCGGGATTTCTGAAGTCATTCGCAGAATACATCAGGTAATAGGTTGCTCCGTTTTTGAACACGGTAGGTCCTTCTGAAACCGGCCACTCGGTACTTTGTGTGTTTTCCCATCCGGTGGCTGCATGCAAGCATTCTTTTAAGGTTTCTTCTTTTATTGCCGAAAGGTCTCTGGTCAATTCCGCAACAAAGATGCGGTTGCCTTTCTGAAGCCGTACATGGTATAAATAAGCTTTTTCATTCTCAAAAAAGATAAAAGGATCGATCTGCTTGACGGAAGCCTGTAAGGCTGTCCCCGTATTTTTAAAAGGGCCTAACGGACTATCAGCGGTGGCGATAGCAATTTGCTCATTGGCCGTATACGCCATATAATACCGATCTTGGTATTTAAACACTTGCGGCGCCCAAAAACCTGTGCTCCCAAAACCATCGCCTTTTTTAAAGGCATAACCTTGCTGAACCCCTGCAGGCCCAGACCAGTGTTCTAAGTCGGTTGACGTATACACCAAAAATCCGGCACCTTTGATCGAAGCATCTTCTTTGGTCCCATATAAATAATAGATCCCTTCTTCTTCAAAGATCGTTGGGTCAGCCAATAGAACAGGAGATTCTAAAGACTGAGCCATCCCGACAAAACCTATACTGAATACTAAAATAAGACTATAATAAACACGTAAAAACACCATTGCCTTTTTAAAATGAAAACCTCTTAAGTAAACGAACAAGAAAGATTTAATCTCGATTATCGAGTAAATATAATCTTCTTACAGCAAAGCATTCTTCTGCACCTGCTTAATGCTAAAACTTTTGAAACCGATGTTTTGTGACATGCTCCAGTATAGCATTGCTTATTCGTAAATCTCTAAGTGTACGCCTTTAGTCCAAAATTTAAAGTCATCACCATAGTACGGGTATACAGTACTCGCAGGTGCGGTATAACTCCCCGAGATATCGGTTTTGAGATCTAAAGCAATACGTTTGACCGCTGCTGCTTCAAAAGAACGCCAATACAAGATCACAAAATTATCAACTACCTCATAATAAGCGATCTGGTTTTCTTCCATAAGTTCTTTAAGTTGATACGCTTGTACCGAAGCTCCTGCAGGAATCCCTACAATAGCCGTGATCATTCCTTTGCCTTCTTGCGTGGTATTACGCACTTCGACCTGCATGCGCGCCAGTTCCCCCTTACGAACTTTAGAGGCAAGCAGTTGCGTACGCAGCTGTACCGGTAAAGCTTCGGCACTCTTAGGTAGGCTGCTCTTCCAGGAATAATTTAATGCATAAGGAAAACTAATCTTCTCATCTGCAAAAGTCACGTGTACCCGCTGTTTCCCGGGTTCAATATAGCGCTCCAGGGAGTCTATATGCAGCACCCCATCATGCTGTGCTGCTTGTTTTAGATCGAGCTTTGTTCCATTAAGGTTTAGGGTCAAGAGCTTTTCTGAAGCCAAAACTTTTGCAGTGTACTGCTGATTGTATTTGAGTAAAGCCTTTAAACACATGACTGTGGTTTGCGTATTACCAAAAGCACCGTACTCACGGTTTTGCGCGATATACTGCACCCCCTCGGCCACAACCTCGTCAAATACCTGTTCTCGTAAAGCTGCGAGTATGAAAAACGCGGTGGTTTCTAAAAATTTAGCTTTGCCATAAGAACGGGTGATCGTTGCACCCGTATTCCACTCAAAGGCATTCTTATTATAGGCTTCCAGAAGGAATTCCATGAGTTGCATATAACGCGTATGATCTCCAAAATTATGAGCTGCCAAAGCCATTAATGCCATTTGATAGGCATCTTTAGACGATAAGGCTTTTTCAAATGCCGCTTCATATTCGGTCTTGATCTCAGTAGTGATACCCACTTCACTTAAGGCATAAACAATATAGGCATTAGCTACTAAAGGAGGCGAACTAGCAAAGCTGTCGTAACCCTTTTTACTTTTATGAAAACCTCCCTTGCCATCCCGCTGACCCAGCAACCAGTCGATGTTGCGTTTGAGCATCGCTTCACTCACTTCGGGATATACTTCTTTCATTTCAGTAAATTCTAAAATACCAAAGGCGGTAAGGGTTTGATGTGGAGGGGTTTTCCCAAACCATTCAAAACCACCTTTTTTAGTCTCAAAACTTATAAGGCGTTTATACCCCTGAGCGATATACTCTAAAGCCTTTGCCGTCACCTCCGGATCGGCTTTACCTGTAGCTTTTAAATATTGCAGCACCATAACATTAGGATAGGTCGCTGAAGAGGTTTGCTCAAAACAACCATAAGGTTTTCTAATGATGCCTTCAATGCCATTCATCAACTCGCCCACCACATCAATATAGAGTGCAAAATCTGCCTGAAGGCTTCCGGGAATAGCGTTGACAATATCAAAGCTATAAGCAGCACTCTGATTGTTACTAATACTGGTCTCTATAGGAAAATACGGACTTACCACTTCCAGGCGTTCTTCAAAAGCATCTGCACTTGATGCCCCTTCAATGCTTGCTGTAAAGCCTGCGTTCAAAGCCGTCTTGACCGGGGTTACCCTAACATCGATTACCTGATAGGAATTTGCTGCTACCTCAAGATCCTTTGGAATTTCCTGAGCACGAAGCACTTTAAATTCATCGGTAAATTGAAGTGCTAAACTCAGTTTCCGGGCGGTAGGTGTTGCATTGGTGACCCTAACAGGAATATTCAGGGTGTCTCCCACACTGGCATAAGCGGGCAGTTTTGCGGTAATGCTCAAAGGCTTGGTCACGCTATACGTCTGCGACTTATGCCCTGTGATTCCTTGTGCAGCGATTCCTTCTGCGATGATCTTAAATGAGGTGAGCGCATCAGAATTGTAAAAGCGCAGACTGGCCTTTCCTAAAGCATCGGTTTGTACTACCGGATTCCAATACAGGGTTTTTCTAAAATCAGTTCGCTTTTCTGGAACTTCCCGAGAATCATATACCGGCGTATAGAAGTGTACGGGCTGATTGAGTTGTACCTCTTGCTGTCCTTGGTACATCTCGCGTACCGCATAGTTTTTAAACTTTTGGGAAAACAGGCGTTTGTTATTCCCGTAATTTTGATTCTTGATCGTGATCACAATGACACCATTCGCCCCACGGGCACCATACAAAGCTGTTGCGGCAGCGCCTTTAACCACACTTACCGCATCAATTTGAGAAGCATCTAATTGAGAAAGATCAAAATCCTGACCGGTTCCGAGATTTACCGGTACGCCATCTATTATAAATAACGGACTGCTATCTCCGCGTATGCTTGCTGCACCGCGTATCGTAATTTGACTGTCCCCGTTACCTTGGGCTTGCGTAACCTGAACCCCAGAAACATTGCCCTCTAATACCTGAGCAACACTACCGCTCACGCCCGCCAGGTCGTCACTATCAACCTTTTGAACTACCCCCGTAGTAGTCGCGGTTCTATCAATACCATACCCCACGACCACCACCTCATCTAGGGCAGCATTATCAGCATTGAGACTAAGGTCTAACGCCTTTTCCTGTAAGGGTTGGGTAAATGGAGACTCCGGAGCTTCTGCTTCAACTTCAGTCTCTTTAGTCGCTCTGGCATTTCTATTGAAATTAAACCCGGCAGTACCGTATTTCTCATTCAGGGTTTCATCCAAGTGAATGCTTAGCTGCTGTCGGTCTTCGGTATAGGCTGCGATCACATAATAATTTACAGTACCTGCTTTGAACTTAAAATGACCTTCAGGATCGGTTTTAAATTGAAGGATCTTAGTTCCGTTTCGGTCTAAAACCAAAACCTCAGCTTGTACGGCTTCACCTTCCACAGTTGTTATACGCCCATACACAATATCCTTACGCTCAGGGTTGTGCTTAAGCGCCTTTCCTCTAGGAACCGGTTTTTGCAAATATGTCCGCCAACCATGCGTAAGCATAACCAGATCTAATGCTTCCAAACGATCAGGTTCTTCAGGATCAAAGTAAAAAGAAGGCTCGTGGATAGTTCCCTTAAGTTCGCTGCTCATCAACAAATAACTTGCAATGTTATCTTGCTTATCATCGGCCAGGCTAAGCAACGCATTGTCAACTACAGCAACAGACAGGTTACTGCTCACGGGATTCCCCTGCACATCTGTAGTGCTGATCTCCAGATTCACAGGTGCTCGGGGTAAATACTGTGTTTGATCAAAATGCAAAGCGATCTGTAAACCGGCTTGTGGATTAACAAATACCAAACGCTCGCTTTGCACGATACCTATGTGATCTTGCAGTTGCACTTTTACAATACCCTGAGGTAGTTGCTTCACGTCAAAATGCAGCGTAGTCTCCCCTTCTTTTAAAACAATTTCCCGGGAATCCCAAAGGTGTTGTGCGGCATCGATAAGGACGATCTTGCCTTTAAATTTTGCAGTGGTAGCCACTTCTAAGACTAAGCTATCGCCCTCTTGCTTAAGCATACCTAGCTTTGCACCCATAAGTTCTGTCTTAGGTAAAGCATACCTCGACAGACTGTCTGAAACAAAAGGATGGGTAAGCTGTGCATAATACTGCTGGCCTACCTGCGGCTCAAAATAAACACTGCCCATCCCATCATGAAAACTGTCAAAAGGAACCACTTCTTCACCGTCCTGATTAACGATCATCCCACGCACATCGGCAGGCCTTCCAAAGGGGTCTATCGCTTTAAAAGCAACCCGGTTAGGGCTTCCTAAAAGCAGCTTACCGCCTTCCGGTAAAAATTGCAGGTCTACCGCATCTAGAAGAATAGGCACACTGCGTGAAATGGACTCAGTAACTCCGTTATATTCGGCTTGAACGACCAGAACGGCATCTACGGTATCCAGGTCTTCAGGCAGGCTAAAGTCTATATCCTGCGTGCCATCGGTGCGTGTTTGCAACTGCTTCCGGGTAACTTCCTTACCATCTATATACAGTACCGCGCTCAGACGAGCATTGGCAACAGCGCGATTATCCAGATCTTCGAGCGTATAGGTAGCCCGTACAGCACTTCCCTTACCATAAGCTTCCCGGTCAAAATCGAGCTTAACCAGCAACTGAGGAACCACCACCTTTTGTACGGTGATCTCCTTGGTAAAAAAAGAGTCCTCCCCTTGATTGCGCATGTATTGGCTATAACTGCGTAGCGTATAGATACCACCTACCCATTCTTTTTTAAGCTGAAATGCTCCATAAGCCGCTCCGAAATGTAGAAAATGTCTTTGCGTCTGAACAACGTCTCCGGCAGGTGAAATCAACTCCGTCACCAGTACATCGCTGATGCCCGAAGGAATATTCGTCTCATCAACCGCATAGGTTTTAAACCAGATCGACTCTCCGGGAAAATAGAAGGGCCGGTCTGTATGCGTATACATTTTTTCGATCTTATGATACTTTTGTGCCAGAGTAAACGCAGGTGTATTCCAAATGCATAACGCAATAACAATTTTAAATAGGGTGATACATTGACGCATTAGATCTTGATGTTTAAATGAATACCCAGTTCACCGGCAAGCGGCATATTAAAGTAATGAAGTGCACTTCCTGTAGGATTACCATATAAGCTGCTATACGGGTTGGCCCCTTTAAAACCTGCAGAGTTCCATAGATTATTCCCATACACACTAATGCTGAGCATCTTAAAGAAATAGGAAGCCTTGCGTTTCAATTCGTAAGTAAGGCTCAGCTGTTGCAGGTTTAAAAAACTAGCGTCTGCAATAGATGCTTCAGCCACACCGGCATAGCCATAACGCACCCATCGGTTTGCCGTAACCGGGGCATCTGGAGGTGCAAATGCAACCGGCTGTGTGTTGGGCGTTCCGTCAGGAGCAACCCCTTCAAAGACATAATCGGTAATCGTTCGCTGCTGTGCAGATTCAAGAGAAGTACCAAAATAGTTTAAGGCTTGTTGCGTCCCGTTCCACACGTCTCCTCCTTGTTGCCAATCTAAGGTAAACTTGAGTAAAAACTTTTTATACCGCAGCGTATTACTCCATCCCAAATTAAAATCAGGTATAGGATCTCCTAAGATCTTAGGTTCAGAAGCGATCTGCGGGAATCCATCAGCTCCTATGCGCAGGTTGCCCTGCCCATCTCGTGCATAGGCCGTACCCATGATAACCCCTACCGGCTGCCCGGCAATGAGATTTTGAGACACCTCTCCAAAACCCGCAACGGGCAGTCTGGTCCCTTCATAGGTTCCCAGGTTGCGAACCACGGGATTGTGCGTACTAAAACTTATCGCTGTGGTATACCTAAAATCGGTTTCTACCGAGTAGTCATAGGTATCGATCTTGATTCCGGCTTCAAAACCGCTGTCCCGTAGCTCGGCTGTATTTAACAACTTCCAGGCCTGCTCTGTAAAAACCGGAAAGATCGCATCTCGCGTCTGTGATCTATAATAATTAAGATCGATAGTTACCTGGTTCCACAACCACATGGTTAGGCTTAAGTCTAAACCCTTTTGTTTTTCAAAAGTTAAAGCAGCGTTGTTGAACAGATCGGCATTGGTGGTATATTGCTGACTTTCGCTTAGCGACAGGTTCAAACTGTTATACCCATAGTTGTTGTAATACAGCGAAAGATCATTCACATTGGTACTATAGGCAGCGGTAAACTTAAATCGCCTCAAAAAATCACTGTAAAAGATGTCCCTAAAATCAGCATTTAAAATAACATCAGGAAGCCACCAATTATTTCCTTGTAATGAACTGGTAAATAGCTTTTGCTGTAAGGTTAGGTTCAGTTTAAAGTCATAGAAGTCGGCCTTGGCATCTAAGGTATTTAACATCTGTATGGTCGTCTTGGACGGATTTAGATCTGTCAGCACTTCACCACTCTGAGTTTCGGTAAAATCAAAATCCAGACCGGAGTAGGTATATTGAAACGTAGCCGAAGGCGAAAAGTCTAGAAAATCGGTGATGTACAGGTCAGACCACATCGCTTTAGCTTCGGCAGCCAACTGTTCACTTTCAAAATTCTTGTTTGTAAACAGGCCGTTGTTAAAACCTGCAGTTCCTGCTGCAATACCAACTTCCTGCCCGGCAGTATTTGTATCATAAAGGGTCTTTACCCGTAATTGAAACTTCTCGCCCAGGTACGTTCCGGTTCCTTGAACATTAAAAGCCTGTTCGTTGAGCCGGTTTGCATTGGTTTGTAATAGCCATAGCGGGTTATTATAATTTCCCGGACTGAAACTGCGTTGCGTACCGTCTGACAATCGTATTCCTTGTGTATTGGAGAATGTAGGCGGCGTAAGCAGGCTGCTGTAGTATACCTGATTATGCAAGCCATTAAGGTTGGCGTTGTTAGTTTTAGAACTGCTGTAACCCGCGCTGAGGCTATAGCTCAAAAAACTATTATTATTTTCGTAACCGAAGTTGATCCGGTTGTAGGTTTCTTTTCCCTGATCAAAAAGATCTCTTTGGGTACCGTTAGCAAAGTTGAAATTCAACCGGTGCACATCATAATACACGCCCAACTTAACTGCAGTTGATGTATTCCATCCGTTTTCAAAAATATCTTGAGCGTAGGGCGTTACGGGGGCACCTGAAACTTGATCCCGAGGTACAGGCCTTCCATTAACGTCATAGGCATAGCTGCTCCCATCGTAAGCTAAGCTGCTCAATAATGGCCCGTAACTAAACCGTTCTCCCGTTTCAGGACCGCGATGGGTAAGTTCACCTGCTTCCGGTCTGCCCTGAGCATAAGATTGTTGCAGCTCGGGCAGATTGCTTTTAGGAACATACTGTAAGGCCGTGTGCTGACTCACTCCTATTTCAAAAAATGCCTCGTCGGCATAGGTCTCCAGGTGAAGGATACTGTCTTTCTTACTCACATTTTTAATGCGATGCACATCCAGATACTTCCTATTTGTGGTATACCTCAGGGGCGTGGTGCTTAAATCGGGAATAGCATAGAAATCCGGATTGTGGTCTTTAATGGCTTGCTCATAGTCCGTTTGCGTAATGGGCGTTACTGCCTTTTTAAGCGGATCGATTTCTAGACCGTCTTCTCTAAACATCGCTGCTGTTACCGTGAGTTCCCGGGTAGCATAGCCCAACGCGGTGATCACCAGCACATCTCCTACCGAGCATTTTAGGGTATATGCACCGTCAAAATCGGTTTGCGTCCCTTTTGGAGTACCTTTAATCTGGAGAACAGCCCCCGGCAGTGGCTCCCCATAATCATCAAAAAGTTTTCCTTTAAGCACTCCCTCTTGGGCAAAACCTGTAGCCGCTACAAGCAGCATAAGGCATAGCAGGTATCTAAAATTTATCATGTAAAAAAGCTAAAGACCTGTAGGGAAGGACATCTTCTGAAAAATAGTAAAAAAATGCAAAACGAACTTCTTTTTTTAGTGAAGCTTCTTGTTGAAATGTTAGATGTTAGAGAATAGAACAGAGAGCAAAGACTATTGAAGGTACAAAATCAGAAGTACAAAATACAACGTTCAGTAAGCAGTCGCAGTGAGCAGTTGGCAGTTTTCAGTTTGCTGTTTGCTGTTTGAAATACGAAGTTAGAAATACAAATAAGCAACGCACTGTCACTTCGAGTGATTCTCGAGCGCCTTAGCGCGAGAGGATTGTATCGAGAAGTTGTTCTCAGTTTACAGTAGGCAGTGGCAGTGGGCAGTTTGTTGTTTTCTGTTTACGGTTTGCTGTTTGAAATACGAAATACAAATAAGCAACGTACTGTCACTTCGATTTCTATGACAATTCCAAGCGGTTTTTATAATTTGTTTGATTTTTAATTAATGCCATAGCGATG
>NZ_JAYMEI010000010.1:0-172207 GCF_037029365.1 Leeuwenhoekiella sp. CH_XMU1409-2 | reverse complement strand
AAATCCGGTGAAGCTAGCTTCACCGGATTGATTTAAACTTTTAAAAACTGTCAACCTATTTTAGGACGACTCATTAAAACTAATTTATTATGATTTGGGGAATAAATTATTCGTTTGAGGCTAATGTAGAAGTAGCATTGGTATCTTCTTGGAAAGCTACACCTTCATTATAATTATCAAAATTGTTAGCCGCTAGTGCAAGTGTCTTAAGATTTTTCATATTCTTAAGTTCTACTGGTACTACGCCTGCCAATTGATTATTAGAAAGATTAAGTTCTTTTAAGTTTTCTAATTTAAGAACTGCTAATGGAAGGTTACCATTAAGGTTGTTATCAAAAAGATTTAAAACTTCAAGATTTTCAAGTTTACTCACGTCATTAGATATACTACCACTTAGATTATTGCTGGTAAGCATTAGTTGCTCCAGTTTAGTTAAGTTATAAATACTCTCTGGCAACTTACCGTCTAGCATATTTCCGTTAAGAACTAAAACTTTTAGATTTTTAAGGTTTCCTATAGAGCTTGGAAGTTCTCCTTGAATTCTATTAAAGAATAATTCAAGAGTTACAAGGGCATCAAGATCACCTAATGACTCTGGTAAGTGACCGTTGAGGTTATTCATACTTAAATTAAGACCAACCACATTATTGTTTATCACGCGTACACCGTGCCAAGTAGAAACATCAGCATCAAGATTCCAAGTAGTATTCCACTCAGAACCATTTGTGGCGTTGTATAAATCAATTAAAGCTTGCTTCTGATTGCTAGAAACCTCAGCAAAAGCTGATAAGCTTAGGAATGCTACTGCGAAAAGAGTAAAAATTGATTTCATAGTGGGTTGATTAATTTGTTTAACAACGTAAATATAATACCGTTTAACCCTAAAAAGCAATTATAATCGATGAAATACACAGTAATTATTATATAATTAGTAAATAGTTGTTTTATACAATTAAAAAACAGTTGTTTTGTACAATTTTCACAAGGTATTTGTTAGTTTGAAAGTTGCTTTTCACAGGTAAAACTAACTCAATCAATGTTTTAAAGTAGTATTTTTCTTACTTAATTACAGTTCAAATGCCTAAATGTGCATTTCGTCTAAAGTAAATGAGTCTGATTTTTTAAAATCAGACTCATTACCAACTAAAAACTAATATAAAACAAACAACAAACGTTAAGAAATCGAGCAGGAATACTCGATTTAAAACATAAAAAGAAATTGAAACCAATTTTCTTCTTGGCTAATTTGTTCTAAGATAGCTAATTACAAGTATTAAAAGCAAATAAAATCGATAAAATACAATCGTTTGCTTTTTGTAAGTGGTGTTGTAAGTTTTTTTAGACTAACGAGGATGGCGCTATTTATTCAATACTGTAAATTGAATGCTTAAAAGCTTTCGCGGAGGACTATTTACCTATAACTTTTTTGAGATTTCAGCTAGTATTTCCTCATTAACAATATGTTTACCCTCAAAGGGAAGGATGTTCAGCCTTTCATCAAAAAGTTCTTTTGCTAAGGAGGTTTGCTGCTTCAGTCTGGAATTATTTAAAAGTGCGTCTTCTTTTCCGTAGGTAAGAAAACCTTTGGTCTTTTTAAATGTATCTTTATCGATATCTTTTGGAATACTTCCTGAATGCACAATAAAAGAATCACACGAAATTGAGCGCCGACTAATCCAGCGGCTTGCAACCGAAACACCTTGAGAAAAACCCATAACGCAAAACTTAATATGACTATTTAATTTGGGTTGTATTTCTGTCATATAAACTTGGTCAAGGTAGTTCAGTACGTTTTCGATTTCTATATCTGTATTTTCACGCGTAAGCCAAGAAGCGCCAACGTATTTATAGCGTTTGTCCTGATAATATTTGCTGGGAGCCTGTGGTGCGATGATGTAATGCTTTTCAGGATCAAGTTTTTCAAAATGGTCTAAAAAGTATTTGGTTAAATGACCCAGGCCGTGACAAACCATCCAGATCACTTCAGTTTTGAGGGTGAATGTGTTGAGTGTCTGATAGGTGTTTGTCGTAGTATAGCTTACGGTTTTTTCTTCGCGCATCATGTAGGTTTAAGTATCTTTACCATTATAATAAGAACCGTTTAAAAGTTCTTTTCTTAGATAGCTTTAGAGCAAATTAAAGCAATAGCTGGAACTTGTATAAAGCTTCAGCAGCATATTTAAGAACGTTAATATATAAGACATGTTTCAAGATAATAAAGAAGAGGCACTCAAGCGTTGCAATGCTATTTGTAAGAATACATTGATGGAAACACTGAATATTGAGTTTATTGATATTGGTGCAGATTTTCTTACGGCATCTATGCCGGTAAATGAAAGGGTTCATCAACCTGACGGAGTTTTACACGGCGGAGCTTCGGTAGCCTTAGCAGAGAGTGTAGGAAGTGCAGCCAGTATGATGTTTCTAGATATCTCAAAAGTTTTTGTGCGCGGTATAGAGATTTCTGCAAATCACGTAAAGAGTATTGCCAGCGGAAAAGTTTTTGCTCGAGCCACTTTTATTCATAAAGGTCGTACCACGCAATTATGGGAGATTAAAATCACCAACGAACAGGACGAATTGATCTCTCTTGTAAAACTTACCACCATTGCCTTACCCAAAAAATGAACATGACCCAGAAGGAATTTATTGCTAAAATAGAGGATCTATACGCCCAGCATTTACCTTTTGTAGTATACCGAAAGCCTGAAGCTACAGAGGTGTCTTTGCTTTTTCAAGAGGACGACAGCTTGTTATTTACTGAAGATTTTCAAGAACGCGGTTTTGTTTTTGCACCCTTTGATTGGGATAAGAAAGCAATATTGCTATCGGGATCTCCTGAAGTTTTTACACTAGAAGCTCAAAGCGACGAGATGCCGGTTACTTCTACTGTAACTTGGCAGACTGAAAATCCTCAAGTGCATATTGATTTGGTAAATAGAGCGGTAGCTCAAATTCAGAAAGCCGATTTGCAAAAAGTGGTGCTTTCGCGAAAGCAAAACATCAGCATTCCGCAGACGAGTCCGGTGGGTTTATTTTTAGCACTGAACAAAAAATATACAACCGCTTTTACCTATTTATGGCATCATCCTAAAGTTGGTACTTGGTTAGGCGCCACTCCCGAAACGCTTTTAGCTTTAAATGGAAGAAGTCTGGAGACTATGGCTTTAGCCGGTACACAGTCTTTTGAAGGAACTCTAGATGTGAATTGGGGGAAGAAGGAGCAGGAAGAGCAACAACTGGTAACTGATGAGATCGTGAATAAACTAAAGCCGTTTGATTTTAAATCATTCAAGGTTCATGATAGAGAGACTTACAAAGCAGGAAACTTGTTGCACCTGCGTACTAAAATTAGTGGTGGATTGAATTTGGAAAAAGATACACTCAAAGCCCTTTTAAGCGCTTTGCATCCAACACCGGCTGTTTGTGGCTTACCTAGAGATTTGGCTAAGTCATTTATTGAAACGGAAGAGCCCTATGATCGTGAATTTTATACCGGTTTTTTAGGCGAAATCAATATGCTTACCGATGCTTCTAAAGCGCGATCCAGACGTAATGTAGAGAATCTTGCCTATAAAACCTTAAAAGCCACTTCTAGTCTCTATGTAAACTTGCGATGTATGCAGTTTAAACCTAATCGTGCTACATTATACGTAGGAGGAGGAATAACCGAGGCGTCAAATGCGGAAGCCGAATGGGAAGAAACTGTTAATAAAGCACAAACTATTGCCAGCATTCTTTAAGCTTTTGGCTTTGTTGTAATTTTGATTTTTAATGAAATATTCTAGTATACCAGTCGCCCAATCGGTGGTTTTGCTTTGTAACGAAAAAGGAATAAACCACGTCGTAATTTCACCGGGATCACGTAATGCACCGCTCACAATTGGCTTTACTCATCATCCCGATATGCATACGTATAGTATAGTTGACGAGCGATCAGCAGCGTTCTTTGCATTGGGTCTTGCACAGCAACTTCAAGAGCCCGTAGCTTTAGTCTGTTCTTCAGGAAGTGCGGTTTTAAATTATTACCCGGCGATTTCAGAAGCGTTTTACAGTGATATTCCACTTGTGGTAATTTCGGCAGATCGACCTATCGAGCGTATTGACATTGGCGACGGACAAACAATCAGGCAGCGCAATGTATTTGAGAACCACATTTTGTATTCTGCCAACTTATATTCTGAATATGTCCCAGATACTGCGCTTACAGATCCTAAGCTTATTCAAAAGCAACGTGAGGCCACAAAACACAATCAACAGGAAATCAATAAGGCTTTAAATGAAGCGGTTTTTGGCCAAGGACCGGTGCATATTAATGTTCCGTTTTACGAACCGCTTTACAATACCACCGAAGAAAAACTTGTAGATCCTATCATTGTTGAGGAGCCCTTAAAAACGGTAGAGTTATCTGAAGCCTATTTAAAACCGTTTGTAGAAAAATGGAATTCCGCAAAGCGGAAGTTAGTTATTGTTGGTGTTTTACAGCCCAATACTATCGAGCAAGAGTTTTTAGATCGTTTAGGCAACGATCCAAGTGTTTTGGTTTTTACTGAAACGACATCCAATCTTAATCATCCCAATTTTTTCACACGAATTGACAATATAATAGGTTCGCTTGATGATGCAGGTTTTAAACAACTTCAACCGGAGATTTTGATCACGATAGGAGGGATGATCATTTCTAAAAAGATCAAAGCCTTTTTAAGAGAATATCAGCCTGAGCAACACTGGCATATTGATCCCAAGAAAGCCTATGACACGTTTTTCTGTTTGAATAAACATTTTAAAGTGCCTGTAAATTATTTCTGGGATAAATTTTTACCGCAGACTAATCAAACTTTAAGCGATTATCAAAAAGAATGGCTCGAGGTGCGCGGTCATCGCGATGCTAAGCATCAGGCATATATAAAAGATATGGTTTGGTGTGATTTTAAAGCTTTTGATGGCATTTTGTCAAGATTGCGACCCAATACACAGCTGCAATTAGGAAACAGTTCTACTGTGCGCTATGTGCAGCTTTTTGATATCGATAAGAGCTTAAAGGTTTTTTGTAATCGAGGTACCAGTGGTATAGATGGAAGTACTTCTACCGCGGTTGGCGCTGCGGTGGGAAGTCAATTACCCACAACGCTCATCACCGGCGATCTAAGCTTCTTTTATGATAGTAATGGCCTATGGAATTCCTATTTACCTAAAGACTTTAAAATTATTCTGGTGAATAATTCCGGAGGCGGGATTTTTAGAATTCTTCCGGGAGATAAGACTTCGCAGGCTTTTGAAACCTATTTTGAAACGATACATAATCTCGATGCATCTCATTTGTGCAAGATGTTTGGACTGGCTTATTTTTCTGCCTCTAATGAGGATGAGTTAGCAACAGCTCAAGATGCTTTTTATAAAGAACAAGAGCAGCCTTGTCTGCTTGAAATTAAAACGCCACGTATCGAGAACGATAAGGTTTTGCTAGGTTATTTTAAGTACTTAAGATAGTTTGTCTAAAAATTTTGAATTTTATGTATCTTTAGTGAGCAAAAAATTTTAATTCTTAATTAACCTAATATTTTATGAGTAAAAGAGATGAAATGATCGCTAAATATGCGGCTGATCTAAAAGAAAAACTGGGACACGATGCAGATATGGATTTGCTAACCAAAGTAACCATAGGCTGTGGCCCATCAATCTACAATCAGGATTCATCTACAGTTTCTGGAAGCAGTGAGTCTGAATTGGAGACCGTAAAACAAAATTTCTTGATTAAAAAGTTAGGTCTTAGCGATGGTCCTCAATTGATGGAAGGAATCAATAAAGTAATTGAAGATTATGGTAAATCGAATCGCAATAAGTACAGAGCGGTTGTTTATTACTTATTAACCAAGCATTTTGGTAAAGAAGAAGTTTACAGTTAAACTCAACAACAACATTTAGAAACCGTCATAAATTTTATGGCGGTTTTTTTATGCATAAGGATTTCCGATTACAAGCGCCTTTCCTAGGAATCTAATGCAAAAGCTACGGATGTAATCATGCAATTTTTGCTATTTTTGAAGACTAAATTATACATATGCTCGAACTGGGAGAATACCATAAAATGATTATTGATCGCGATGTAAGTCCGGGACTTTATTTGCGTGATGCCGAAGAAAACGAAGTTTTGCTTCCTGGTAAATACGCTCCCGAAGGTTTTCAGCTTGAAGATGAGATCGAAGTATTTGTTTATTTAGATAATGAAGAGCGCCCTGTTGCTACCACTCTCAAGCCTTATATTTTAAAAAATGGTTTTGCTTATCTCGAATGTACTTCGGTTACCAAAATCGGGGCTTTTGTAGATTGGGGATTAGATAAAGAGCTTTTTGTTCCGTTTTCTAATCAGGTGACACCGATGAAAGAAGGCAGTTGGTATCTGGTGTATATGTATCTTGATGAGCGCACAAACCGGCTTGTAGGTTCTTCAAAATTCAATAAGTTTTTAGATAATTCTGATGCAACTGTTGAGAAACATGATAAAGTCGAGATCCTTGTATCTCATTTTTCAGAACACGGTGCTCACGTAATAATCAATGAGCAGTATCAAGGTTTGGTTCATAAAGACACGATTTTTGAAGATATCAGAATCGGCGACAGATTACCGGGATATATCAAGCGCGTGCGTGAAGATAAAAAGATCGATGTTTTGCTTCAGCCAGAAGGTTATAAAAGCATAGAACCCAATGCACAATTCATCTACGAGGAGCTGAAAGAAAATGATGGTTTTTTACCCGTGCATGATAAAAGTTCGCCAGAAGATATTCACGCTTATTTTGGGATCAGTAAAAAGCTCTTTAAAAAGGCAATCGGTGCATTATATAAAGACCGCATGATTACGATCTCAAATGACGGGATTAAGCTGAAGGATCAAGACAACAATTAATAGGTGAGGCAGTTTTAAGCACTCAAGCAATTTTACCATATTATGCAAAAGCCAGACTGGAAAACAGTAAAAGAATATCAAGATATTACCTTTAAAAAAGCCGATGGAGTAGCGCGTATTGCGTTTAACCGTCCCGAAGTGCGTAATGCCTTTAGGCCAAGAACAACTTCTGAATTGCTTGACGCATTTCATATCGCTCAGGAAGATACTTCTGTGGGTGTGATTTTACTGTCTGCCGAAGGTCCTTCGCCTAAAGATGGTGTGTATAGCTTTTGTAGCGGAGGTGATCAAAAAGCGCGTGGCGATCAAGGTTATGTAGGTGAAGATGGCTATCACCGTTTAAATATCTTAGATGTACAGCGATTAATTCGTTTTATGCCAAAGGCAGTTATTGCTGTTGTTCCCGGTTGGGCAGTAGGAGGAGGGCACAGCTTGCACGTAGTTTGTGATCTTACACTAGCCAGTAAAGAGCATGCCATTTTTAAACAAACAGATGCCGACGTGACCAGTTTTGATGGTGGTTATGGGTCTGCATATTTGGCGAAAATGGTGGGGCAGAAGAAGGCTCGGGAAATCTTTTTCTTAGGGCGAAATTATTCTGCACAGGAAGCTTATGAAATGGGAATGGTAAATGCTGTTATTCCGCATGAAGAATTGGAAGACACCGCTTTTGAATGGGCTCAGGAAATTTTAGCCAAATCACCAACTTCTATTAAAATGCTCAAGTTTGCCATGAACCTTACCGATGATGGTATGGTGGGGCAGCAGGTTTTTGCCGGTGAAGCAACGCGATTGGCTTATATGACCGACGAAGCTAAAGAAGGTCGAAATGCGTTCTTAGAAAAAAGAAAACCCAATTTTGATAAAAAATGGATTCCATAGCAGAGAAATTGAATGTGTTCTAGTATTTTTAAAAGAATGCAGTCAAAAATTGCTCCATGGAATATAAGTTTACAAATGCTCCGGTAGATCTAGATACTTTACCAAACCATCAAGAACTGACGTATACTCCGGTTTCAAAAGCGCGGTTACATAAAGTATTTTCTGTTATTGCGATCTGGTTGCTTCTTGTGATTGTTGGGATTACGGTGCTCTATATTTTTGCAGATGTTCCTTACGTGACTTTAGGTTTGTCCGCGGGGATCGTGTTGTTTTTTGCGCTGCTCACAGCATATCAATTAGCTTTACAAAAAAATATTGGTTACGCGTTACGAGAGCGGGATATCGCTTTTAAGCGCGGTGTGCTTTTCGAAAAAATAACCATAATACCTTTCAATCGCATTCAGCATATTTCTACTTCTGTTGGGATTTTAGATAAGTTTTTCAAAATCGCCAATCTCAATATTTTTACTGCCGGCGGATCTGGAAGCGATATTAATATTCCCGGTTTAACTCCGGAAATTGCAGCCAGACTCAAGGATAAAATTGCTCATCATCTAACCGAAGCAGATGTCTAAGCCATTTGAAACCCCACAATTACAATCTAAGCTCGGGATACTCATCATCTTTTTATCTCACGCGTATAAATTTCTGAGAGCTTTTGGTGCAGCTATTCTTTACTTTGTCATTAAAGGAATCCCTTCAGACATTATTTTACCTATTTCTTTGGGTGCTCTTGTTTTGTTGACTCTTATTTTGGGATATAGTTTTCTAGCGTATAAAAAGTTTCAGTTTTATATAGATTATAAAAACGCCGAGTTTGTCCTTACGGAAGGTGTCTTTTCGACTAATGTTGTGGCGATTCCATTTTCAAAAATTCAGCAAGTTTATTTTAAGAAATCTTTGGTGCAGCGCGTGGTTGGCGTAAATAGCGTTGTTGTAGATTCCGCAGGAAGCAGCACTCAAGAGATCGATATTAAAGCTCTTACCGAAGCGCAAGCGCAGCAACTGCAAAAGATTTTGATGCAAGCGGTGCGTGAGGAGCAAACTACTTCTTCGACTACTCAGGACATAATACATGAACCTAAGATAAAAGAAAATCAAAAAGCAAACTGGACGCATAGGTTGAGTCCATTAGGGCTTTTAAAACTTGGTTTAACAAGTAATTATTTTAGAGGCGTTTGGCTTATTCTGATTTTTGTAGGTTCGATTTACCAGCAAATAGGGGATTTTGAAGTTTTACAAGAAGATCAATATACAGAAGGAATCAAAGGTTATCTTGATGGATATAGCAAACCTGTAGAACTTTTCATAATCACAGCGATCATCTTTGTAGGTGTGTTTTTATTGGGGATGTTTATCTCCTGTGTTGAAATTTTTATCAAGTACTTTGATCTAAAATTGACGCAAACCAATGAGAGTTTAGAACTTGAAATGGGCTTAAAGACCAATACAAAAGTGAGTCTCAAACCAAGACGTGTGCAGCTTATGCGTGTGATTACAAACCCTATTCAAAAGCGATTGAACCTCAGTGAAGCGCAAGTTGCACTGGCCAGTAGTCAGGATGATTTAAATAAATCAAAAATTTCTATTCCTGGATTAGAGCGTAAACACGTAGAGCAGGTAAAGCGTTTTCTGTTCAGTCATCAAATGCGTCCCGGTCGTATATTTAAACCGGCGTTTATACTCTACATTCGATTGCTGATTATTGCAGGATTGCCGTTAGTCCTTACTGCGATCGTAGCATCGATTCTCGTACCTAATTATATGGTAGAGATTTTGAGTATTCTCTTTATCATTTTTGGGATGCTAATTATTCCGTATCAATATTATTGGTATAAAGCACTTTCCCTAGAGATCACCCCAGAATTTGTGATTATGCGCAAAGGCGTATGGAATCAAAAGACAGAAATTATTGAGTTATTTAAACTGCAATCGGTAACCGTGAGTCAGCCTATATGGTATAAGAAAAGAAACCTATACAATTATACATTTCATACCGCAGGCGGCGATATCTCGTTTCCTGTTACAACGCATCAACTTCAGCGCTACATAAATTATGCGCTATTTAGAGTAGAAGTTGCTCAGAAGCCTTGGATGTAAATCTAAACTAGCGAATTGAAGGATATTCGTTTGGATTTACTTCGTGCATAATGTCATAGATCTTCTCATAAATGTCTTCAGCAGAAGGTTTAGAAAAATAATCACCGTCTGTTCCATAAGCAGGTCTATGTGGTCTTGCTGCAAGTGTTTGCGGCGCACTGTCTAAATACCTGAACGCTTTTTGCTCATCAAGTATATGCTGTAATAAGTAAGCCGAAGCTCCACCGGGCATATCTTCATCAACTACAAGAATACGGTTGGTTTTTGCGATACTTTTTACCGTATCGTGATTTAAATCAAACGGAAGTAAGGATTGCGCATCAATAACTTCTACACTTATGTTTGCAGCTTGTAAATCCTGAGCGGCAAGTTCTACTAGACGAAGCGTACTTCCGTAAGAAAGTACTGTGATATCTGTTCCTTCACGCAGCACTTCAACTTTACCAATAGGGGTTTTGAATTCTGCCAGATTAGTTGGTAGCTTTTCTTTTAAGCGATACCCGTTGAGACATTCTACAATTACAGCAGGTTCATCACTTTGCATCAGTGTATTGTAAAATCCGGCTGCTTTAGTCATATTTCTTGGAGTAAGTATGTAAACTCCGCGTAAAAGTCCCAGTAATGAACCCATCTGCGAACCACTGTGCCAGATTCCCTCGAGACGATGACCACGGGTTCTTACGATCAATGGTGCTGCTTGTTTTCCGTGCGTTCTGTAACGCAGCGTAGCCAAGTCATCACTCAATGTCGCCATCGCATAAAGAATGTAATCTAAGTATTGAATCTCGGCAATAGGGCGTAAACCACGTAAGGCAAGACCTATTCCCTGACCAATAATAGTAGTTTCACGTATTCCTGCATCTGCGACACGTAGTTCACCATATTTATCTTGTAATCCTTCAAGTCCTTGGTTGACATCACCAATCGTCCCGGTATCTTCGCCAAAAACAACGCTGTTAGGATACTTACTGAAAAGCGCATCAAAATTATCACGAAGTACAATACGCGCATCAACAGTTTTGGCGTCATCATCGTACTGCGGAAGCTCTTCAGCAATATTTGTAGCTTTAGAGTCAAACTCGCTAAACACGTGACTGCTATAATTAGGTTGCTCTTTTGCGATATAATCGCTTACCCAATTTTTTAATGCTGTGATGCTTTCGCTATTTTCTTTTGAAACAAACCGAAGCGTTTTACGTGCAGCGATGAGTACATCAGACTTTAGCGCATCTTTTTCATCAACAAGGGTTTGTTTGATACTTTTTATAAATTGACCGTTTTCACTTTCTGCAATAATGGTGTCGATAAGACTTAAAACGGTTTTTTTCTCTTTTTTTATGGGATTAAGAAAGGCGTCCCAGGCATTGCGTTTTCCTTCGCGCACCTTGCGCTTGATATCTTTCTCTATTTCTGAAAGCTCTTCATCTGTGGCGATTTGATTGTTGATCATCCACTCGCGCATCTTGGTGTTACAGTCGTGCTCTTTTTCCCACTGCAAGCGGTCTTTACTTTTATAACGTTCGTGAGAACCAGAAGTAGAGTGTCCTTGCGGCTGTGTAAGTTCTGTAACATGTAAGATAACAGGTACATGTTGTTCACGTGCAATTTTTCCGGCTTGTTCAAAAGCATCGATAAGTGCCGGATAATCCCATCCTTTTACACGAATGATTTCATAACCTTGATCATCGTCAGTACGTTGAAAACCACTTAAAATTTCAGAGATATTTTCTTTTGTAGTCTGATGCTTTGCGTGTACCGAAATTCCATAGTCATCATCCCAAACACTAATCACCATAGGAACTTGCAGTACGCCAGCTGCGTTGATGGTTTCAAAAAACATCCCTTCAGAAGTACTGGCATTTCCTATAGTTCCCCAAGCAACTTCGTTTCCTTCATTGGAAAGTCCGTCTGTGTTCATCTCAGGGACCTTTCTGTATAATTTAGAAGCTTGGGCAAGTCCTAGTAATCTTGGCATTTGACCGGCAGTGGGAGAGATGTCTGCACTACTATTGTATTGCTCAAGAAGGTTTTTAAGGTTTCCGCTATCATCTAAACTGTGCGTTCCAAAATGACCTCCCATTTGCTTACCGGCACTCATAGGATCGTGCTCAAGACTGGTATGTGCATACAGACCGGCAAAAAAGTTTTCAATGGTAAGATGGTCGATAGCCATCATAAACGTTTGATCGCGATAATAGCCCGATCTCCAATCTCCTTTTTTAAAGGCCTTGGCCATAGCGAGTTGCGGCACCTCTTTACCATCGCCAAAAATCCCAAATTTTGCCTTACCGGTTAAAACCTCTCTACGACCTAATAAACTGCATTCACGGCTAGTGACTGCAATTTTATAGTCGTTAATAACAGTGGCTTTAAAATCGTCAAATGAAATTTCAGAAGTGGGCTCAGATTGCGTGTGCATAATTTTCAAACGGTTTCGGTAAAAATACGCAAAATTCAACTCTTATACAATTCAATAATTTCTTTAAAAAATGATAAATTTTCATTAAAATTGAGTTTTACTGAAAATATTGTAATTCAAAGAGGTTTTAAAACTATTTTGCTAATGATATTTGAAAATCAATCTATATTGTTTTTATAGATTGAATAAGGGTTTAGCGGGCTTAAGTTTATAAAGCCATCAATACCATTTGCGGGTAAATAAGCTCAACATCGTGCGTAGATCAAGCGTTACAATAAAGCGTATTTTTTGATCGTAATTGGGTTGGCCAATTTCCCAGCCATTAGAAGAATATACGGGAAAGAAAAGTTCAAAATAATCTTCAACCAAAACGGTACGTATACCGCTGTCGTATAAAAAGCGTGCCGGATCTCCTTGGTTTTTTACAAGACCAATATCTGCATAACCGTGAATAAAATTCCAAATAGTGGTGCTGGTATTGATGGTGGTGAGCCACTCATTACCAAAAGGCGTGTCGAGTTTAGACTTGAAGCCCCCTTCAGCTAAAACCAACTGCTGACTGAAAATCCCAGAACTTTCAGATCTTCCGTAATAGTTGTAGCGAAATAAATAGTCGGTTGGTCGGTCTAATGCAAAGCTGAAATAATCTCCTTGCGAACGCGTATCGTTGTATAAAAAGATTCCACCAAAAAGCCTTAGATCAAATTGCCGGTTGTTTAAAAAGACCTTGCGATATTTGGCAGTAACCGAAAACTTACTAAACTTCTGCGCGAGTTGAAAATCTGTATTATAGGTAAGCGCATTGATAACACCCGGATTACTATTAGTGTACCGCACGTTAAAAACACTATAGTTGGGATCATCATTGGTGATCACATCAGACTCGTCTCGATACACGTTGATATTACTTACGGTAAGAAATTGTCGTTTATCTGATCTAAAATCTGAAGTCCTAAATCCGAACGTTATGAACGGACTGTAAGATTTGTATAGTGCATCTGGTGCGTAAGACGATAACGAACCTGAAATTCCGTAGCGAATAGCATACAGGTTTCCTTCATTTACGTTTTGGGTGTAAGTGAACCCTGCACTTCCTGTTAATTTATCAGATTTAAAACCGTATTGTGGTTCAATGCGATAGTTAAAGGCTTTAGACAGGAGGGTTTTATTGTACATTTTTGCTCCTAATTTGAGACCGTCATAAAAGTTATACTCAAAGACCGGCATAAAAAACACTTGATTTTTTGAAGGGTCTTCAAGGTCCTGAAGCAGTTTAAATTGAAAAGGTTTGTTGACTCCCAGAAACGGGTTTACTTTTTTGTAATTGTTACGTCTGTTGTATTCCGGCACAAAACCTTCAGCATTTATTACGACGCGGTCTATGCTATCGCCGGCAATGTTGATATTTTTTTCTTTTTCAAAACCATCAACCCAAGTTTTTGAGATGATCTTATCTTTATTCATCCCATAAACCGGAATGGGCATTTGACTTTCGGTTTTGTTTTTTATTTCAATTTTAATGCTGTCACCCTCGCGTTTAACTTCGTTGAATTTATAATCAATGATTTTTCTCGAGTTGACAAAATCCTCAAAAAACCAATCGAGATCTTTATCGGTTTTTGATCTTAAGATCGCTTCAAATGTTTTTGAAGAAGTAAGTTTTAATTTGTTCTCCAGATAAAACTCATCAAGACTCTCTTCAATTATAGCATCAGAAAGATATTCAGAAAGATAATTGATTCCGCTGGCGGCTTTGTATGCGTTCGCTATGTTTTTGTTGAATTTGATCAACGAGTCACTTGGTGTAGTAAGCGGTTGATCGAGATTCATACGAGCCATGTGCATGTAAAGCAAATTGTATTGCTCATTAAACTCCAGATCAGCAAGGTGAAATTGTCGCGCAATCCAGTAGCGATTGAGCGTCCCTACAACTTTTAGGTTGGGATAAAAATGATCCATATACTTCATCATGGTGTACATTTTTAATCCATCGGCAATCCACCGGTCGTCTCTTGGATTAACATATAGTGTGCGATCAACAAAATTGTCAATCGCGGTTTTTAAGATCTTTAATTCGTATTTGAAATCTTCCGGAAACGGACTCAGAAAATCGGGTAACTGATTTAGGCCATAAACAGGATTTTCAGCATAATCAATATTGGAGATCACCAACTGTTTAAATGGATATTCACCCAATTCTTCAACAAGAAAATGACTTATTTTATCAATGATCAGCGCTTCGCGTTCAGCAATGACTTTGTCGTCTGTTATATTGGTTACTACGGTCAAATCATCGGTTTCAGTGATTTGAAATTCAGAAATTTGACGTAGATAAATCGTAGTGTTATTACGGGAGCTTCCTTCTAAATGAACTGTTTTAAAACTGCTTTCTTCATTGACAGTCGCGTTGGTTTGCTCGAGTTCATTAATGAAGCGATAATTCTTCTTAAACGAAAAATCAATTGAAAAATCAGTTGGCGCCATGTACAGATCATCCAGATTTTTATTGCTGTAGTAATGCCATTCACCATCGTAAACTGCGGGTGCAATAAACCAATATTTTAGATTGAAGTCACCGTTGTCTAATGCGCCATAACCTGTGAATTTGGCATCAGGAATACGTATGTTGTAATTGAGCTTAATCCGCGTGGTTTGACCGGGAGGCAACGGTTCAAGAAGGTTTATTTCAAGAACATCTTCGGCATCTTCAAGTCGTTTAAAACTGAGATTACTAAAACGCTCACCAATGATGGTATTTATTTTTGAAGCGCCGCGCGCATAATCATCTGCTAAGTGAAATCTACGATCGTAATTTTCTGCAAAGCGTCTACCTAATTTTGACTGTTTTGATGAGAAACTATGCGCCCAATCGTTAAAATACAATTGCGTAAGCGTATCGTTTGAGTTGTTCTTGAAATAAATATCCTGCTGAATGAACAAAGTCTTATCCGATTCAACCAAACGGGCAGTGATCTCAATACGGTTTTGCGCTTCACCTGTAAAAGGAAGCGTTAACAAAACCGGAAGAAGCATTTTTAAAAACTTCTTCATAGTTCTACCGATACGTTTATGGTGAATGGAGTTGCGTTGAGCACTAGGCGTTTTTCTTTAATATAAATCAATTACCATACCTAACGCAAAATAGCGCGTCTTGGTTTTAAATATTTTAGAAATTAGGACTCAATTCATATTCATTGTAGAAGTTGTTTAAGACTTCAAGAACTTCATCTTCGGTATCTACAAGATGTAATAAATCAATATCCCCCGGACTTATAGTATTGAATTTTTCAAGTAAAGTATTTTTGATCCAATCAAAAAGGCCTTGCCAGTATTCTGTACCTACTAAAATGATCGGGAACTTATCAATCTTATGTGTTTGAATTAGTGTAATCGATTCAAAAAGTTCGTCTAGTGTACCAAAACCTCCCGGAAGCACCACAAAGCCTTGTGAGTATTTTACAAACATCACTTTGCGCACAAAGAAGTAATCAAAGTCGATGCTCTTATCACTATCTATGTAGGGGTTATCGTGTTGCTCAAAAGGAAGATCAATATTTAAACCTACAGAAGTTCCTCCTGCAAGGTGGGCTCCTTTATTACCAGCTTCCATAATTCCCGGGCCACCGCCTGTAATCACACCGTAACCGTTTTCAACGATTTTCTCTGCTATAGCTACAGAAAGCTTATAATATTCTTCATCAGGTTTTGTACGTGCACTACCAAAAATAGATACACAGGGGCCAATTCTGCTAAGCTTTTCAAAACCGCTTACAAATTCACCCATTATTTTAAATATAGCCCAAGAGTCGTTTGTTTTTATCTCATTCCAACCCTTAGGTTTATGTTCAGTTCTCATATTTAATTTTGTTTAAAAAATTCGGCAAGAGCCTAATTTAATTCATTTCGGAGAAACTTAGCGGTAAAGCTCTTTTTATCTTTAGCCACTTCCTCAGGCGTACCTTTTGCAACAAGTTGGCCGCCGTTTCTACCACCCTCATAACCAATGTCTATGATGTGGTCTGCCATCTTAATTACGTCAAGATTATGTTCTATAATTAACATGGTGTTTCCTTTGTCGGTAAGTCGGTTGAGTAC
Organism: Leeuwenhoekiella sp. CH_XMU1409-2; assembly: GCF_037029365.1. Taxonomy (NCBI): domain Bacteria; kingdom Pseudomonadati; phylum Bacteroidota; class Flavobacteriia; order Flavobacteriales; family Flavobacteriaceae; genus Leeuwenhoekiella; species Leeuwenhoekiella sp. CH_XMU1409-2. Next base: position 155,804 of record NZ_JAYMEI010000010.1, on the reverse strand, counting down.
GTCCATTAAGATGCGTACATCTTCAAAATGTAATCCGGTAGTGGGTTCGTCAAGAATATAAAAGGTATTTCCCGTATCGCGCTTAGAAAGCTCTGTGGCCAGTTTTATACGCTGCGCCTCTCCACCGGAAAGTGTAGTAGATTGTTGTCCTAACGAAATATAACCCAATCCAACATCTTGAATGGTTTTGAGTTTTCGGTAGATTTTAGGAATATGCTCAAAAAACGGAACCGCCTCATCAATGGTCATTTCCAGCACATCGGCGATACTTTTTCCTTTATATCTTATTTCAAGTGTTTCTCTGTTGAAGCGTTTTCCCTGGCAGGTTTCACATTCTACGTAAACATCCGGGAGGAAGTTCATTTCTATCACACGCAACCCGCCACCTTTACAGGTTTCACAGCGGCCTCCAGCAACATTAAAACTGAAACGTCCCGGCTTGTAACCCCGAATTTGCGCCTCAGGAATTTTTGCAAACAAACTGCGTATTTCACCAAAAACTCCGGTATACGTTGCCGGATTAGATCGTGGTGTACGGCCAATTGGTGATTGGTTGATATCAATAACCTTATCACATTCATCTAGACCTTTAATGCTTTTATATGGTGCAGGTTTTTTGACGCCATTAAAATAATGCGCATTCATAATAGGGTAGAGCGTCTCATTGATCAACGTAGATTTTCCACTTCCTGAAACTCCTGTGACCACGATCATTTTTCCCAACGGAAATTCTACATCTACCTTTTTAAGGTTGTTGCCTGTAGCTCCTTTAAGAACGATTTTTTTTCCATTTCCTTTGCGGCGCTCAGCAGGAACTGCGATTTCTTTTTCACCATTAAGGTATTGTGCGGTAAGCGTATGCTGTTTTACAAGCTGCTTCGGCGTTCCCTCGCTGATGATCTCACCACCGTGCTTTCCTGCAAACGGACCAATATCAATAACATAATCGGCACGCTCAATCATATCTTTATCGTGCTCAACGACCAGGACTGAGTTGCCTAAATCACGAAGCGATTCTAACGAATTGATGAGTTTCTCATTGTCTCGCTGGTGCAAACCGATACTCGGCTCATCAAGAATGTAGAGCACGCCTACCAGTTGTGAACCAATTTGCGTCGCAAGGCGAATACGCTGTGCTTCACCACCAGAAAGGGATTTTGAGCTTCGGTTTAAGGAGAGGTATGTCAAACCAACATCAACCAAAAACTGAAGTCTCGCATTGATCTCTTTTAAAATTTCGGTGGCGATCGCGGTTTGTTTTTCGCTTAAATTATCCGGTAAGTCCTTAAACCAAGCAGCCAGTTCCAGCACATCCATTTGTGCGAGTTCGGCAATGTTTTTTTCGCGTACGCGGAAGTATAAGGATTCTTTGCGCAGGCGTGATCCTTCACATTCCGGGCAGATTACCTTCTCCATATATTCTTTAGCCCAACGCTTGAGGGATGCAGAATCATTGTTTTCGTAAGTGCTTTCTATAAAATTTGCGACACCTTCAAAATCAATTTTATAATTGCGGCTAACGCCTAAGGTTTTAGAATCGACGGTGAATTTTTCCTTTCCACCGTACAAAATCATATCTATTGCTTCCTTAGGAATATCTTTGATAGGATCGGTTAATTTGAAGTCAAAGCGTTGCGCAATGATCTCAAGTTGCTTAAAGATCCAATTGCTTTTTTGGTTTCCGTGTGGCGCTAGTCCACCATTTTTAATCGATAGTTTAGGATCAGGAATGATCTTATCCACATTCACCACGCGCAGTTCGCCAATACCGTTGCATTTGGGGCAGGCACCTTTAGGCGAGTTGAACGAAAAATTATTAGGTTCTGGATTAGGGTATGAAATCCCGGAAGTAGGACACATCAAGCTTCTACTAAAATAGCGCGCTTCATTGGTGTCGTGATCCAGAATCATCATTACATCTTCACCGTGATACATCGCGGTATTGATGGTTTCCAAAATACGCTTATCGATATCCTGACCGTCTTCAATTTTTAACCGATCGATCACGATCTCAATATCGTGGGTCTTGTAGCGGTCGATCTTCATTCCCTTTTCAATGTCGCGAACTTCACCATCAACGCGCACTTTTACAAAACCTTGCTTTGCAATTTGTTCAAAAAGTTCGCGATAATGCCCTTTACGGCTTCTGATAACAGGCGCCAACACATTTACCCGTTTGCCTGCATATTCTGTTTTGATAAGATCCTTGATCTGCTCATCACTATAGCTCACCATTTTTTCTCCCGTCTCGTAGCTGTATGCATCACTGGCACGAGCATAAAGCAGTCGCAAAAAGTCATAAATCTCAGTAATCGTACCAACGGTAGATCGCGGACTTTTGCTCGTAGTTTTTTGCTCAATAGCGATTACGGGTGAAAGGCCTTGAATTTTATCTACATCGGGTCGCTCTAAACCCCCTAAGAATTGGCGCGCATAGGCCGAAAACGTCTCGATGTATCTTCGCTGTCCTTCAGCATAAATCGTATCAAAAGCTAGGGATGACTTTCCACTTCCTGAAAGACCGGTGATAACAACCAGTTTTTCTCGGGGAATATGTACGTCTATATTTTTTAAGTTATGGGCTCTAGCGCCATAAACTTCAATGTATTCTTGTGTGTCTGCCATTTTCTTTTTCAAGTGTGCAAAGGTACTGTAATTGAGTGAAAAATAGAAGCAAGTACAGGTTTGCTGAATGTTAAGTGAACATTGCAAATGTGTGTATCGCTAAGGAAGAATGTTTAAATATTTACTTCGTAATTACCCAGCATTTCTTGGATCACAGTTTCTGTTTGTGAAAGCTGTGTGTCTGAATTTACTTCTACTTGATCTACTTTTTCAAAGTAAGGAACAATGGAACCATCAGTGTAAGCTTCGGGGATAACCGGATGCACATAGTAGCTACGACAAACGCTGCGTGTGTTTCCTAAGCCTTTTGCTGAAGCATCATAAGCGGTAAGTATATTTTTTGCGTTTTGTTTTTCATCTTCAACGTAACCAAGTTCTCTCAAAGCCTCAAAGAAGATTTTTGTAGCGGCCCAGGTTCTAAAATCTTTAGCAGAAAATAAATCGCCACTTAACTCGTGAATGTATTCATTGATCATTGTACTGTCTACGTGATCTTTATTCCCGGATTGGTCATAAAACTGAAACAATTCCCATCCCGGGATTTCTTCGCATTGGTTTACTAATTCTATAAGTTCGGGGTCTGTGATGGCGATATCGTGCTCTTTTCCTTTTTTTCCAACAAACTGAAACCGAATATCACTTTCTGTAGTTTTAACGTGTCTGGTGCGCAAAGTTGAAAGGCCGTAGGTTTTATTGCGTTTAGCATAGCAATCATTACCCACACGAATATGTGTTTCTTCCATAAGCCGAATTACGAGAGCCAAAACCTTACGTTTAGTCATTTTTTCTTCGTCAAGATCTGCATCAACTTGTTGGCGTATCTGTGGTAAAACATTAGCAAATGCTGCAAGTTTTAGAAACTTGGTTTCATTTCTGAGTTTGTTCCACGTTTCGTGATAGAGATAAACTTTGCGGTCTTTTTCATCGCGACCTACCGCTTGCAAATGACCATTAGCGGGTTCTGAAATCAACACATCTTGCCAGGCTGGTGGTATCACCAGTTTTTTGATTCGGTTTAAAACAGTTTTGGATTTTATGGTTTTGTCGTTCTTGCAATAGGTAAATCCTTTACCGTGTTTTTTCCGACAAATGGTAAGATGTTTATCTGTAACATAGATGAGATCTGCAATACGTGCAGCTTCTTCCCGACTAGATAGGATGTTCTCGAGTTTTTCTTCAGTTATGGTCATGACTCAAATTTAAATGCAATTTGAGCGGAAGCGTACTAAGGAAATAATAATATTAGAAGCCGTATTTCTAATAATTTGTGAAAGAACTTTCAGAAAAAATGAAAGTTTCCGTAGAAAAAGTGAGTACAAGAAAAAATGTCCGGTGACTTAAAGTCAATCCGGACATTTCTTTTGATGATTAGTAAGAATTTAAATTTAGTCAAAATAACTAAAACTCTGACCATCTTTTATTTTTAACACGCTCTCGTAGATCATTTTAATTACATTTTCTACATCGTCACGGTGTACCATTTCTACCGTGGTATGCATATAGCGCAAAGGTAAACTGATCAATGCCGATGGTACTCCGCCGTTGCTGTATGCAAATGCATCAGTATCGGTACCTGTAGCGCGACTGCTTGCGGCACGTTGAAACGGAATATTCTTTTCTTCGGCAGTATCAATGATCAAATCTCTAAGTTTCTGTTGAATCGCAGGCGCGTAAGAAATAACGGGTCCTTCACCAATTGCTGCGTGACCGTTGGTTTTCTTTTCGATCATTGGGGTAGTGGTATCGTGAGTAACATCGGTCACGATCGCCACATTGGGTTGAATCGTGTGTGTGATCATTTCCGCACCGCGAAGTCCAATTTCTTCTTGTACAGAGTTTACGATGTATAACCCGAAGTCGAGCTTGTTCTCATTTTCTTTAAGCAGACGCGCAACTTCAGCAATCATAAAGCCACCCATTCTATTGTCGAGTGCGCGACATACAAACTTATTCTCGTTAAGTACGGTGAACGTATCTGGATAAGTGATTACGCAACCAACGTGTACACCAAGTTTTTCAACTTCCTCTTTGGTTTTGCATCCGGTATCGATAAAAATATTGTCAAGACTAGGGGCCTGTTCTTTGCTTTTATCACGCGTGTGAATTGCAGGCCAGCCAAAAACACCTTTTACGATTCCGTTTTTAGTATGAATGTTAACCAATTTTGAAGGGGCAATCTGATGGTCACTTCCTCCGTTACGTATAACGTAGATGAGTCCGTCGTCTGTGATGTAATTCACATACCACGAGATTTCGTCAGCGTGGCCTTCAATAACCACTTTATATTTTGCATCAGGATTGATCACACCTACCGCAGTACCGTAATTGTCGGTAATAAAAGTGTCTACGTACGGTTTTAAGTAATCCATCCATATTTTTTGCCCTTCCCACTCATAACCGGTAGGAGCGGCATTATTGAGGTACGACTCTAAAAAGTCGAGCGATTTTTTATTTAAAATGCTTTTTGACATAATTGTGATTTTGTACGAAAGTAAGAATATTCATGCCAAAAGCATAAAGCAATCTATGCGATTATGTACTTTTGGAACAGTTTTAGCACAACATTATTTAAAAAAGAATTTGAAGAATTTCAATTACCTGTTTTTTCTATTTCTTAGCGCAACACTCTGGTCTCAAACTACCGAAACAAGAGAGCAAGAAAACGACACCACTGCTGCAGAATACTATTTTGTAGAAGGGGATAGTATTGCACGTTCAGCAATTTTTCTTGATGATGTTGTGGTTTTGGGAAGGCTTAAATTTGATGACAATACTGCAAGACGCAGGTATCTTATTTTAAGACGAAAAACCAGAAAGGTTTGGCCTTATGCAAAATTGGCAGGGGAACGTCTGGTTGAACTTAATGAGCGACTGGATTCTATGAAAACCAAACGGGACCGTAAGCGGTATACAAAGATCATTCAGCGGTATGTTGAAGATGAATTTAAAGAGGAACTCAAAAAACTCACCCGTACCGAAGGTCAAATTCTTGTAAAACTTATGTATCGCCAAACCGGTCAAACTACTTTTGATCTTATCAAAAACTACCGAAGTGGTTTAAAAGCCTTTTTGCTGAATACCACCGCGAGCTTTTTTGATATTTCGCTAAAAGAGATTTACGATCCCGCCGAAGTTCAAGAAGATTATTTAATAGAAGATATTCTGCAGCGCTCCTTTCAAGCCAAGGTGTTGGAGTTTCAAGAACCGGCAATAGATGTCAACTTTTTAGAACTAGAAAATAAATGGCGTAAACCATCTAAAGGAATCAAGTAGTGAAGATTTCAAAAACCAACTGGATTTACATTATTGCTGCGACAATTACGCTAATAGGGTTGATCACCGGCAAATATTTCTTTCTGTTTTTTGCGATACCCTTTGGGTTTAATTGGTTCGGAAAAAAGAAGGATTAAATTCTTTACAATTGCCCTCAGGTTGAAAAGCCTCGTTTAAAAAAAATAAATACCTTTGTCTACCAAAATTGTAGTTCTCCTATTATGAGCCAGAAAGTCTTGCTTAATGCAAAAGAAATAAACATCATTTTAAATCGACTGGCTTGTCAACTCATTGAAAATCATAAAGATTTTAAAGATACCGTTCTCATAGGTATTCAACCACGCGGAATTTATGTCGCAGAGCGCATAAAAAAACTGCTAGAAACCGATTATAATATTGAAGATATCAAACTAGGATATCTTGATATTACTTTTTTTAGAGACGATTTTAGACGTAGTGATAAACCGCTGGAGGCCAATAAAACCAAGATCAATTTTGTAGTTGAAGATAAAAACGTGGTTTTTATTGATGATGTCTTGTACACTGGACGTAGCATAAATGCTGCTTTAACGGCAATACAAAGTTTTGGCCGACCTAAAAACGTTGAGCTTTTTACATTGATCGATAGACGTTTTAGCAGGCATTTGCCTATTCAGCCAAATTATCGTGGGCGTCAGGTAGATGCGATCAATGAGGAAAAGGTTCTGGTCAAATGGGTAGAGAATGGGGGAGAAGATGTTGTATATCTTGTAAATAAGTAATTATAAAGTAATAGAATGAGCGAGTTAAGTGTAAACCACTTATTGGGGATTAAGTATATCACAAAAGCAGATATCGATCTCATTTTTGAAACGGCAGATCATTTTAAAGAAGTAATCAATAGGCCGATTAAGAAAGTTCCTTCGTTACGAGATATCACTATTGCCAATCTTTTCTTTGAGAATTCTACACGTACCAAGCTTTCTTTTGAACTTGCAGAAAAGCGCTTAAGTGCAGATGTGATCAATTTTTCTGCGGGTGCATCTTCCGTTAAAAAAGGGGAAACTTTAATAGACACGGTGAACAACATTTTATCTATGAAAGTAGATATGGTTGTTATGCGTCATCCAAATCCGGGAGCGGGTGTTTTCCTTTCTAAAAATATCAAAGCGAGTATTGTAAATGCGGGAGATGGTGCGCATGAGCATCCCACACAAGCCTTGCTCGACAGCTATTCTATAACAAAAAAACTTGGGGAAGTAGCCGGTAAGAAAGTGGTGATCGTTGGGGATATTCTTCACAGTCGCGTGGCACTTTCTAATATATATGCGCTGAAGCATTTGGGAGCCGAAGTTAAAGTTTGTGGACCAAAAACTTTGATGCCAAAATATATTGAATCGCTAGGGGTTGAGGTTGAACTCAACTTGAGAAAAGCATTAGAATGGTGTGATGTTGCCAATATGCTACGCGTTCAAAATGAGCGTATGGATATCAGTTATTTCCCATCAACCCGAGAGTATACGCAACAATACGGTTTAGATAAAGAGTTACTCGATTCGCTTGATAAAGAAATCGTCGTGATGCATCCGGGACCCATCAATCGCGGTGTGGAAATTACCAGTGACGTGGCAGACAGTGGTCAATCTATCATTCTAAATCAAGTTGAAAATGGTGTGGCAATTAGAATGGCAGTAATATATTTGTTGGCTTCAAAAATCAAACAACAATGATCGTAACCGAAAAAGATACCTATACCATTCTAGCTGATGAAGAAAAAGGAGTGAAAAGCTTTGCTTCTTTTCTTGATTTTATCGTTCCTAAAGCACACGCCGAAAAGAACTTGGTGATCGATCTATTAAAATATGAGCAACTAACTCTTGAAGAATTGTTGTGCTTTTTAGAAATTTCAAATCAGCAACGCGCTGCACAAAAGTCTTTTGTGTTGGTAAATAAAGCCGTTCATATTGATCACGTTCCCGAAGAACTTATGGTGGTTCCTACGCTTGAAGAAGCGAAAGACGTTATCGATCTTGAAGAAATACAACGCGATTTAGGGTTTTAACGTTATATAGGTTAACTTACCGCATAAAATCGTTCAATCTTACATGAAGCTTACCATTCTTGGCTGTTATGCAGCTACACCTCGTAGTTTTACCAATCCTACTTCTCAGGTTTTGCAAATCAAAAACCACTTATTTCTTATAGATTGTGGTGAAGGAACTCAGGTAGAATTAAGACGGAATAAGGTCAAGTTTTCTAAGATAAAGCACATTTTTATCTCCCATTTGCACGGCGATCATTTTTTTGGTTTAGTCGGACTTATCTCTACCTTTAGATTACTCAATAGAGAAAAAGAACTTCATGTTTACGGCCCAAAAGGAATCAAACAAGCGATAACGCTTCAGCTGAAACTTTCTAATTCCTGGACCAACTATCCGCTATATTTTCACGAGTTAGAAAGCAAAGAGCCACAGCTCATTTTTGAGGACGAAAAAGTTTCCGTAGAAACCATTCCGTTAAAACACCGTATTTATGCTAACGGATTTTTATTTAAAGAAAAACCGGCAGAGCGTAAACTCAATATGAACGCGTGTTTACAACATGAGATCGATGTGGTGTATTACCGAAAGATCAAAGCGGGTGGAGATGCAACTTTAGAAGACGGTACCGTGATTCCCAACGCTGAGCTTACCTTTGATCCTGATCCGCCGCGCAGCTATGCCTTTTGCAGTGATACGGTTTACAAGCCAGATAATCTTCCGCAGTTAAAAGATGTGACCTTTTTATATCACGAGTCTACTTTTTTAGAAGCGCACGCCAAATTAGCAAACCCAACTGGGCATTCTACTGCTCGAGAAGCGGGTCTTATGGCAAAAGGAGCAAACGCGCAGTATCTTATTTTAGGACACTATAGCACGCGTTATCCAGATCTTACGCTGTTTGCCAATGAAGCCAAAGCAGTCTTTGAGAATGTGCTTACCGCAGATGATGGTAAAGTCTTTGATTTTGACGAATTGACGGCCTAAAGCTAATCACGAGTCTTCAGAATAATCTCTTTATTTAATTTTAAATTATAGTAAAAGATACGTTTGTGCTTTTTACCTTTATAGCACATTGATGTACCTTGCTTCAAAATATGAATATGGCAGAAGATTTAAGTGATTATAGAAAGTCTTACGAAAAGAGTGAACTCACCATTGCGCAGAGCGAAAACAATCCATTTGAGCAGTTTAGAAAATGGTTTAAAGAGACCGAAGCTATTGCCGGAGATATCGAAGTCAACGCAATGACGGTTTCTACAATTGGTCTTGATGGTTTTCCCAAAAGTCGTGTAGTATTGCTGAAGAGCTACGATGAAAATGGCTTTGTTTTTTATACGAATTACGATAGTGAAAAAGGAAAAGCTATCGCCCAAAACCCGAATCTTTGTCTGTCTTTTTTCTGGCCTCATCTAGAACGCCAGGTGATAATAAAAGGACGTGCCGAAAAAGTTTCAGAAGAAACCTCTACAGCATATTTTCATTCCAGACCGGCTGGCAGTCAGCTAGGCGCTTGGACGTCTCCGCAGAGCGAAGTGATTCCGGATCGGGAATTTTTAGAAAACCGTTTAAAGGAGTTGGAAGAAAAGTATAGTACAGGCGAAATACCAAAACCACCGCATTGGGGAGGTTATCTCGTAGTTCCTACCGAATTTGAATTCTGGCAGGGAAGACCCAATCGTCTTCACGACAGATTGCGCTATACGCCGGGTGGAGTGCCTTGGAAGTTGGAGCGTCTTGCTCCTTAATTAAAAAATCTATGAAAACATTATATTTAGTACGTCACGCAAAATCTTCATGGGAATTTGACCTTGAAGATCATAAGCGACCTTTAAATGAGCGCGGTCTTACCGATGCTCCTAAAATGGGTGCGTATATTCGAGAAAAAATCAGTTTACCACAGCGTATTGTAAGTAGCGATGCTGTGCGTGCAAAAACTACAGCTTTACTGTATTTAAAAGAACTGGGCATTCCCGAAGAATGCTTGGAGCTATCACACGAATTGTATGATTTTAACGGGACGGGACTAGATAATTTTATAAGATCGTGTGATGATGAGGTCGATCGTTTGATGCTTTTTGGTCATAATAATGCTTTGACTTATTGGGTAAATCAGTACGGAAGTAAAGCGATAGACAATGTGGCAACGGCTGCATTTACTATGATCACCTTTGATGTAGACCGGTGGGAAGCCATAGATCGAGGAGAAACTAAGCTTTACGTAAAACCGAAGCAATTAAAATAAATGGATAACAGATTAAATATGGCAACATTAGGGGCAGACGAGTCTCGTTATATCAATAGAGAAATTAGCTGGCTACAGTTTAATGCCAGAGTATTGCAAGAGGCAGCAGATGAAAGCGTTCCGTTAATTGAGCGCTTGCGTTTTGTGGGTATTTTTTCTAACAACCTTGACGAATTTTTTAAAGTACGATATGCTACGGTAAAACGTATTGTAGAAGCCGGTAAAAAAGGTAGAAAGGCTTTAGGTGTTTATGCCGCAGATGAGCTTCTGGAGAAGATCACAAAAATCGTTATTCAGCAGCAAGAAGAAAGTTTAAATATCATTGATGATATTCTTCAGCATTTAAAAGAGGAAGGAATTTATGTGATCAAAGAAAACGAAGTTCACTTCCCCGAACATAGCGAATATATCAAATCTTTTTTTACAGAAAAGGTGAGTCCGGCGCTTGTTACCATTGTTCTAAACGATGATCTAGAGCTTCCGCGTATCCAGGATTTAGAAGCCTATCTCACGATAACCATGAAGAAAAAGGGCAGTAAAAAACCTATTTATGCTTTGGTAGAAATCCCAAGCGAACTCGATCGTTTTGTTGTACTTCCACAGGTAGATGGTAATGATTACATTATGATTTTGGATGACTTGATTCGGTATAACTTAGAGTCGGTCTTCAGCATATTTGAGTACGATGAGATTTCTGCTCATATGATTAAGATCACGCGTGATGCCGAGTTAGATCTCGAATCTGATCTTGGAAAAAGTTTTATTGAAAAACTCTCAAAAAGTGTAAAAGGAAGAGAAGATGCAGAGCCTGTACGTTTTGTTCACGATCAAACAATAGACAGCGATACGTTGGCTTTTCTGCTAAAAAAATTAGGAATAGAATATACAGATAGTATTATTCCCGGAGGGCGTTATCATAACCGAAAGGATTATATGGGCTTCCCGAGTTTGGGGCGCAACGATTTACTCTATGCCAAGCAAAAGCCACTTCCTATAAAGGGCATCAGCTTGAATGACAGTATGTTTAAAAAGGTTGCAGAGAAAGACTTTTTACAATATACACCCTATCACACTTTTGCATACGTGATCAAGTTTTTGCGCGAGGCAGCATTAGATCCTAAGGTAAAGACGATAAAAATTACGATTTATCGTTTGGCAAAATTAAGCCACGTGGCAAGTGCATTGATAAATGCTGCTAAAAATGGTAAAGAGGTTACCGTGCAAATCGAATTGCGTGCGCGTTTTGACGAAGAGAGCAATATGCGCTATGCCAATAAAATGCAGGACGAAGGCGTTAAACTTATTTTTGGCGTTCCAGGGCTTAAAGTGCACAGTAAAGTTTGTGTCATTGAGCGTCAAGAAGGTTCGCGCTTAAAACGTTATGGTTTTATAAGTACCGGAAACTTCAACGGGATGACCGCCCGTATTTACACAGATTACACGCTTTTTACGGCAAACAAGCAGATACTTAAAGATCTGAGTAAACTCTTTAATTTCTTTGATACCAACTACATCGTAAACACGTATCAGCATTTGGTTATTTCACCACATTACGCGCGCAACACGTTTTACAAGTTGATCGAAAATGAAATCAAGAAAGTCAAAATTGGAGGTAAAGGATATATCAGACTGAAACTTAACAGCATGTCAAATTATGCGATCATCGATAAATTGTATGCAGCCAGTGCAGCCGGAGTTCAAATAGATATGATCATACGCGGGGTTTGTTGTTTGATTCCCGGGGTTGAAGGAATGAGTGAAAACATTCGTCTTATAAGTATTGTAGACAAGTTTCTTGAGCATCCAAGAGTGATGATCTTTGGTGAAGAAGGTGATGAGAAGGTCTTTATCTCTTCGTCAGACTGGATGACGCGTAACTTAGACAATAGGGTAGAAGTTACTTGCCCCATTTATGATGAAGACATCAAGCAGGAGATTATTGACACGTATACAATATGTTGGAATGATAACGTAAAAGCGCGAGAGATTACCGCAGCACAGGATAACGCATACCGTAAAAACGATGAAGCTCCGCTACGCTCTCAATTTGCCACTTACGATTACTACTTGAATAAACTAAATTAAATTATGATTGAACTAAAGAAATATGGAGCCATTGATATAGGATCTAACGCCGTACGTTTGCTGGTTGCCAACGTAATAGAAGTTGAAGGTCGTGATCCTATTTTTAGAAAGAGTTCTTTAGTACGTGTGCCTATTCGATTAGGGGCTGATGTTTTTAAGGAGAAAAAAATATCTGAAGAGAATATTCAGCGAATGATCGACACTATGGAAGCTTTCAAATTGTTGATGAAGTCGCATAAGGTGGTTGACTATAAAGCTTGTGCTACTTCCGCAATGCGTGAAGCTATCAACGGGAGTGAGGTAGTAAAAGTGATCAAGAAAAAAACCGGAGTATCAATAAATATTATTGACGGAAGCGATGAGGCGGCAATCATTGCCAATACCGATTTGCAATCGTTAATAACTTCAGATCGATCGTATTTATATGTAGATGTTGGTGGTGGTAGTACAGAATTTACACTGTATAGCGGAGGAGAAGTAGTTGCCTCTCGCTCTTTTAAATTAGGAACTGTACGTTTGCTTGAAGGACTTGTAGGACACAACACCTGGAACGAAGTAGAGCAGTGGATTAAAGAAGTTACCGAAGGGCATAAAAAAATTGACTTGATAGGTTCTGGAGGTAATATCAATAAGATCTTTAAACTAAGTGGTAAGAAAGACGGCAAACCACTTACCTATTTCTATATGGTAACTTTCTATGAGTTTATTCAGTCGTATACTTATGAGGAGCGTGTTACAGAACTTGGACTAAACCTTGACCGAGCTGATGTAATTATTCCGGCGACACGTATATACCTTTCTGCAATGAAGTGGAGTAGGTCAAAAAATATCTATGTTCCCAAGATTGGATTATCAGATGGTATAATAAAATCGCTTTACAACGATAAAACACAGCCGGCATAGGCTGAAACTAAAAATAATAGTATTATTGTTTGTTAATGAACTGAACTTCAACAAAACAAAACTTTTAACTTATGAAGAAATTTTTACTTGGAATATTTCTTTTAGCTTCGATAAGCACTTTTGCTCAAGGAGTGCGCTACGGTGCAAAAATGGGGATGAACTTTTCAACGCTTGATGGAGATGCTTTTGAGAACTCAAGTACCCGTTACGGATTTGCAGCCGGTATTTTTGCAGAAATTCCTTTAGGTAGTGCGTTTCAGTTTCAACCAGAACTATTGTACTCTGGCCAAGGTATTAAGCCCAACACCGGTCCTGAGGGAAACTTTGGTTTTGATGTGAATGGTGTGCCAGAAAGACCTTTTGACGAACGCGCAGAACTTGATTATATTCAGTTGCCGCTTTTGATCAAAAAGAATTTTGGTAAATTCAATATTCACCTAGGTCCACAAGTGGGTATTGCCGTTTGGAATTCTTACAACAACGGTATTTATAAGAACTTTGACTATTCGGGTATTGGTGGGATCGGAGTTCAAATCTTTGATTTCCTTGCCTTAGAAGCTCGTTATTCTGTAGGATTTAGAAATGTGATTGAACCTAACAATCAAAACATTGAAGGAACTAATCAATATTTTGCATTAATGGCATCTTACCGCCTATAATGACTGCAATAATTTAGATATAAAAAAGCCATCTTAATTCTAAGATGGCTTTTTTAGTTTAACCGTGAATGGTTTGATCTTTACTGAGGTCTTTCATGATTTCGGCTTCAAAATCGAGTAGCTCTTGCCATTTTTGGTTAACCTCTTTTTCATCACCATACTTTCTTGCAAACCCTAAAAACATCGTGTAATGGTTGGCTTCACTTACCATTAGATTATGATAAAAAGTACGTAACTCTTCATCTTGTAATTCTTGAGAAAGCAATCTGAAGCGTTCGCAGCTTCGGGCTTCAATTAACGCCGCATAAAGAAGTCTATGCACTAGTTGTGTAGTTCTGCTGCCTCCTTTAGGGAAAAACTTTAAAAGTTTGTTTACATAAGCATCTTTCCGGTCTTGACCTAAGGTGTTTCCTCGGGCAATGATCTTATCGTGTACCAACTTAAAATGGCTTATTTCTTCTTTTACGAGAGCGATCATTTCTTGTACCAATTCTGTATATTCAGGAAATGACACCATTAGAGATATGGCTGTAGATGCGGCCTTCTGTTCACAAAATGCATGGTCTGTGAGAATATCATCGATATTCATTTCTACGATGTTGACCCATCTGGGGTCTGTGGGTAATTTTAGTCCTAACATTAGATATCGAGATCAAAAGTTTTACGTAATAAGTCGAGATCAGGATTCTTATCCTTCAGTTTCTCATATTTTTCACGAGTTGTATAAGCGTATTTGCGTTCTGCCGCCTCATTAACCGTGATGTCAATCGTTATGTCGTAATTTTCTAATTTACGCTTTAAAAATTCAAGTAGGTTGTGTTGTGCACGCTCGAGTTCGACACGCATAGTATCATTAGGGAACTCCAGTAGAATGGTAGTTCCTTTAAGCGTAGGTGTGTCTGTCTCAAGATTTGACGCTAATATTTTTTCACCTTTTTTCTGCAATCTGGCAACATACTCTTTCCAGGCTGCTTGCATTGCAATTTCGGTAAAAGGCTTTCTTGGTAATTGGCTGGCGTCAACCTCTTTTTCGGTTTGTTTTTCGAGGATTTCTCTTTTTCGCCTTAATCCTTTTAATGAAAGTCCCGAAACACGTTGATTGTTTGACGATAGATCTGGCTTAACGCGTGGTCGCTCTTGAACTACTTTAGGTTCTTCAACTGTTTCTGCTTGTACTGAAGTTTCTGTAGCTGTATTGTTATTTTGAGACGGTATGTCCTGTTGTTGAGCAGCTGGAGTTGGAGTATTCCGAGGTTCTTGAGCAGTAGCTGGTTTCGGTTGCTGTTGCTGAGCTGTTTTAAAATGAGAAGCCGGAATTATAAAGTCACGGGCTTTTTTTTTTCTCCATCAAAAGTGATAGAGGCCATTTGCATTAAACAAAGTTCAACCAGTAGTCTTGGATTGCGACTTGTTCTGTATTTAAGGTCACATTCGTTAGCTTTTTCTAAAGCTTGCATTAAAAAGCTGAAGCTTGTTTTTTGCGCTTGCTCGTGATACCTCTTTTTGGTTTGATCACCAACTTCAAGAAGCGCAATGGTTGCCGGTTGCTTGCAAACCATCAAGTCGCGATAGTGCGAAGCTAAACCTGCAATAAAATGATGTCCATCAAAACCTCTTGCCAGAATTTCGTTAAAATTGAGCAATAGCTGTGGGATATCATTATTTAAAATGAGGTCTGTAGTTTCAAAATACGTGTCGTAATCAAGAACGTTGAGATTTTCTGTAACTGCAGCACGAGTTAGATTTTCACCAGAAAAACTCACTACACGGTCAAAGGTAGAAAGCGCGTCGCGCAGGGCGCCATCAGCTTTTTGTGCAATAATATGCAAAGCTTCTTCATCTGCTGTGATACCTTCTTGTTTTGCTATATCAACAAGATGTTCACGAATATCCTTTACCGTGATTCTTTTGAAGTCAAAAATTTGACATCTTGAAAGAATCGTAGGTAGAATTTTGTGCTTTTCAGTAGTAGCGAGAATAAAAATCGCGTGTTTTGGCGGTTCTTCAAGGGTTTTTAAAAACGCATTAAAAGCCGCAGAAGAAAGCATATGCACCTCGTCAATAATATAGACTTTGTAGTTTCCTACTTGAGGGGCGATACGTACTTGATCTATAAGATTTCTAATATCATCAACCGAGTTGTTTGATGCAGCATCCAATTCAAAAATGTTGAATGCATAGTCTTCGTTCTCATCAACAACCTCATCAGCCTCCTGATTTATTTTTTTTGCAAGAATACGAGCACAGGTAGTTTTACCTACACCGCGCGGTCCTGTAAATAACAAGGCCTGAGCCAGATGATTGTTTGCGATTGCATTCTCGAGTGTATTGGTAATGGCCTGCTGGCCTACAACGTCTTTAAACGTCGCAGGTCTATACTTTCGGGCTGATACTATAAACTGTTCCAATGCAGAATTGTGGTAAAAATTAGAATAGAAACTCTTATAATTTCTAAAGGAAACAAATATAAAAAGAGCTTGAGCAATAGCCATTCAACTTGGACTATTTTTCCCATTATGTTATCAACAATTTTCAATTTCAATTTTCAGTAAGCAGTATACCGGCTCTAATTAAAAGCTTACTTTTGCGCTAAGCAGACCGCCTTATCGCTCGTTTTTTAATGAGAGGAAAGTCCGGACACCACAGAGAGGCATAGCGGCTAACGGCCGTCAATAATCTATTTTTCTAGGTTATTAGGACCAGTGCAACAGAAAGGATGTACAGGTAATGCTGTAGTGAAATCAGGTAAACTCTATGCGGTGCAATGTCATGTATACCGACAATTAAGTGCTTCTCGTGCGATGTCGGAGGGTAGGCAGATTGAGCAAACAAGTAATTGTTTGTCTAGATAAATGATAAGGTATTACTCTTGAGTAAGAACAGAATCCGGCTTATAGGTCTGCTTTTTTATTTAAATTTTCTGTAGGTAAGGTCGTGATCCAGTTTACAGCTTCTTCAACAGTATAAAAAACTTCTAGCGACTTTTTAAAGAACGCACGTTCAAAATTTGCAGTTTCCCTTTTAATAGCTTTATCGCTTACAATTGCCATACCGGTAATGTGGTCATAGAAAGGACACGATAAATAGTCTGTAGGATCTACGTTGTAATCGTTGATTCGTAGCGAGATATACCCATAATAGGTATTGCTTCCAAAAAAATCAACAATGGTTTGATGTGCCTTTGCAATGTGTTCTTTACTTACGTTTACACCTTCATTTACTTCAGAAATGACAAACGTATCGTAAAAGTTCAAGACGCAAAAGTCTAACTTAATAGTTTTAAGTGGATTCAAGTTGGGTGTATTTTTCAGCAAAATTAACTAAAAGCCAGTATTTTACGAATCTTTTTTAGAAAAAAAGCTAAAGACACTTCCGCCATATTTGCGCGTCTCAAAACATAAAGGATGTTCTTGCAAATCGGTATGTTTACTATGTTCTATAACCAACGTTCCTTCTTGAGAAAGCAAGTTTTGCTCAAAGACTAGATCTACTATTTTTATAAATTCGGTCGTCTCAAAGTCATATGGAGGGTCTGCAAAAATTAAATCGTGCTGTTCTGCCGCTCTAGATAAATAGCCATAAACATCTGCTTTAATCACATTGATGTTCATTTCTAACTGCTCTGAAGTTTGTTGTATAAATCGAGCACAACCTGCGTTTGCATCTACAGCTGTGATCGCTTTAGCTCCTCTAGAAGCAAATTCATAACTTATATTTCCTGTACCGGCAAACAGGTCTAAAACGCTTATAGTGCTAAAGCTGTAGCGATTTCTGAGAATGTTGAATAAGGACTCCTTGGCCATATCTGTAGTTGGACGTACAGGTAATTTTTTTGGAGCGATGATGCGTCTTCCTTTATAATTTCCACTTATTATTCTCATAAACCCAGTTGATATTTTAAAAAGCTGCTTTGATGATCTTCTTTGCTGTTATTATTGAGCACTACCTCTCGAACATAATCGTAAATAAGCTTGTAGTTTGCATCATCTTCAGATATTTTACCGCTTAAAGTAAGCTGGTGTACTTCAGGATCAAGCTGTAATTGCTCATAGCAAAACAAAATATAGTAAATACAATCTTGAGGTGTTTCAAATTTGAACTGATTGCTTAACAGAAGTTTTTGACCCTGATAAGCAATAAGTGTTAGTGAGGTTTTTTCAAAATGTACAAAAACTTCAGCACGTTTGTTTTGAGCATTTGATAAAATGCTGTTTAAAAGTATTGATTGACTGTGGTAATAGGTGAATGTACCAAAGTGATCAAAAAAGAAGTTGTTTATGTTGGTGTAGGGAACATAAACATTGACAAGATCTAAAGTTTCGATCTCATCATAAACGATGAAATCTGTCTTAAGAATTTTGGTATTAAACTTAAGGTAATCGGTAAGCCTATTTTCATCAAATAAAGCTTTCGGTACAACTGTAAAAAGTTCGTTTGCATAAAGCACGATCACTTCTTCAAATGCTTGATTGAGGCTAGGCGTAGCCTCAAAGATCTTTTGGATCTCTTCTAAAGCGCGTTGAGGCGTGTGCACATTTTTAAAATCAAAACTTTTTGATTCTATGCACAATCCATCTGTACTTTTTTTGATAAAAAAAGAAAATCCATCCAGGCTAACCTGGATGGACACTATAAGATTTTCTGGATGCTCCAGAGATTTATTCGTCATTGTCGCCGTAACTCTTTGGCCAGTTACCATTCGTATTAACTTCAGTCATAGAACCTACAGAAAGGTAAGCACCATTTACACCATCAACAGAAACTACTTGTTTTTCTTTAGAAACGTAGTCTTTTGGTTGGTCAAATAATAATACATCTTTAGATACTTTAGCTTCAAAAACCGGGATTGGCACATCACTCTTAAGAAGAGTACCTGATTCCATTTCAAATTGAGCGTCAGTTCCTGCAATAGGTACGTTCTTCATTGTTTTGTAACGGTTGGTACCTTGGTAAAGAGAATCTTTAATAGACTTATATCCTAAAGTATCAATAATAGTAATTTCTTTACGTGTATCTACACGATAACGACGTGTTGCTTCTTCGTCAAGGACCATAGTGTCACGACGCTCGGTAAGTACAAATTCAGCTGTGTCAATAAAACTTTCTAGTTGCTCAAAGTTTTCTGCAAATTTTCCATTGATTTGTTTGAAAGCTAATTGACCTGCGCGTATATCTTTTAGATTTTCAATCGCTTTTTGATAACGTACAACTTTAAGGTCATTAAATTTTACTTCGCCGTAAACAGCGTTAAAAAGTAAATATCCTAATACTCCGATAACAACCCAAAGTACTAACTGAATTACTATTTTCATTCGATGTGTGGTTTTAGATTTTAATTAAGGTTATAAGCAAATCTACAATTTTTTTTTAATCGTTAAAGGATATCCCCTTAAATTCATTAGTATCTTTACACTTTCAATAATTTTTTATGGAGCTGGATCAGCACGCATTTTATAAGCTTTTACTCAAAGATTTTCCTTTTACGCCAACCCAGAAACAAGACATTCTATTACAACAACTTAGCGCTTTTTTATTCGAGCCTAAAAATAATTCAATTTACGTTTTAAAAGGTTTTGCCGGAACCGGAAAAACTACGGTGATTGGTGCAATTGTTAAAAACTTGTGGAAAATTAAAATGTCGTCTGTGCAATTGGCGCCTACAGGAAGGGCAGCTAAAGTGATTTCTAATTACAGCGATAAACCGGCGAATACCATTCACCGAAAGATCTATTACCCCAAAAAAGAACGGGGTGGAGGTGTTTCTTTTACGCTACAACGCAACAAGCACCGAAACACGATTTTTATCGTAGATGAAGCTTCAATGATTTCTGATAATGCTTCAGAGTCTAAACTCTTTGAGAATGGCTCTTTACTGGATGATTTGATGTCTTATGTGTATAGCGGTCATAAATGTAAATTACTTTTAATAGGAGATCAGGCTCAGCTTCCTCCTGTAAAAATGGATTTGAGTCCGGCATTGGATGAGCGTAACCTTCAAATGCAATTTGATAAGACAGTAAAAAGTATTGAGCTCGATGAAGTAATGCGGCAAGCTGAAACGAGTGGTATTCTAAAAAATGCGACTCGAATTAGAGAATTTCTAAACGACGAGCTCTATGAGGATTTCAGATTTGATTTAAGCGGTCAAAATGATGTAGTTCGGCTTATAGATGGCCACGAGATTATGGATGCTCTGGGAGACTCTTACAGAGAATATGGTAATGAAGGTACTGCCATCATCGTAAGATCAAATAAACGTGCTAATCTGTATAATCAGCAAATTCGCTCACGTATCCTTTTTAAGGAAGAGGAAGTAAGTGCAGGGGATTATTTTATGGTGGTTAAGAATAATTATTTTTGGTTAGATACAAAAAGCGAGGCAGGTTTCATTGCAAATGGAGATATCATTGAGATTCTGGAAATTTTCAGTATTAAAGAGTTGTATGGTTTTCGCTTCGCGGAAGTGAAAATACAAATGACAGATTATCCTAATTTGGCTCCTTTTGAAACGGTTTTATTATTAGATACGCTTACTTCAGAAACACCATCCTTATCTTATGAGGAGGGTAATAAGCTTTACCAGGAAGTGATGAAAGATTATGCAGACGAGACTTCTAAGTATAAGAAGTTTATGAAAGTCAAAAACAACAAGTTCTTCAATGCGCTGCAGGTGAAGTTTTCATATGCCATCACGTGCCATAAGTCTCAAGGTGGTCAATGGGAAACTATTATGGTAGAACAGCCATACTTACCTAACGGAATGGATAAAGATTACTTACGTTGGTTATACACCGCGGTCACGCGTGCGCGCAAAAAACTGTATCTTATAGGTTTTAAAGACGATATGTTTGTTGAATAAGCACTAATGGAACTAGTCATAAGTATTTGTTTAGGAATTGGCCTTGCAGCTGCGGCGGGATTTAGAATATTTCTGCCTTTATTGGCCTTAAGTGCGGCAGCCTACTTTGAGGTTATAGAACTCAGTGCTTGGGAATGGTTAGGAAACTGGCAAGCCTTAGTGCTATTGGGAGTGGCTTCCTGTCTTGAAGTACTCGCATATTATATTCCTTGGTTTGACAATGCTTTAGACAGTATAGCTGTTCCACTTGCCAGCGTGGCAGGGACCATGTTATTTTTTGTGACTTTTGGTGATGATGCACCTTGGATTTCTTGGGCTCTGGCGATTATTGGAGGGGGAGGAACAGCCGGACTTATTGCCGGTTCTACAGCAGCTATTAGGGCGACTTCGACTGCTTCAACCTTAGGGATTGCTAATCCTATTTTCTCGACTTTAGAATCTATAGTTTCAACAATACTTGCTGTGCTTGCCATTTTTATTCCTATTCTTGCAGGCGTTTTGGTAGTGCTTTTGGCCTACCGAGTTTATAAATGGTACCGTAAGCGAAAGCTAAAAAAGAATGCTCTTAAGAAATGACTAAGAAATTGAAAACAATAGCAATGATTCCGGCACGTTATGAGGCGTCTAGATTTCCCGGTAAATTGATGAAAGATCTCGAGGGGAAACCAGTGATTCTACGCACTTATGAGGCTGCCGTTCAAACACAATTATTTGACACGGTTTACGTGGTTACCGATAGTGAATTAATATATGAAACCATTACCGGCGCCGGCGGCCATGCGATAATGAGCCAGCAAGAACATAGCTGCGGAAGCGATCGAATTGCAGAGGCTGTTGCAGATCTTGATATTGATATTGTGGTGAACGTTCAGGGAGATGAACCGTTTACCAATACCGAAGATATGCGCAATGTGCTACAGGTTTTTTATGAAAAAGATGCAGATGCGATAGACTTGGCTTCGTTAATGACGCCCATTTCAAAAATTGAGGATATAGAAAATCCAAATAATGTAAAGGTAATTGTAGATCAGGCGAGTTTTGCACTTTACTTTTCGAGAGCACCTATCCCTTATCGAAGAGATCGCGATGTAGAAAGTGTCTATTATAAACATAAAGGTATTTATGCATTTAGAAAGCAAGCGGTCTTAGATTTTGCCAAATTGCCCATGCGCATGCTTGAAGCTGCAGAAAAGATTGAAGCTATTCGTTACTTAGAATATGGTAAACGTATCAAGATGGTACCTTCTGACGCTCCAGCTATTGGCATTGATACACCTCAAGATCTAGAGGAAGCTCGCGCTATTTTAAAAAATAAACAAAGCTGATGCAGCGATTCGCTCTTTTCATTTATAAAGCCTTAGGGTGGAAAATTAAAGGAAGATTTCCTAAAGAGGTAAACAAAATGGTAGTCATCGCTGCGCCACATACCAGTTGGCACGATTTCTATATGGGACTGCTTTTTAGAAGTTGTATTGGAGTTACGATCAATTTTTTGGGTAAAAAGGAATTATTCAAATGGCCTTTTGGATGGTACTTTAGAAAAGTAGGCGGAATTCCTTTAGACCGATTTAAGAACGAAAATAAAGTAGATCGAATTGCCAATATGTTCAAAGAGCACGAGGTTTTTAGATTAGCGCTTTCTCCTGAAGGTACTCGAAAGAAAGTAGAAAACTGGAAAACCGGATTTTAACTATATTGCTTTAAAAGCGCAAGTACCCATAGTACCCATCACGATGGATTTCGGAAAAAAAGAACATCGTATAGGTGTACCGCTTTATCCTTCAGGCAATTTAAAACAGGATATGGCCCGTCTGAGATTATTCTTTAAGGATGTTCAGGGAAAAATTCCCGAACGCAGTTAATTAAGTTTTCTTTAAAGATTTTGGCAATAATTGTGAAAATCTTCTTTCTTAACATGTGCTAAAGAGTTACTAAATCTTCGTTAAACTTCTATAATTTTTATTTTTAATAATTTGATATTCAGTTAGTTGTGCTTGTGTGTTGATTCGTTTGTAATTATTTAAGAACTGAGCTTGTTGCATTTACGTTACTTAGATGAACAAACAAATTAAACTAAAACTCAATTTATGAACATTTCAAAATTTCTTTTTGCAGGCGCTTTAGGCCTTTTTACATTAGCCTCTTGTAGTGACGATGATGATAATACCGGAACAGTAATCGTTGGTACTGCAGATTTATACGCGACAAGTCACGCTGATGGTAATGTGACAAAATATGACTTATTAAGAGGAGGATCTACCGTTTATACAACAGCAGCAACTGATGCTGAAGGTATTTATTATAGTCCAGATGATGATGGTTTTACGATTGCAGCACGAGGAGCAACACAAACTTCTTTGCAATCTTACTTCGGAATCAGTGATTTTATCGAAGCTACTGTTGATCTCAATGTTGATGTTACCGGGCCTTCGGCTTTACAAAGTCCACGTGACCTAGCAGTAAATGGAAACATCTATGTAGTTTCAGATAATGCTAATGATGACGGAAGATTTTTCGTTTTTGAAAAAGATGGAGATTCTTTTGAACTTAGAAATACAGTAACTGTAGAATTTGCTGTATGGGGTATTGAATTTGTAGGTGATGATTTATATGCAGTTGTTGATAGCAGCAGCGATCTTGCTGTATTTACAGATTTTGCTTCTTCAAATATGACCGATGCTACCGTAGCTGCTAGTAAACGGATTACTGTTGAAGGAATTGTAAGAACGCACGGTTTAGATTTTGATGGTGATACGATGATTATGACCGATATCGCAGCGGCTTCAGGAGGAGATTTTGATACTGATGGTGCATTCCACGTGATTTCAGACTTTGAATCAAAATTTGATGCAGTAGAAAACGGAGGAACACTTTCTGTAACAAATCAAATTCGTTATGAAGGTAGTGCAACATTATTAGGTAATCCTGTAAATGTGGTGTATGACGCCGATACAGATGCTGTTTACGTTGCTGAACTTGCAAACGGAGGCGGACAAGTATTAGCCTATGGAAATGTATCTACAGCTGGTGGAGGTAATGTAGCGCCGAGCTCTGCTGCATCACTTGCCGGTGTATCTTCATTATACTTATATAAAGATTAATTCATTCATCTTATAGAATGAAAAAGCGCAGCTTTGCTGCGCTTTTTTTATTGGTACCGCCGATAGGTTTATTAGGAAGTCCCTATAGCTATCAGGATGCCGCGAAATTGAAAATTCATTTTTGACAAACTCTTATGTGCCCGCCTTTGTCACCAGCCAGGCTTGCTCTGAGATAGATTACGTTTCAAGTATAAAATAATCAGGCTGCATTACTAGTTCACTAAACTGAAACTCTTCTTTCAAAAACTGTAAAGCCTTTTCTGAATAAAAAAAACTATGGGTAAAATCATTTTTGTATGCCCAGGATTCAAAATCTTGTTCGGGCTGAAGTAGTGCTGTTTTGCAGTAGAGCTTACTATTTTTTGGTTTTAATAGGGATTTTAATTGTGAAAACGCTTCATAAGGATTGTGAAAGTGCTCAATGACTTCACAACAAACAATATAATCGTAAGTTTCTTGTAATACCGAAGCTTCATTGTGGTAATAGATGTCATATTGCCTGATCCGAAGCCCTTCTTTCTTCAATAACTTAGATAATACAGGATTAGGACCGCAACCATAATCCAAACCCGTTTGAGAAGCACTTTGATTTTTAACAACAGCATTACGCAGCGGTTCTAGAAATTTTAGATAGCCCTTATTGTCTAGACTGTTCTCGTGTTTGTCGTAGCGTTTTTTTTCAGCTTTTGCTGAAGGAAGATCGTTAGGGTCTAAAAAAACAGATGCACAAAATGTGCATCTGTTATAAATTCTGCCCTGATATGTCCCAAAATAATCTGAATCGTGCTTACAGAGCGGACAAGACATAGCTTAATAAAGCGATTTAAGCTTACTTAACTTAGCTTTCCAGATTTCTAGAGTCTTTTTGTGTGCGGCAATATTTTTATGCACTTCTTTGACTAATGGATTATCATCATCAACGTGTTGAAAGAACCCTAAATTATTTTCAAGCTGATTGATTTCGGCTTTTACTTCATCAATCTTTTTGGTTATAAAATAATGCTCTTTATTGAGTGCTTGATTACTGTCTTCATCGGCGATCGCTGCAACTCGATTTTCATATTTGATAAGTTCAGATTCTTTCTTACTTAAGTCTAGCTTCTTAAACAAGCCGTCTAAAACTTTATTAAAATCTTGCTCGATGCTCTTTTTAGAATGCGGTACCCGGCCGGTATCTTTCCATTCTTTAATGATTGATTTGATCGTTTTCAGGTCATCTTCATGATTACCCGATAATTCAATATTCTTTACTTTTTCTAGTAAAGTATTTTTTTCTTCTAGATTGCCTTTTTCTTCCTCAAGAACTTCTTTCTTTTCAGCGTGAAGACGGTCAAAGAAGTGATTACACGCTTTTTTGAAGCGTTTCCAAATTTTATCACTGTCTTTACGAGGAACGTGACCAATTTTTTTCCAATCTGCCTGAATGCGTTTCATCAGATCTATGGTCACTTTGATGTCTTCGTTGTCCTTATTGTCTTCGGCTATTTGAACCAGTTCTAGCTTTTTCTGTAAGTTTTCATATTGCTGTTTTTTCTGGTTTTTATAAAAGCTATTCTTGTTATGATTAAATTCTCGAGTAGCCTTTTTGAAAGCTTTCCAGGTAGGTTCATTTTCCTTTTTAGGCACTTTACCTATTTTGAAAAATTCTTCACGCAAGGCATTAACCTCTTTCATTTGCTTTTGCCAGCCATTGTGAGCTGAGGCAGGATTAGCAGCAATTGTTTCAATTTTTGCGATTACTTCCTGTTTTTTGTCAAGATTTTCTTCATAAACCTTATCAATGTTTTTGAAGTATTCTTGACGTGCATCGTGAATTTTACGCGTAGCTGCACTAAACTTTTCCCAGATTTCTTCACGATATTCTTTAGACACAGGACCTACTTCTTCCTTCCAGATTTTGTGAAGCATTTGTAACTCCTTAAATGCGCGATTTACGTCAGGTTCCTGCGCAAGCTCTTCTGCTTGCTCGATAAGCTTAAGTTTTTTGTCAAGATTTTCTTTAAAATCTTTATCTCTAAACTCTCTGTTGAGATGTAGAAAATCGTAGAAATTTTCAATGTGATGGTGGTAATTGTTCCACACAAGATTGTAACGATCACGTGGAATATTACCGGCATTTCTCCAGCGTTCCTGAATGTCTTTGAACTTCTCAAAAGTGGTATTTATACTGTCTTCACCACCAACTTCATTTTTGAGCTCTTTCAACTCTTCAATTAGTGCATTGCGTGTCTCCAGATTGGCGTTGAGATCTTTTTTGAGATTTTTATAGTAGTTGTTGCGCTTGTCGCGATAATCGAAATAAAGCGAATTGAATTCTTTCTTAAGCGGGCTATAATACCTGAAGTCGATGATGTTTCCACCTTCTTCAAGAAACTTTTCTTTAGCCTGCTCTTGCTCATCTTCAAATTGCGAAATAAAAGCTGCACGCAACTCGGTTACATGTTCTTTAATCGCTTGAACTTTATGATTATTAAGCAAATATTTAAACTCTTTGATGAGTTCTTCTTTACTTAGGCTGTCATAATCCTTTTTAGGAATGTCGTGACGCTCAGAGGCGCTCTCATCTTCACTATCTTCATTAAGAGCAGCGTCAAGATCATCAGGATCACTATCTTGATCATCCTCCTCATCTTCTGCTACAAAATCCTCGTCATGCTCTTCTTCATTAGCGTCATTGGTTTTTGCGTCTTTAATTACATCTATAGATTCTGTAACCAGCTCTTCTTCTTGCGTAGTAGATGCTTCCTGAGTTTCGCTAGCCGAAGTTTTAGCTTCTTGAGATTCTTTTATTGAATCTTTTGAAGCAGTTTCTTCAACATTCTTATCGGTATTGGATGCTTTTTTTTCTTCTGACATTTGTTTCAATGTTATGGTGCTTTAATAAGTATTTAAAGATACTATTAAGTAAGCAATTAACAAGAGCAGAAGGGTAGAAGGCTGCTAATTCCAGATTTTCCAGGCGGCCTCGGCTTGAAGTTTCAACATCTCATAACCATTGCAGATGCGGGTTCCGTGTTCTTTTCCGTTTTTAAGAAACTGAGTTTCAACCGGGTTATACACAAGATCATACAGCAAGTGATTTTTAGAAAGCAACCTGTAAGGTATTTTAGGACAATCTGTTATGTTGGGGTAGGTGCCCAACGGAGTCGTGTTGATGATCAGGGTATATTTTGAAAGCAATGCAGCATTGAGCGCATCGTAAGAAAATTGGTCTTTTTTAGGAGTTCTTGATACAAATTTGAACGAAATATCTTCGAGCTCAAGCGCATAAGCAATCGCTTTTGATGCGCCGCCGGTACCTAAAATCAACGCGTGTGTATGTTTTTGAACAGTTAAAAACGGTTGAAGCGACTTGCGAAAGCCTAAATAATCGGTATTGAAGCCTTTGAGTTTGCCGTTAGTCAGGCGCTTGATGGTATTAATAGCTCCTATAGCACTTGCGTGTTTGTTAAGCTCATCAAGATAGGGGATTACCACTTCTTTATACGGAATAGTCACATTAAAACCATCGCAATCCTCATTGGTGTCTAAAAGATTTTTTACCTCTTCTGGTGTAGTGCAGTCGTAATTTGAATATAAACCGTCAATGGATTCATTTTCAAATTTCTCGGTAAAATATTTTCGAGAGAACGAGTAGTCAATGTTTTTTCCTATAAGTCCAAGTTTAATCATATCGGTTGGGTAATTCAATAGTTTTTGGTTGGGTTGGCTGCAAATGTCAGCTTTAGTTTAATTCTTTGCACGGGTTTTTTCCCCGTATTTTCCTAAAGCAACCACACTAAAAATACCTATAAGAATAAAAACCGTTGCCAGGCAGTTTTCTAAAGAAAGACTCGAAGGCCAAAAACGATCATAATTGGTAAGAATAGGATCACCTACGCGGTCGTAGTTAATTTCGCCTAATTCGTTGCGTTCAAAAACAGGGTTTTTCCAAGGCCAAACAACGCCTAAAGAACCTGCGATAAACCCAATGATTCCGGCGTTTGTCTGATTTTTATAGTGCTTTAACAAGTAGCCTAAAAAGTTAGACAAGGTGACTAAACCGGTAACCGAACCTAAGGTGAATACCGCAATTACTTTTAATAAACGCACACGATGCGGATCGTTTATGAAAGAAAAATCAGCTTGAACCAAATCGGATAGGGTGTCGTATAGCGCATTTACAGAATCTACCAGAAGTAACACATAGTTACCTAGGAGAATCAAAATGAATGATCCTGATAATCCGGGTAAGGTCATCCCAGAGACGCCAATGATTCCGCAGAAAAATACAAAGATGAGATTGTCATTTTGTGTAGCAGGTTCTAACAAGCTTATCAAGACTCCGGTTATGATTCCCAGTGAAAGAATAATGATATTTTTTTGAGACCAGTCGTCAAAATCTTTACCTATGTAGTAAATACTGCCAATGATCATCCCAAAAAATGTGCTCCATACATGAAGCGGATAATGCTCAATCGCTACATCAAGTAATTTTGAAACGCTAAAATAACTGATGATCATTCCTAAAATGAGCAGAAATAAAAATCTTCCATTTACATAGCGTACAAAACTGCGGAACCTTCCGTTCAAAAGGAGTTTGAACGCATTTTTATTCACTTTTTGTAGCGAATAAATAAATTCTTCATAAAACCCTGCAACATAAGCTACAACACCACCAGAAACGCCGGGTACTTTATTGGCCGCTCCCATAGCAAGCCCCTTAAGTACCAGCCAGATTTTATCTGAAAAAGAGCGGTGTTTAGATTCCATTATTTTGTTTAGAATTCGCAAAGCGTTCTAACAGAAAAATAGTTAAAAAGCCAATTATTGCCAATACGCTTACCAAAATGATTTTAGGGTCGCCTTCAAAATTTTGTGGCAAAATGCTTTTTTCTAGAAGCGGAACTTGCTGCCCGTGCGAATTTGTGCGATAAGAAAGCACCTCTTTCCAAGGCCAAACTTTATTTAAAGCACCAATCATAAAACCGGTGAGTAATGCCAGCGTAAGGTTTTGATAATTTTTAAAGAGGTAGGTGAGTACTTTAGAAAATGCTTTTAAACCGGTAACACATCCCAACATAAAAAGAATGAGGCGTAATAAAGCGTCTTTAAGCGCCGAAAAGTCTAAGGCTAAAAGCGCATCAACAAAATTACGTACGGTTCCTAAAACAATACTGTAGGAGCCTAAAAGTAATAGGATAAAAGAACCCGATATTCCCGGAAGGATCATTGCAATGATTGCTATAAATCCTGAAAGAAAAATAAACCAATAACTCGCACCGGTACTCAAAGGCTCTGCAATGGTGATGTAGTATGAGACCACAATGCCTATTACGCCTGAAATAACTACACCAACATTCCAGGATTTAATTTGAGATCCTATATAAAGAATACTGGCAACGATGAGTCCAAAAAAGAATCCCCAAAGCAACAGCGGGTGTTCTTCTAATAAGAAGGTAATGAGCTTTGCAAGGGATAGAATACTGAGGCCAATACCTAAAAAAAGAGCACCAAGAAATTTTAAATTGTATGCTTCTGCAGCAGCTTTGAATCCCTCTTTCTTCCAAACTTTAAAAAAGGATGTATCTAGCTTATCTATCGTGGCGATGAGTTCTTCATAAATACCGGCGATAAATGCGATTGTTCCTCCTGATACTCCAGGAACTACATCTGCAGCACCCATAGCCAAACCTTTTAAAGTAATGACAGCATAATTAACTAGAGATCGTTTCTGAGACATGGTTTGGTTTTGATTATGCCTCAAATGTATGAAAGAAATATAAAATCTATCTCTAAACCGCAGGGATAGTATAAAGAAAAGCCACATCGTTTTTACAATGTGGCTTCTGTTTAAATTTTGCCTTTAATTTTAGGATTTTTTTGCCTTTTTTATTTTTTTCAAGACGCTGCGTTTGGCATAGACAAAAGGAAAAAGTTCTTCGAGAATGATGTCATAATCCGGTTCTAAACGTAAAGCATTCTCCAGGTGAAAATATCCTTTTTCATCTTGATTTAGGCTGAAGTATAAGCCTGCTAATCTAAATTCAATCTGAGGAGATTCAGGATAAAACTCTATGGCTTCAAACAAGTTGGTTACGGCTGCTTCATATTCACCCAGGTAAATAAGAATATCGCATCGGGTCAACCAGGTGTCTAGTTCATAGTTACCTAATTCTAAGGTTTTACGATAACCGCGTTCTGCTTCCTCGTAAAATTTTAAACGGTTGTTTATTTTCGCATAGCGTTTCCAATACAAAACATTTTCACCATCAATATTTATGGCTTTGTTGATGTAGTAGAGCGCATTTTGATAATCCATCTTCTTGGTATAGAAATCGGTTATCGCGATCCAACCCTTGTCTAGCAATGGATCTTCTTTTACCGTTTTTAAAAAGAATTCAATGGCAAGATCATCACAATGCAACTTTTGATAGCATTTACCCATTCTTAAGTAGGCAAATGATGTGGGATCATCTAAGCCTAAAGTTATTTGATAATTTTCTATCGCTTCATTATAGCGACCTAATTTTTCAAGCACTTTTCCTTTTTCAAAATAAGCGCCGATAAAGGTGTCATCACTAATAATCGCAAAATCGTAAGCAGCGAGTGCTTTGGTGTAATTTTTCAGGTCAAAATATTGTTTCCCTACTTGATGCCAAGCCACTTCGCAGTATGGATTTTTGTCAAGAAACATATTGAGGTAATCTATTGCTTCCTCGTGTTGTTCTAAAAAGTCAAAGCAATAAATCACATTATACAATGCCGAATAGTCATCTTCATCAACTTCCAGACATTTCATAAAGCTGTATTTAGCTTTTTGAAAGTCGTCCATAAACAAATATTCCATTCCTATAAGAGAATAGATATCGGCATCGGCGTCTGTAAGTTCAAGAGCAGTTTCTAGCAATTCGATCGCCATTTTATGATCATCTCGTTTAGAGAAAATATTGGCTTTTTGAATGTAAACTTCTTCGTTTTGAGGTTCTAATTCATAAAGTTCTGCCAGTAAACGATCTGCTTCATCAAGCTTGTTCTCAAAAATTAAAATTTCAATCTTAAAAAGCTTGAGGTTTGAGGAGGAAGGGTGCTGGTCAAGACCAAGTTTTACAGCTTTCTTTGCGAGTGCAATTTTGCCATTTTCTAAGTAATGGTTGACAATATTCTCAAATTCATCCGAATCGAAGAAAAGGACATCATTTGTCTTTAACATAGATTCAAAACGGGTGAGCGGGAAATTATTCTCTTCGTGTTCTTGATTAAACTTCATACACGTTGCTTTTAAAATTTCTGCCTATATAAATTTATAAAGGATAATAGGCAGAAGGCTGTGCGCTACATATTGTTGTTAACAAAGTAATCAACAATTGCGCCCAAACAGCTGATTATGACAATTTAGTCGCTATTTTATCTAAAACCTTAAGCAAGATCTCACAACCTTTAACAATCTCATCTTCAGAGATGGTGAGTGGTGGGGTGATGCGAATGGCCTTAGTTTCAAACAACAACCAAAATAAAATTAAACCTTCATCTTGAGCCATCAAGATGGCCTCGTTTGTAATTTCTGCGGAAGGCGTAAGGGCAGCCAGCATAAGCCCTTTACCGCGAACTTCGGTAATGAGTTGATGCTTCAATAAGCTTCTAAACAGGTTTTCTTTTTCTAAAGTTTGCTGAATGAGGTCTCCTTCTAAGATCGTTTTTGAGGTTGCTAAAGCTGCTGCTGCAATGACAGGATGACCACCAAATGTGGTTATATGTCCCATTTTAGGATTGTCTGAAAGTAAACGCATGTGCGCCGTTGAAGCGGTAAAAGCACCAATGGGCATTCCGCCGCCCATTCCTTTTCCCATTACCACAACATCAGGAACCACGTTATAATTCTCAAAACCAAAAAAAGCTCCTGTTCTTCCAAACCCAGGCTGTATCTCGTCTAGTATTAAAAGTGCGCCAACTGCTTCACAGCGCTTTTTTACCGCAGTAAGCCAGCCATTTTCTGGTTGAATAAATCCGGCACCACCTTGAATGGTTTCTAAAACAACACCCGCTACATCTTCGGTAATCTTTTCTAGATCTTCAAAACTATTGAAGTTGATATGAGAGATGTCACCTACAACTGGTCTAAACGGTGCAACGCGTTCCTCATAATTCATCAAACTCAATGCGCCAAAGGTATTCCCGTGATAGGCTTGATTTGCAGAAATGATCTTACTACGGCCGGTGACTCGACGGGCGAGTTTCATTGCGCCATCTATAGCTTCAGTACCGCTGTTTACCAAATAGGTTTGTTCTAGTGGATCAGGAAGATTTGCAGCAATTAAACGTGTCAATTCAACTGCCGGGTCTTGGGCATATTCACCATATACCATCACATGCAAATATTTTTCACTTTGCTCTTGAATGGCTTTTACTACCGCAGGATGGCAATGCCCGATACTCGCAGCAGAAACTCCGGCTACAAAGTCTAAATACGCTTTTCCTGAAGTATCATAAATGTAGCTGCCTTTAGCGTGCGAAACTTCCATCGCAAGAGGATGCGGACTCGTTTGCGCCTGATATTTAAGGAAATCAGCTTTCATTATCTGTTGAATCTTTAGCTTTTAAATTGGGCAATTCTTTGACTTTAAATTTAGGAGTAGGTTTTTCTCTTTTCGGAGTTTTAGTTTCCTTTTTTATGGTTGCCTTATCACTCATTGGGACGCCAATCTCTGGAGCGTCTTCCTCTCGATTTTTTAGATCTGAGGGAGTCAGTTTTGAGGCTTCAGGAATATCGAGTTCTTCATCAGGAATGCTGTTATCAAAGAAGTCTTCATCGATTTCTGGCAGAGGTATACCTTCAATTTTTGTAAGTGTAAAAGGAGCCTCTCCTTTAAAAATATCTTCTTTTGTGAGCAAACGTTCGTCACCACGCCAGACCAATCCTTCAAATTCTCTGGATTCTTTAGGGAATTTTGAAAGTGGAAAAACCTCACCATCAACCTGCTTAAATTTTGTAATCGTTACCAGCGCATTATTTTCTAAAATGGCTCTAATCGACGCCGATTTACTTTTGTCTATTCCTTGTAATTCTCCATCATCAGCACGCATATAATTGATGCTTTCAGCATTTTTTATAATATCTATCTGATGAAGCGCATTGTCTTGAAATGTTCCGTAGAGGACATCTCCTTTCACTTGATTGAATCCACTTTTCTCTTGATCAAACAGCGGAATCGTATCCTGTTGTACCAAAAATGCATTGTCAAAAACATGAAGTGAATCTAATTGTTCGGTTTTTGTGTTGCTTTGTAAGTGAATAGAATCGCCCGTCATCTGGCTTAGGCCGCTCCATAACACAGGCCTCCCAATGAGCTGGGTAAGACCATTGGCTTGGTTGATATGAATGGAGTCACTTTTACCGCTCATATCACTTTTAAAAAGCCGTACATTGTAATAGCCGCGTACGATGCGTTTTTCAGGAACTCCGGTTACCACAAGTCGATCGCCGTGTACATAAATCGAATCCTGATCTTGTACCGTTATCGCAACGGCTCTTTTTGTAATGAATACTGAATCTTTATCCTTGAACACTTCAGCATAATGTCCTTTGATCACACTGTTATTTGCGGTGTCTATAACGCGTATATTGTTTGTGGCCGAAGCAAAACTTGTAGGACGGTCAAAATATAAACTATCGCCATACACGGTGCGATTGTCATAGTCTATGCGCGAATTTTTAACAAAATACCCATTGTCATTGCGCGTGTCATAATACCCACGCTCACAATACACGGTGCTGGTTTCACTTGTAATGGTAGACGGGCCGTATAAATAAGCGGCACCAGATTCTGAATAAAAATCAAGTTGGTCGCTATTAATTACATATTCAGG
This sequence comes from Leeuwenhoekiella sp. CH_XMU1409-2, assembly GCF_037029365.1. NCBI lineage: Bacteria > Pseudomonadati > Bacteroidota > Flavobacteriia > Flavobacteriales > Flavobacteriaceae > Leeuwenhoekiella > Leeuwenhoekiella sp. CH_XMU1409-2. Next base: position 122,190 of record NZ_JAYMEI010000010.1, on the reverse strand, counting down.
ATTGGTAACAACTACATTTTGAATAAAGGAATATTTATCCTGATCTAAATAATACCGTCCTATTTTACTTTCGATAACACTAGCAGTATCGCGTAATGTACCTCCGGTTCTGTAATAGGCCTGTTGTTTTATTCGATTAAAATAAAGTGTATCTGTGTCTAAGGTAGCGGTTGGTGTTCTGAGATTGACACCACCAGAAGCCCAGGCAAATTGTGTGTCGCCATTATACTCGGCATAATTGCTGCGCATACTTATGGTATCGCCTTGCTTCATACGTACATTACCAATGGCGCGCACAAAATTTTCAGCTTTATAATGAAAAGCTAGATCACACCACATCTCAATACCTTCGTGCTGAATGTATACTTGCTTAGTGCTTTTGTACATTACCAAGGCTCCGGGATATTTCTCTTCATCGATTTGTGAAACGTCAGATTGAATATCCAACTCCTTCTTTTCTTGAGCCGAAAGACTAATCGAAAAAAGAACGAGAAACAGAAGTGCGCTTTTTCTAAAAAAATTGAGCATAGCAAATTTTGATGCAAATATAACGGAAAAACAGCCGCTTCAAGTATGTGTTCAAATCAAAAATCTAAAGCGTTTAAAACCTGTGAATTCTATTCCCTTTGCGCCGCTTTGATCATCTCGATGTAAAAATCTTTAGTAAGTTGACTTTTTGAAACGCCTATTTTTTCCATAAGCGCGTAAAGCTTTTCAAAAAGTGCATCGGTGTGAGATTCTACGTTGGTGTTGGTTTCGATTTCAATGAAAGAATCTTTGAGTTCGTCAAATTGGACCAAAGCAATTTCAACTGAAGCCTCTAAATACCTTAGATTGAAGATTTCGCAATGCTTGGTATAATGCGCGCTTTTTTGGTAACCTAACTTAAAAAGGATCTGCTCCGTGTTATAATGGTCTAAAACTAAGGTTTCATATTCAGGCTTTGAACGTGTTACTTGCTCAAAAGGCTTGTCTTTAAAGGTGAGGTAGTGTTTGGCCTCAGCAGTATCCAGATTTGTTTTCGTACGTAATCTAAATTCTTGATCTTCCTGAGTGAGCTTAGCGTTTATGTCATAATAGCGATCGTCGTAATCTAATTTGTAGTGCGAATCAATATTCAGCTTTTGAATTTGAGTACGTGTTTGCTCATAATCTTTTAGCCGTGCAGTAAGTTCTACTTCGTACATAAAATGCTTTTTGTAAACTAAAAATACACATCTAAGCTTAGAAGAAATTTAAAACTGAACGACTTTATGAATAAAAGTCAATTTTTTTATAACCGGAGGGGAAAGCACAAATGGGTAAGCATCTTGATGCCCCATACTTCGATTAAGCGAATTGAGCGCGTAGGTTAGGGGTAAATAATGTTTAATGATGTTCTGAAAATCTTTTTCCTCATAGGGGTCAAAATCACAGGCAACCTCAAGGTTAGGTACTTTAGATATTTCTGGATCTAAGCTTAGACCAAAGCTATACGAGGTTTCTAGCATATCCATTAGATGCAGGTAGTGGGCCCAAGTTTCTGCCCAATCTTCCCAAGCGTGCATGGTTGCATAACTGCTGATGTAATTTTCGCGCCAATTTTCAGGTGCGCCATTTTTGTAATGCGCTTGCAAGGCAGCACCATAGTCTTGAGTATCATCCCCAAAAAGTGCTCTAAATTCTTCAAGTTTTTTTGGGTTAGGCTGAATTAGAACTTCCCAGTAAAAGTGACCAACTTCGTGTCTAAAATGCCCCAAAAGCGTTCGATAGCGTTCTGAAAGTTGCTCTTTGATGTATTCTCTATGTGCTGCATTGGCTTCCTGAATATTAAGTGTTATCAATCCGTTTGCGTGTCCTGTTTTTATGGCAGAAGGATTGTTAGGATCTGGAGCCAAAAAATCAAACCTAAGATTCAGCGGTTGATCATTAATGTTGAATTTTGTAGGAAGCTTCAGTTTATGAAGTGAGTAAAATAAGCGATGTTTTGCTGTTTCAATTTTCTGCCAATCCAGTTTATTCTCTGCATCATTCAAATCGGGAATAGTTCGATTAGAACTACAAGCTTCACAAAAAGAAGTGCCACTTTCGGTAGAAACCAGCCAATTGCAAGCATTGTGCTTGTGATTGGCGCAGTAGGTGAGTGCGCTCCCTTGCTGTAACGGACTATAAACTGTTTTGCTTGCTGCAGGGAAGGAAAGAATTTCTTCAATTGTATTGAAGTAGCCCAAATTATTACCGCATTTTTCGCAGGTTGTATTTTCGAAATACACCGGATTCTTACAATTAGTACACTGAAAAAGTTTCATGGGCTTATGGTTGGTAGTTTGTTGTAAATGTAGTGTTTAGCTGGACTAACTTTTCTTAATGCTTTTAGAAATAATGCATAAAAAAATCCGAAGCAGTACTTCGGATTTTTATCAATTAATATGGTCTTGTAACTATCTGTGAATCGTTTGTGTTCTATCTGGTCCCACAGAAACGATTTTGATAGGTACATTTAATTCTTTTTCTAAGAATTCGATATACGCATTAAGCTCTTTAGGAAGTTGCTCATCGCCTTTCATTTTGGTAAGGTCTTCTTCCCAGCCTTTCATTTCAGAATATACAGGTTCTACATTTTCAGGCTCGATGTTGTAAGGAAGGTGGTCAATAACTTCGCCTTTATATTTGTATTGCGTACAAATTTTAAGCGTGTCAAAACCACTCAAAACATCGCCTTTCATCATCATCAATTGGGTTACCCCGTTTACGCGAACAGCATACTTTAGTGCTACAAGGTCTAACCATCCACAACGGCGAGGTCTTCCTGTAGTTGCTCCAAACTCGTTACCTACGCGTCCCATAGTTTCACCAACTTCATCAAAAAGTTCGGTAGGGAAGGGGCCAGAGCCTACACGTGTCGTGTATGCTTTAAAAATCCCAAATACATCACCTATTTGATTAGGTGCTACTCCAAGTCCTGTACAAGCACCGGCGGCAGTAGTATTTGAAGATGTTACAAAAGGATAGGTTCCAAAATCAATATCTAATAAAGATCCCTGTGCACCTTCAGCTAAAATAGATTTTCCGGCTTGTTGTGCCTGGTATAGATATTCTTCAGAATCGATGAAGGTTAACTCTTTTAAAACTTCGACAGCCTTAAAGAATTCAGCTTCTAATTCGTCAAGATCATATTCAATTTTTGCATCATAAAAGTCAATCATATCAATATGCTTGTCTCTTAATGCTGCATAGCGGTCTTTCCAGTCTTCAAGCTCAAGGTCTCCTACGCGAATACCGTTACGCCCGGTTTTATCCATATACGTTGGGCCGATACCTTTTAAAGTAGAACCAATTTTTGCCTTTCCTTTTGAAGCTTCAGAAGCAGCATCAAGTAAGCGATGCGTAGGTAAGATTAAGTGCGCTTTGCGCGAAATAAGAAGTTTCTCTGCGATATTCAGTTTAAACTGCGCTAGATTGTCTAATTCTTTTTTAAAGATGACAGGATCAATCACGACGCCATTACCAACAAGGTTGATGGCGTTCTCGTGAAATATACCCGATGGGATCGTGTGTAAAACGTGTTTGATGCCATCAAATTCAAGGGTGTGTCCTGCATTAGGCCCGCCTTGAAAGCGCGCAATAATATCATAATCTTTTGTAAGAACATCTACGATTTTGCCCTTACCTTCGTCTCCCCATTGGAGACCAAGAAGTAAATCTACTGCCATTTATGAGTTGTTGTCTTCGGTTGTATTTTCGGTTGAATCTTTTTGCTTTCTGTTACCGTAAAAATAAAGGGAGTGTTTATTGATATCAATATCAAAAACCTCTTCTATGGTTTTTTTGATAGACTCGATACGCGGGTCACAAAACTCTATGACCTCACCGGTATCTGTAAGAATAACGTGGTCGTGCTGCTTGTCAAAATAGGATTTCTCATATTGAGATTGGTTTTGGCCAAATTGATGCTTACGCACTAAACCACAAGCCAGTAGAAGTTCTATCGTGTTGTAAAGCGTCGCTCTACTTACCCGATATTTTTTATTCTTCATACTGATGTACAGGGTCTCGATATCAAAATGATCATTGTAATTATAAATCTCCTGTAAGATCGCATAACGCTCTGGAGTTTTACGATGACCGTTTTCTTCTAGAAACTTAGTGAAGACGTTTTTAACGACTTCCTGATCTTTATTTATTGTAGCTTTTGGTATCATAATAGTTTTGCAAACTTACGCATTTACAGACGTATGACTTTGTCGATACCGTTTATTTTTTTCAAGTTTTCGATGAGCCTGTGTAAATGCTTCTTGTTTTGAACGATGACCGTAATGTTACCTTTAAAAACGCCATCGTTGGTGGTAAAATTCAAGCCACGCATATTTACGTGCATATGTTCTGAAATTTCACGGGTCACGTGATTAACCAGTCCGAGGGTGTCGATTCCTGTTAATTCAAGATCTGCTCTAAATTCTTGAGCAGAGGAGTCTATCCATTTTGCAGGAATAATGCGATAGGCATAATTACTTTGTAATTGAATCGCATTAGGACAGTTTTGTTTATGCACTTTGATACCGTCTGAAACGGTAGTGAAACCAAAAACTTTATCACCTGGAATAGGGTTACAGCAAGGAGCTAGGGTGTAGTCTAACTTTTGCTCGTCTTTACCAAAAACAAGGAGGTCAAATTTATCGGTAATCTCATCTTTGTCTACGTTTTCTGCAACCGGTGTTTTTCTGATCTTATTCTTAAAGAAGCTTACAATGGCACTGCTGCGTGAGGCTGCATACTCTTTGATCATTTTATTGTCGATCGTTCCGATACCTACTCTGTAAAAAAGATCCAGGCTCGTTTTAAGCTTAAAATAAATGACCATCTCATTGATGATGTTTTGATCCAACGAGATTTTTTGAGAGCGCAACTTGCGGGTAAGAATCACTTTACCGTCCTCGGCGATGGTTTTCTTCTCGTCTTTAAGCGAAGATTTAATCTTAGATCTGGCGCGGGCAGTCGTTGCATAATCCAACCAGTTGTTGTTAGGCTTTGCATGCTCAGAAGTGATGATCTCCACTTGATCTCCACTTTTTAATTCGTGACTTAGTGGAACCAATTTTCCATTTACACGAGCGCCGCGGGTATGCATTCCTATTTCGGTGTGAATACTGAAAGCAAAATCAAGCGGTGTAGCCGCTTTTGGTAAGGATTTTAGATCCCCTTGCGGCGTAAATACAAAAATCTCTTTGTTGTAAAGGTTGAGTTTAAATTGTTCTACAAAGTCAACAGCGTTGGTCTCATTATTCTCGAGGGCATCTTGTAGACGGTTAAGCCATTCATCAAGGGTTTGGTCTTCTTCATTTTCATTGGAAGCTCCTTGCTTGTATTTATAATGCGCAGCATAACCTTTTTCTGCAATTTCGTTCATACGCTCAGAACGTATTTGCACTTCAACCCAACGTCCTTTTAAGCCCATAACGGTGATGTGAAGCGCTTCATATCCAGTTGATTTTGGAGATGAAATCCAGTCGCGTAAGCGTGTGGGATTGGGTCTAAAGTGATCTGTAACTATGGAATAGATTTTCCAAGCCAGAAATTTTTCGCTTTCAGGGGTTGCCTTGTAAATAATTCTGATCGCAAACTTGTCATAAACCTCGTCAAACGGAATATTCTGTTTGAGCATTTTACGACGAATACTATAGATAGATTTCGGGCGGCCTTTGATCTCGTAATCCAGAATTTCTTTATCAAGCGATTGCTGAACCGCGCGTGTAAACTCTTCAATATATTGATCTTGCTGCTCTTTGGTCTCTTTCATTTTGCGAGAAATATCTTTGAATATTTCTGGCTCTGTGTATTTTAGACCAAGATCCTCAAGTTCGGTTTTGATGTTGTAAAGCCCTATTCTATGCGCAAGAGGAGCATAGATGTATAGTGTTTCACTTGCAATTTTAATTTGCTTATCAGGCCGCATAGAATCCATTGTTTGCATATTGTGCAAACGGTCTGCGATCTTGATGATAATTACCCTAACGTCGTCGTTTATGGTAAGTAACATCTTTCTAAAATTCTCTGCCTGTAGCGAGACGTCCCGGTGTTTTTTAAGATTTGAGATTTTTGTGAGTCCGTCAACGATTCTGGCAACTGTAGGGCCAAAACGTTCCTCTAAATCTTCAAGCGTATAAATAGTATCTTCAACAACATCGTGCAAGAGCGCTGCAGCAATAGAGGTCGCATCCATCCCAATTTCACTGGCTACAATGCGTGCAACAGCAAGCGGGTGAAAAATGTAAGCCTCACCAGACTTACGACGTTGATCTTTGTGCGCATCAACAGCTACGTCAAACGCCTCTCTGATCAATTTTTTATCATCATCAGAAAGCGTACGATAACTTATGCGTAACAGTTCTTTATACTGTCTGGCGAGCTCTTTATTTTCTTTTTCTATATCAACGGGAGTCATAATTTAAAAGTACAATTATATCCTAAAAAAGCAAATGGATTTTGACAGTGTTTGAGGTTTATCTGAATAAATAAAAAGCGTGTTTTTTACGCTTTTAAATTGCGGTAACGCTGCAAAAGCGTAGGATGAGAATAATGCAATTTTACATACAATGGATGCGGAGTTAAATTACTCAGATTGTTGCGGGACAATTTTTTAAGCGAAGTGATCAAAGGGTCTCCCGCGTAGGTGTTTTTGGCAAAATTATCGGCTTGATACTCAAATTTTCTGGAAAGCACGCTCATTAAAAATCCGGTGATTCCACTAATGGGGCTATATAAAATACCAAAAGCGATAAGGCCTATATGAAAACTGGGTTCATCAACACCTAAAGCTTCAGAAAAAACAGCGTTGCTGATGAACATGCCTAAAAGCCAAAGCGTAAAACCGGTGAGGATGATGGAGGAAATCAGATTGATGATGATGTGATTTTTTTTGTAATGTCCTACTTCATGCGCAAGAACAGCGACGATCTCTTCTTCGTTCAAATCATTGATCAAGGTGTCGTAAAGGGTAATGCGCTTTTCTGAACCAAATCCTGAAAAATAGGCATTGGCTTTAGTGCTTCGTTTGGACCCATCGATCACAAAAATATTGTTTAGTTTAAAACCTACAGTAGCGGCGTATTGTTCAATTTTATCACGTAACGAACCATCTTCTAACGGAGTTTGTTTATTGAAAAGCGGCACAATAAGTTTGGCATAAAACATATTCATTACCAGAGCAAAAACCGCAAAGACTACCCAGGCGTATACCCAAAATAAATTTCCGCTTATTTGGTAAAACCAAATTATAAGCGCCAATAAACCACCACCAACGATAATAGTCATTAACCAACCCTTCAGTTTATCTGCTATAAAAAGTTTAGGTGTAGATTTATTAAAACCGAAACGCTCTTCAATTACGAATGTCTTGTAATAACTAAAAGGTGTGGTTAAAATATCAGATCCAAGCATAATGATTCCGAAGAAAATAAGACCAACAATAATCTCGTTGTCGCTTATGCTTCTGGCGATTTGATCTACAAAAGCAAACCCATCGAGAAAGAAAAACAATAAAGTTACTACGAGCATAAAGCTCGAAGTAAGCGTACTGAATTTGGCATTTACTTTTTTATATTCTTGCGACTTCCGGTAGGTTTCGCCATCATAAACATCTGCCAATTCTTTAGGGACAGGATCATCAAAATGTTTTGCATTTAACCAATCAAGGAATTGGTCAACAGCAAAACTGATCACGATAAAAGCAATGATGATATAAAAAACAAGAGTGGGTGTCATAATAGGGATTTTAAAGAGTGAAACCGCGTTGCCTGCGTGCTTCAAAAATAAGAATCGCTGCAGCTACCGAAACATTCATCGAGTCTAAACGGCCTTGCATTGGGATGATGATATTTTGTTTTGCGGCAGTACGCCAAGCTTCAGAGAGGCCGTCTGCTTCGGTGCCCACAACCAGGGCAGAAGCTGTGGTGAAATCTTGTTTTTCATAAGAGATCGCTTCCTGTAAAATCGCGGTGTAAATCGCGATGTTTTTTTGTTGCAGAAAATCAATGACCTCTTGTGTGCTTCCCGTGGCAACAGGAACCGTAAAAAGTCCGCCTACGCTAGAGCGTATAATGTTTGGGTTGTAAAGATCAGTTCTGGGATTTGCCAAGATAAAAGCGTCAACACCTGCAGCATCGGCAGTACGTAATAAAGCTCCTATATTCCCCGGTTTTTCTGGTGCTTCAGCAACCATAATTAGCGGGTTTTTAGGAAGATCAAGAGCTGATAACGTGTTTTTTTTCGCTTTCGCGGAAGCGATAATTCCTTCGGTACCTGAGCGGTAAGCGATTTTTTTATAGACCTCTTCGGTAACTTCGATCTGGGTCACTTCAGCAGAAAGTTTTGACTGAAGCGCTGCAAGTTCTTCAAAAGTAGCGATCGCAGAACAAAAGAGAAGTTGCACCAGTTGAAACCCTGCATCCAAAGCGAGATTGATCTCGCGTACGCCTTCGATTAGAAATTCACCCGTTTTACGACGAATTCTGGATTTTTCCTGAAGCGCAACAAAGTGCTTGACGGTTGGATTTTGTGTGCTGCTGATTTCTTTAATCATAAAGCAAAGATACTAAAGCTGTAGCAGCTTATTCTTTATTAGAAGTACTGTCGACCACTTTTTTAAAAACATAATGTTCCTTAAGTGTTTCAAGAAATTTGGTTTTAGAATATCCAGAATCTTGTTTGCTAATCAGTTTAAGATGAAGTCTTTCATTATCTCTTATGATCAAGCTGTCTTGCTCTTCATAGAGTGCGTTAACCACTTTTTGTAAACTGAAATTTTGTGCTTCAAGGCACAGGAGATTTCCATTAGAAGTGGTTTCAAAAGTCAAACGTGGCGCTTCATCAACCAAGTAAGTAAGTCCGGCGGCTTCTATTTTTACTTCGTCATCGTCAACAAGCGTCATAAATACATTGTGATAGAAAAGAATCCCCATCATAATCAGGATGAAATTATGACTAAAATGTCCCAAAATCGCCCAAATATAACCGAGTTTTAGTCTGAAAAAACTAAAAATAATTCCTGCAAAAAGTTGAGCGCCAACAAGAATAGGTGACAACACAAAGAATAAAAAATCGACATTGCTATAATTTGAGATGTGCACAAAGCCAAATGCTGCCGAAAATAGATAGACGATAATACGCAGGTGTTTTCTCCAGAAGGTTTCTAGGTCAACTTTAAAGAGGTAAGCGATCAAACGCATCAGATAGTTGCGCTTGTATTTAAGAGGAAATCTAAAGATGAGTTCTTCGAGTAGGGGAGGCAAAATGGTAACAAAAACAATCGTCATCCAAAAACTGTACAGTTCCTGATTTAATATGTTTTCATAGTCTTCGGTTAAAGGCGCGAGAAAACTTATAAAAATGATCAAGAGGAAGGCAACACCAAAATCATAAACTATCCCGGAAACTAAAAATTTCAGTTTTTGCCAAAGAGAAATTTGAAGTGGGATATCATCTGGCTTTTTGATGAAATCATTAATGATGTGAATTCGTGAGCGTAATCCCATTTCGGCTTAATTATAAAAATTTCTTTTCTGCCTTACTTTTTAAAAATAGGGATTAGATAAGAAATCGTATACCCGTAGCCGGCGCCATACACATTATCAAAAGTGACTTTGTTATATCCCGGAGCATATAGGTTTGTAAAGTCGTCAGGCGCTTTTTGTGAAAGAATACGCTTCAATTGCACGTTGAGACCCATATATAAGTTATTAAATAATTCTACCTGAAGTCCCATCTGAAGTTCTGCCCAGATCAAATTAAGGTTAGAATAATTGCGAGGATTGGTGCGTACATCAGGCTCGTAAAAAGAATTGGTAGTATAAATGGTATAATTATTCAGGTCCTGATTAAATGTGGAAAAGCCTAAGTGAAATCCAACGTAAATGAGATTAGACATCCCTTCCCAATTGTTGTAAGCATTGTAATTGATTCCGGCTTTTAGATAACTTCCTTCAACTTGAGCATCATAAGTAGGCTCATTAAATTCTTTGGTTTCGGTACCTAGTTCTCCGGCCAGATAATACCGGTCTTTAATTCTAAAATCACCAACTATCGCCAGACCTTGATAGGTGTCATCAAGAAAAGAACGCAAGGGTTTGCTAAGTTCTACACCTATGCGCAACCCGTAGCTGTTTGTTTTGGTTGCAGTATCAAGCGTGTCTACAGTTGTTGAATCTGTAGCGCTTTCTTGAGCGATCCCTTGTTCGTTTTGCGCGCAAAGCGAAAAACAAGTCACCAGTGTAAAACTAATGACGAATAAAAACCTGTGTGGTGTCTTCATTAGTTATGGTTCTGGTGTTAATAATAATATCGTCAATCCATCGTCCATCGGTACCTGGATTGTATTGAATAGTGAGATTTGAAAAGCTCACGCGGTAGCCACAAGCTCTGCTGATGAATTCTTCTTGCGGTGTATAATTAAAAGTCACCGTATCTGCGTTATCAGGATCTTCGGCTGCGACGAGGTTATTCGGGTTTTTGACAAAAACCAAAACTGTAGCCGTAGTATCTGTTCGCAATGGGATTTCTACCTGTGAACTACTGGTGTACGGTAGGCTATCAGAAAAATCAGGCTTGTAAATAGTAATATTAAGCGGTTTTTCTTCAGTGGTATTGTCGGTATCTTGAAAACCAATAGTGAGTACCGGTGTAGTAGGTGTGCTCGCTGCACAGATATCATCCCGCTCACAAGAGACCGAAATGACAACAATTAAAAGAAGTAATAAAATACCGTTTTTAAGCATTAGCTTTTATTTCAGTTTTAATAAAACCACATTTTCTACGTGATGCGTCTGCGGAAACATATCAACAGGTTGCACGCGTTCTACCTTATAGTATTCATCTAATAAAGCTAAATCTCTAGCTTGCGTTGCGCTGTTACAGCTTACATAAACGATGCGATCTGCTTTGATCTTGATAAGTTGAGCAACAACGTCTTTATGCATTCCATCTCGTGGCGGGTCTGTAATCACAACGTCAGGCTGGCCGTGTTGTGCGATAAATGCATCGTTAAATACATTTTTCATATCACCCACATAAAACTCAACGTTTTCTATTCCGTTTAATTGCGCATTTTCTTTAGCGGCGGTAATTGCATCGGGAACAGCTTCAACACCAATTACTTTTTTGGCTTTTTTGGCTACAAACTGTGCAATAGTTCCGGTACCTGTATACAGGTCAAAAACCGTCTCATCACCATTTAAACCGGCAAAATCACGCGTGATTTTATACAGTTCGTACGCTTGTTCAGAATTGGTTTGATAAAAAGACTTAGCGTTAATTTTAAACTTGAGCCCTTCCATCTCCTCAAAAATATGATCTCTTCCTGCGTAACACAGTACTTCTTGATCATAAATGGTGTCGTTTCCTTTTTCGTTAATGACGTAAAGTAACGATGTGATTTCAGGAAAAGTTTCCTTTAGGTAATTCATCACTAGCTCACGAGGTTCTTGATCGTCTTTAAAGAATTGTACTAAAACCATCAATTCACCAATACTGCTCGTGCGAATCATAAGCGTGCGCAAAAGACCTTCCTGATTGCGTGTATTGAAAAACGGAATATTATTTTGCGTAGCAAATTCTTTTACGCCGTTGCGTATGGCGTTACTCGGGTCACGTTGTAGGTGACATTTGTCGATGTCGAGAATTTTATCCCACATTCCCGGAATATGAAATCCAAGGGCATTGCGGTCTTCAATGATCTCATCGCTTTGAATTTGCTTCAACGTGAGCCACTTGCTGTCGCTAAAAGAAAATTCCATCTTATTTCTGTAAAAATAGATGTCTTTGCTACCGCTAATGGGAGTGATTTCGGGTAATTCAATTTTACCCAAACGCTGTAGGTTGTTTACGACTTCACGCTGCTTATACTCCAGCTGATAGTCGTAATGCATATTTTGCCATTTACAACCACCACAGGTTCCAAAATGTTTACAAACCGGCTCGGTGCGTTTAGGAGAATATTCATGAATTTTAATCGCTTTACCTTCATAATAGGCTTTGCGTTGCTTCATAGTTTGAATATCTACCACATCACCTGGCACAGCATTGCTGATGAAAATTACGCGACCATCTGGCGCTTTTGCAATAGACTTCCCTTTTGCGCCGGCATCTGTGACCAACACATTTGAGAATATTTTTCTGGATTTCTTTCTTCTTGACACGCGGCAAAAATAGTATAAATAAGACGATCTGCAGAAATGCTTTCTTATTATGTTTTTTTCATTTGTTAAGTTGATGTTATAACTTTTATAAAGAAGCGTTATATACCCGATACCGAAGCGGTAGTCTTGAGGTTTTCGTTTTATTTTTAGTACTTTGCAACTTCTTAAAAGGATGATTTCTCTCCTTAAAAAAGATGTCTCAACGCATTTATCCCTTGAAGCATCAAAAGCAGGAATCGTTGAAAGATTACCTTTAAAATTTTTACAAAATGACTACTGTAGATCAACTTACTTCACAAGAGGCGATTGCTCTTGAGGACAAGCACGGCGCACACAATTACCATCCACTTCCTGTGGTTTTAAAACGTGGTGAAGGCGTGCACGTGTGGGATGTAGAAGATAAAAAGTACTATGACTTTTTATCTGCATATTCAGCAGTTAATCAAGGGCATTGTCACCCTGCCATTGTTGGCGCAATGACAAAACAAGCCGAAGTCTTAACCCTGACTTCTCGTGCATTTCATAATGATATGTTAGGTCGTTATGAGAAATACGCAACCGAATATTTTGGTTTTGATAAGTTACTGCCGATGAACACCGGAGCAGAGGCTGTTGAAACTGCGATTAAGATTGCGCGTAAATGGGCATATGAAGAAAAAGGTTTGCCTGAGCACGATGCGCAAATCATTGTTTGTGAAAATAATTTTCACGGAAGAACGACTACGATCATTTCATTTTCAAATGATGAAGATGCGCGTAAAAACTTTGGTCCGTACACTCCGGGATTTATAAAAATACCGTACGATGATACCGAAGCGCTTGAAAAAGCTTTAAAAGAAAATGATAATATCGCAGGTTTTTTAGTTGAACCTATACAAGGCGAAGCTGGTGTTTACACGCCAAGTGATGATTTTATAAAGAAGTCACAAGCCATATGCAAAGAACATAATGTATTGTTTATTGCAGATGAGATACAAACCGGTATCGCACGCACCGGAGCCTTACTTGCTGTTTGTGGTAACTGTACTTGCGAAGGGCATTGTGAGCAGCAGGAAACCTATACGCGTCCAGATATTTTAATTTTAGGAAAAGCACTTTCTGGTGGAGCTTATCCTGTTTCTGCAGTATTGGCCGATGATCCTGTAATGAATGTTATTAAACCAGGTCAACATGGTTCTACTTTTGGTGGGAACCCAGTAGCTGGAGCAGTTGCAATGGCTGCGCTAGATGTGGTGAAAGATGAGAAGTTGGCTCAAAATGCTAGAGTTTTAGGAGAATTATTCCGTAAAAAACTCAATGAATATATCCAAGGAAGTTCTATCGTGAATTTGGTTCGCGGTCGCGGATTGTTGAACGCCATTGTGATCAATGATTCTGAAGACAGCAGTACGGCTTGGGACATTTGTATGGCTTTAAAAGAAAACGGATTGCTGGCAAAACCAACTCACGGAAATATCATTCGTTTTGCACCACCATTGGTCATGAATGAGGAGCAATTGCTAGATTGTGTTGCTATCATCATTAAGACCTTAAAGGCATTTGAGAAATAATAGAAAGCTGAATATATTTTAATAAAAAAGGAGCGCAATTTGCGCTCCTTTTTTATTGGCATCTTCAAAGCGTTAAATGCTCTGAGAATTTTATTGTATTTCTAGCAATTCAACATCAAAAGCAATTGCTGTATACGGTGGGATTGGTCCACTCCCGTAAACGCCGTAAGCCAAACTTGCCGGCATTAACAAGGTAGCTGAGCCACCTTCTTGAATACGCTGAATTCCTTCAGAAAAGCCTGCGATTACATTCTCAAGGTTAAATTGTACCGCTCTGGTAGATTGGTCAAATACGTTTTCATTTAAAAAATAACCTTTGTAGTTTACACTAACATCTGCATCTGCTGCAGGCGTGTCGCCGGTTCCTTCAGCGGTAATTACATAATACAACCCGCTTTCTGTGCGCGTAGCTTCAAGATCATTTGCTTCGATATAAGCAAGGATTTCTGCTTCATTGCGTTCAAAAGCCTCTTCCGGAGTTTCAGTAATAGGTGTTTCGTAATCGGTATCGTCTGTTCCGCAAGAGATTAAGACGGTTAGGCCAAGTAGTGCTGAAATTAATTTAAAATACGCGTTTGTTGTTTTTAGCATCATAGTGTAAATGTGATTTTTTGTTTACACCTTTTAGACGCTGAAGGGTCAAATTGGTTGCTTCGGTTGTAGTGATTTTTTTATTGAGGTAGATTTATCTCCCAAAATCAGCATCAAGAGGTTCTGTTAAAATCTATAACCTACTTGTATACCTCCTCTAAAATAAAAGTCTAAATCAATATAATCGTCATTAAGTTCTGAACCAAAAAGATTGCGACCTACTCCTAAAAGCGGCTCTATAACAAAACCGTTATTGCTCGCCCATTTGTATCCTAAAGCAAAGCCGGCACCAAACGCAGTCGTACTGTTTTCTACCCGGGTCTCAGGCTGATATTCAGAATCTACACTGTAGGTGAACTCGTAGTAATAATCTTCAAACCCACCTACATTGAGGTGCCCTTCAGCAAAGAGACCTTGAGCACGTTTTTCTTGACGATTGAAGAAATACTGCCTGTAAAATGGCGTGATTGCCCACGTTATGATGTCATCGCTTTCTTTTCCTCCATCAAATGTAATGGAGATACCTGCACCGGAGTATTTGCTTATGAGATACTCATAAGAGAATTCGATATTAGCAACGGCAATTAACTCAATGGCATCTAATTTAATCTCGTGCTTTTTATCTAAAAAACTATCTTCTTCCTGAGCGAATACACTTGTTGATAGTGTTAGTAGAAGAATGGCGCTTAATTTTTTCAGCATTTCGTGTTTTGTGATTGATTACATCACAAAGATGCTCTAATTATCAAAAGGTTGCGCTGTTTTTGATTTTTATTTTTTAGCAGCCAATTCAGCTATTTTGATAATAACTTCAGTAGCCTTGATCATACTTTCTACAGGCACGTATTCAAATCTTCCGTGGAAATTATGTCCCCCCGCAAAAATATTAGGGCAGGGTAATCCCATAAATGAAAGCTGAGAACCATCGGTACCTCCTCGTATAGGTTTAATAATAGGCTCAACGTCTACCGCACGCATTGCTTTTTCTGCCAATTCTACAATATGCATTACCGGTTCGATTTTCTCGCGCATATTAAAGTATTGATCTTTAATTTCTATTGAAATTAGCTCTAAGCCGTATTGACTATTGATTTCTGCCGCAAGATTATTCAGTACTTCTTTACGCGCTTCAAAATGCTCTTTGTCGTGATCTCGCAAAATGTATTCAAGAACGGTTTCTTCAACATCACCATGGATTCCGTTTAAGTGAAAAAATCCTTCACGCCCTGAAGTATGCTCTGGAGTTTCTAATCTTGGAAGCGAACTGATAAAATCTTGTGCGATATGAATGCTGTTGATCATTTTACCTTTGGCATAACCGGGATGTACACTTTTTCCCTTAACAAAAACCTTGACGCCTGCAGCATTAAAGTTTTCAAATTCTAGTTCGCCAATCTGGCTACCGTCCATCGTATACGCCCATTCCGCTCCAAATTTCTCTACATCAAATTTATGAGCGCCACGGCCAATTTCTTCATCGGGAGTAAATCCTATGCGTATTGGACCGTGTTCGATCTCCGGATGGTTTTTGAGGTATAAAGCTGCCTCCATAATTTCGGTAATACCAGCTTTATCATCGGCGCCAAGTAGTGTTGTCCCGTCAGTAGTGATCAGGGTTTGTCCTTTGTAATCTAAAAGTTCGTCAAAATCATCAGGAGAGAGAATAATACCTGCCTCTTCATTAAGAGTGATGTCTTTACCATTGTAATTCTCGATGATCTGAGGATTTACATTAGTTCCGCTAAAATCTGGCGTAGTGTCATAATGTGCAATAAAACCAATCGTAGGCAATGGCTTGTCTACAGTTGCTGGTAGCGTTGCCATAATATAACCGTTATCGTCGATACTTACCTCAGAGAGCCCCATATCAAGAAGTTCCTGATGTAATTTGTGAGCAAGGTCCCATTGTTTTTGGGTACTTGGAGTAGTGCTGCTGTTTTCATCACTTTGCGTATCTATAGAAACATAGCTTACAAAACGCTTGATTAGGAGGTCTTTTTGGATCATAGGCAAATTTTAAACTTGATAGTTTTAGGTTGTAAAGGTACTGTTATGATCAAAAAATAAAATACAGAGAATCAATTTTATAAAATATTTAATTCGGTGTAATAGCAGCAGTTTTTCTTTTGAGTTGAGGTACTTAAAGCTATTTTTGCCAGACCTTAAAACCGACCTCTATGTATAAAAGCATTGTACGCCCCTTACTTTTTAAATTTGATCCGGAAGGTGTTCATCATTTTAGCTTCAGAAGTATAAAATTACTCAGCAAATTAGGGCTTACACGGCTTGCTACATCTTTTTTTCAAGTAGAAGATAAAGCCTTAGAACGTAAGGTTTTTGGGCTGAAATTTAAAAATCCGGTAGGACTTGCAGCAGGTTTTGATAAGGATGCTAAGTTGTATCAGGAACTTTCAGATTTTGGTTTCGGGTTTGTAGAAATAGGTACGCTTACGCCAAAACCACAACCGGGAAATCCTAAAAAGCGTCTTTTTAGACTCAAGGAAGATCAGGCGATCATCAACCGTATGGGGTTTAATAACGGTGGAGTAGAAGCAGCAGTAGCCCGGCTGAAGAAAAACAAGAATGTTTTAATAGGCGGAAACATTGGTAAAAATAAAGTCACCCCTAACGAGGAAGCTTTTAACGACTATAAGATTTGTTTTGAGGCGCTTTATGATTATGTAGATTATTTTGTGGTTAATGTGAGTTCGCCAAACACGCCTAATCTACGCGCATTACAGGACAAAGAACCACTAACTAAACTACTTGCCGGCCTTCAAGAACTTAATAAACTTAAAGGAGGGAAGCCTATTCTTTTAAAAATTGCGCCAGATCTTACTGATGAGCAATTATTAGATATTATTGATATTGTAAAAACAACGCAGATCGCCGGTGTTATCGCGACGAATACAACTATTAGTCGTGAAGGATTAAAGTCTGAAAATAGAGCGGAAGCCGGAGGTTTAAGCGGTAAACCTTTAAAAGATAGGTCTACTGAAGTTATTCGGTTTTTATCGGTTAAAAGCAATAGAGCATTCCCGATAATTGGAGTAGGGGGAATTCATTCTGCAGCAGATGCGCTTGAAAAATTAGAGGCCGGAGCAAGTCTAATTCAGTTATATACCGGATTTATTTACGAAGGACCGGGATTAATTAAACGTATTAATCAGGAAATTCTGAAGCAGAAATAAAAAGCTTTAATACATTTACGGTTCCAACTTCAATGCATTTAGGTTTAGTGAAATTCAATTTTAAACACTTTAAAATATTTTTAAGGCACATTGCTGTGTGTCTAATTTTTCTATTTGTTGGTTTTCAGTCTTTTGGGCAAACTAAAAATATAGATTCCCTAAAACGCGAACTTGCCAAAGCACAAAGTGATAGTTTACGTAGTGATCTTAATGAACAAATAAGCTACGAATTTTTGTATCTCAAGCCAGATTCAGCAAAAAAATACATCAAGAAATCTTTAGAATTAGCGCTTTTAAATAATTATGAGCGTGGTATAGCAAAGGCTTATAATCGCAACGGGACCTATTATGTGGTAACATCCCAATATCCTTTAGCGATATTAGAGTTTCAGAAGGCGCTTCCGCTTTACAAAGCGCTTGAAGATAGTGTTGGGCTAAGTGAAAGTTACGGGAACCTTGGTGTTCTTGAGTTTTACCTAAGAGATTATGATGCAGCCCAGCAGAATTTTTATCGTGCAATACGATACATAGATACCGTTCAAAGTAAGGGGCAGTATATAAAATACATAACAAACTTAAGTGGCGTTTTTCGGGAGAAAAAGGTGATGGATAGTGCGCTATATTATGCCAAGAAAGCGGTAGGTTATATTGATGCAAAATCAGATTCTCGGGTTACCGCGGTCACATATTTCAATATGGGTACTGCTCAATTCTTCTTAGGAGATTATGATGAGGCTATCAAGAGTTTATCTTATGCGATTTCCAGAGAAAATATTCCGGTTCAGTTTGAGATCTTGTCACGGGGATATAAAGCGCAAAGTCATATATATCAAGGCGACCTTAATTTAGCCGAGAATGAACTTGAGGGGCTTGAGGAGCGTGCACTTGCTACAAAAGATCAATATGTGATTTTGGCCAATTATGAAGCGCAGCAAAAACTGTTTGAAGCAAAAAATATCGATAAGGAAGCTCTTATTTATGCCAAAAAATACATTGAACTCAATAACGAGATCCACAACAGAGAGCAATCAAATATTCTTCAAAATTTAAAAATACAGTTTCAAACGGAGCAGCAACAGTTTGAAAATGAGCTGTTGCGTAACGACTCTGAGCTTCAGGCCTTAAAGATCAAGCATCAGCGTTATGCCATTTGGGGAGTTACCTTGTTTATTTTCTTACTCTTGATTTTGATGTTAATTCTCTACAGAATGTATATCTATAAATCAGAGGCAAATAAAACACTTAAAAAGCAACAAAGCCTACTTAACGAAAGCAATAAAAGTCTTACGGAAAGTAACCATCAGAAGAATAATTTATTTTCTATAGTAGCACACGATGTTAAGAGTCCGGTGGCAGCGGTGTTAAGCAGTATCAATATGCTGCATACTAATTTTAAATCCTTTACACAGGAAGAAATAGAGATTTTAGCTGAAGAGTTGAAAAAGCAAACCTCAAACCTGTATTATTTAATTGATAGCGTTCTGGTTTGGGCCAAATCTCAAATGGATGGTTACAAGTTTATTAAAACAGAGTTGCGTCCTTACGAAGTGGCTAGAGAAGTTTTTGAGGCTGAAGAAGTCTTTATTGCAAAAAAGAGCATTAAGATTACCTGCGATATTCCGCAGGAGGATGTCATTGAATCAGATAGACAAGTGCTAACTGTGATCTTGCGTAACCTTTTGACGAACGCAATAAAGTTTACGCCAGAAAATGGTAACATAAATTTTAGTGCTACTAAAACTGAAAAGTTTTACAATCTATCAATTACAGACACTGGGGTTGGAATGACCAATGACGAGTTAGATCGTGTTCTAAAAAAGCAAGAACGGTATTCTGTAAAAGGGACCAATGATGAGTCGGGTAATGGTATTGGATTGATTTTATGTCAGGAAATTGCTCATAGATTAGGCGGAGAAATTACTGCACAAAGTGTAAAGAATGAAGGTTCTACTTTTACTTTACACATACCTCTCGTCTAAGAGTTTCTAGAGTTGTATCTTTAAATTACTACATTAGGTTTTATGAGTACACCGCTTAAAATAGTAGAATGTCCCAGAGATGCAATGCAGGGTATAAAGCAATTTATTCCTACAGAAGTCAAGGTGCAATACCTTCAGTCCTTGTTGCGCTGTGGTTTTGATACGTTAGACTTTGGTAGTTTTGTGAGCCCCAAAGCCATTCCGCAGATGGCTGATACAGCTGAAGTCTTGAGTAGATTAGACCTTAGCGCAACGCAGACCAAACTTCTGGCTATTGTTGCTAATTTGAGAGGTGCACAAGATGCGGTTAAATTTGAAGAGATCGATTACTTAGGGTATCCTTTCAGTATTTCTGAGATCTTTCAAATGCGTAATACGCATAAAACAATAAAAGAATCGGTGGTGATTCTTTCTGAAATTCTAGAATTGGCGGCTAAACATAATAAGGAAGTTGTGACGTATATTTCTATGGGTTTTGGTAATCCTTATGGTGACCCTTGGGATGTTGAAATTGTAGGTGAATGGACAGAAAAGCTAGCGGAAATGGGAGTTTCAATAATTTCGCTATCAGATACCGTTGGAACTTCAGAGGCGCAAACGATTGATTGTCTCTTCAGCGAACTTATACCGAAATATCCCCAGATTGAATTTGGTGCGCATCTTCACACAACACCAAGTCAATGGTTTGAAAAAGTCAATGCGGCTTACCAAGCCGGCTGCCGCAGGTTTGACGGTGCCATACAGGGATTTGGTGGTTGCCCGATGGCAAAAGACGAACTTACCGGCAACATGCCCACCGAGAAAATGTTGTCTTATTTTAATTCGGTTAAGGTAGATTCAGGAATTAGACCTATGAGTTTTGAGTCGGCGCATAATGAAGCGACTCGAATTTTTGAAAAGTATCATTAAACCCGAGTCGCATTCTATTTTAGAAATCTAAATATTAAAATCTATAGGCAATGCCAGTATTAATATTAAACGGCATACCAGGTCTTAGCCCAGCCGGAACTCGAGATACGGCGTATGTATTGTCAAGTAGATTGATGATGTTTCCAAAAACAGAAATTTGCTTGTTTATGTAATAGCGAGCCCCAAAATCAACCACAAAACTCGATGGAACCTTAAATTCTGTGGGAATTGTTCCGGTTCCAGCTTGTGTGCGAAAGGCAGCGGTATATCGACCACTCAGACTTAAATCAAATTTTTTATGTGTAAGAGAAGCTGTTACCGTAAATTGATTTTTAGCAATATAAGGGATTTCATCTCCCTTAGTAACATTACCGTAAATAGCGTCACTACTTTCAAAACTAGTTTGAAATTCACTGTTTGTATACGTGTAAGCAAAAGTTAGCGGTAGGTTTATACTCGCAGAACTATTATAAAGAATATCATAGTTAAGTAGAACTTCTAAACCGTTTACAATTACTTTACCTGCATTAAACTGGTCTAATGTTCCTGTACCTCCCGAAGCTGCAAGGTCACTTCCTAGGAGGTTGCTATAGTCATTATAAAAACCTACAATTTCACCATTCAAACCTCCTATAAGAAAACGAGAACCTAGCTCATAGTTAACACTTTCTTCTGGTTTTTGACCATCAGAACTTCCCGGAGGTGCAAAGCCCTTATGAATACCTCCAAAAAAAGATAGGTTTTGAGAAATTCTGTAATTAGCACCTATTCCGGGAATCCAAACATCAACGGTGTTTTCTCGTGTGGCTAAATCAATTCCGGTTCTATTAGCATCTTCTTTACCAAAGTCTTCGCGACGCAATTTGATATGCTCATAGCGTAAACCGGGTGTGAGTGTAAGTTTATCAAATGTGATTTTATACAAAGCGTGTGCAGCAAGTGCATCTGCGCTTGCAACTCTGTTAGCATTAGAACCTTTAATGGCTACTGTTGTCCGTTTCATTTCTCCATTTTGAATAGCAAAACGGTCTTCCCATTGAAAACGATCTTCTTCATCTTGATGAAAACGTAATCCTAATTCTAAAGATTGTACATTTTGGGTTCCCCAAAAGAATTTTCCTACGGTTTGTATTCCCTGTGAATAATATTTACGATTATTGGCTTTGACACCCAATGCGTCTTCAGGAGTATCATTATCGCCTTGAAGTGCATTGTATTCTGCAAGATACTCCTGTGGGTTAGAAAGTATTTTACTTATGCTTATGTCCTCAGTTAACGTAACATCGTCTAGTTTGTACCAGTTACGCTTAAAGTTGTTTCTATAAAAAGTTGTACTTAATTTAAATCCTGAGGGAAGTTTTAAAATGTGATTCAGCTGATATTGACTGTGTTCAGCATTCATTTGATCTTTCTGAGATGCTGCATATCTGCGGAAGGGGTCTTCAGCAAAATCAGCGTCAGTTAAACCAAGGTAAGTTTCATTACTGGTTTCTTCTGAAAATTGAATTTTAGCAGTTATCGCTTGAAAAATTTTGGCATCAGCTGAAGTATTCCATCTAAATTTTCCTAGATAATCACTTTTATCAAATCCGGTATTACCTCCGCCGTCAAGTGATTTGAAACCGTCTGAATTGTAGTTGTAATATTCTGTGTTCCAGCCAAAATTCTTGTAACTATCACCCACGGTCGCTTCGGTAGTTCTACTGTTATAATTTCCTATTGAAAAGCGTGCCGCTCCAGAAAAATCAGTTGGAATTTTCTTTGATATCATATTGATCGCACCACCAGTGGTATAAGGACCATATTGAATTTGACTACTACCTTTAAGAACCTCGACGGCCTGCATTCTACCGATAGTTGGAAAATAATAAGCAGATGAAGCACTATATGGAGCAGGTGCGATAAGAACGCCATCTTCCATTAGTGTGATGCGTGCACTTCGTTCTGGTGATGAACCGCGTAAACTTATATTAGGTCTTAATCCAAAACCATCTTCTTCATAGATGGAGACTCCAGGAACGGCACGTAATACTTTGTTTACGTCAGTATAGCTGAATTTTTGAAGATCCTTTGAGGATAAATAATAAGCTGAACCTGTTTTATTCTTTACTTCAAACTTGCTTCCTAGAACAGCATTGGACAAAAGAATCTCTTGAAGTTCTTCTCTATCAGTTGAATCTTGCTGCTTCGTCGGTGTTACTTGCCCTTGAGTATTAATCCCCGTTATTAGCAATCCAATAAAAATGAGGTACTTTTTTTTCATTATTATTATTATTTAAACTATATAAAAATTACGCAAATCTAATACTAGCTTAGGAAATAGACAAAATTTATTTAGACTTAGTTCAAATAGTATTTTATTAATTCTGTGACTATAATCTATAAGCAAGTGTCTATTTCAGATTTTAGCAGTATATTTGCACGCAATTAAATCCTAATTGCAATGACAGCTCACGAAACAAAAATACTTGGAGAAGGTCTTACCTACGATGACGTACTCTTAGTTCCGGCGTATTCAGAAGTGCTTCCACGCGAAGTGAATATTCAGTCAAAATTTTCAAAAAACATCACGCTTAATGTCCCAATTGTATCTGCAGCGATGGATACGGTGACCGAATCAAGTATGGCAATTGCCATTGCTAGAGAAGGTGGTATTGGCGTACTGCATAAGAATATGACGATTGAGCAGCAAGCGGTTAAAGTGCGTCGTGTAAAACGTGCCGAAAGCGGTATGATCATCGATCCTGTTACTTTAAACCTTGACGCACAAGTAAAAGATGCCAAGCGTTTAATGGCTGAGCATAGTATTGGTGGAATTCCAATCGTTGACCAAGAAGGGCATCTAAAAGGAATTGTGACCAACAGGGATTTACGTTTTGAAAAGGATAACGAGCGTGCGATTGTCGAAGTAATGACTTCAGAGAATCTTATCACTACGGCTGAAGGTACTTCGTTAAGTCAGGCTGAAGTGATCCTTCAAGAGAATAAAATCGAAAAATTACCGGTTGTAACTAATGACAACAAGCTCATTGGTTTAATTACATTTAGAGATATAACAAAACTTACGCAAAAGCCTATCGCAAACAAAGACACTTATGGTCGTCTGCGTGTTGCAGCAGCTGTGGGTGTTACCGCAGATGCTGTAGAGCGTGTAGAGGCGTTAGTGAATGCGGGCGTTGATGCAGTTGTTGTTGATACAGCGCACGGACATACCCAAGGTGTTGTTCGCGTATTAAAAAGTGTAAAAGAAAAATTTCCGGGTCTTGATGTTGTGGTAGGAAATATTGCTACAGCCGATGCGGCCAAATATCTTGTAGAAGCTGGAGCAGATGCCGTAAAAGTAGGAATTGGTCCTGGATCAATTTGTACAACGCGAGTTGTTGCCGGTGTTGGTTTTCCTCAGTTTAGTGCAGTTTTAGAAGTTGCTGCAGCCCTTAAAGGAACAGGAATTCCCGTTATTGCAGATGGTGGTATTCGTTATACAGGGGATATTCCTAAAGCAATTGCCGCAGGAGCAGATTGTGTTATGTTAGGTTCGCTTCTTGCAGGAACGAAAGAGTCTCCGGGTGAAACTATTATTTACGAAGGAAGAAAGTATAAAACCTATCGCGGAATGGGGTCTGTTGAAGCGATGAAAACCGGTTCAAAAGATCGTTACTTCCAAGACGTTGAAGATGATATTAAGAAATTGGTTCCAGAAGGTATTGTGGGGCGCGTTCCTTACAAAGGCGAATTGTTTGAAAGTATTCATCAATTTGTAGGTGGTTTAAGAGCCGGAATGGGATATTGCGGTGCTAAAGATGTAGAAGCGCTTAAAGAAAATGGTCGCTTTGTAAAAATCACTTCAAGTGGTATTCACGAGAGTCACCCGCATGATGTTACAATTACTAAAGAATCTCCTAATTACAGTAGATAATTAGAGTTCAAGAATAAAAAAACCGGTAGCAAACGCTACCGGTTTTTTTATTGGCACCGCCAAAGGGTTTAATACTCTGTCCCGATTGCTATCGGGATGCCTCGAAATTGGAAATTCGTTTCCAAGTAATGCTTCATGGACTTGCCCTGAGGTAGGTTACTTCAAAGATTCTGAAATCTAGTTTTGAGTAGGCAATTGCGTTTGTTGTTGTTGCCCTTGTGTTTTTAAAGTAACCCCTAGTTTGTCGGCTACGGCTTGTGTAAGATCGTGTTCCGGATCAAAATAAGCAACACCAGAGCTTAGTGTAAATACCTGAGAATAGTTTTGTTCTTGCGCAACTTGATTCAGTGCTTGTCCTACTTTTTGATATAGCGGTTGCATTAATTCATTTTGTCTTATCTGAATCAAACCTTGCGAGTTTTGTCTAAAACGCTGAATGTCTTGCTCCATTCCTACAATTTCTTCTTGCTTCGTTTTTTTATCTTCTTCAGTAGCGGTAGCTTCAGCATCTTGATACGCTTTTACTGCAGTTTGATACTTGTTTACAAGATCTTTAAACTGCTTGTCTAGTTCAGCACCATAGGTTTCAAGATCTTTTTGTACTTGGGCAACTTCGTCAAGACTAGAAATAACAAGATCACTGTCAATAGTTCCTACTTTATTTTGTGCTAAAGCAGATAAGCTTATTAAAAAAGCTACTAGGGGTAAGAATAATTTTTTCATTTTCAATTTAGTTTAGCCTTTTTAAGAGGCGATTAATGTAATTTGAATTAATTTTTTCAAAAAATTACGCGCAAAGATATAAAAGCTTGAAAGCTATCAAAGTATTTTTTGAAGGCTTGACTGATTTGCAAATTTAATTTAGCCTAAGCTAAACTCGGTTACTTTAAGACTTTTTGCTTTAATCAATCACAAAACTCACCACGATGCGGTTTAAGAGCATCGCGTACTGCAGGCATTTCTGCTTTAGAAACAATTAGAAAAGCAATACTGTATAGATCAGATTTCTTTTCTACACCGGTAGCGTTATGTTCAAGTTGATGCGCTGCAGTGTATTCTTCTAAATGAATGACGTGGTGTTTTGCAATTTGTAATGCATCAGGACCTCTAAAATCCCAAATGAGTTTAATTTTTTGATTCATATCAAGCAATTTTCAATTCTTGTGCCAAAATAAAATTTTTAGGTGCAAAGATACTTGCAGCGATCGAGTAAATGGTTAGAAACAGCTATAATCCTTCAGTTTTACATCAAAGTATGTAGGTTGAAAAGTTCTCCTATATATTTTCTAATTTTGCAATCTTTAAAATGATGCAACATTTGATGTAAGCTAAAGTCTTTGTTGTTGACGTTTATACCTAGCAATAAACTATGTTGAGTTTCCGAAGAGGTTTTCTTTTAATTATGATCCTGCTTACGCTACCGGTTTCCTGTGATCTTTTAGGATCAAAGGTGCCAACAGGTAAGCCTGTAGCTCGTGTGGGTAATGCTTTCTTGTACGAAGAAGACATCGCTAAGCTCATAACTTCTGAAATGTCTGCCGAAGACAGCACGACCCTGGTGAACAGTTACATCAATCGCTGGGCTACAAAGCGTTTACTTGTAGACAATGCGCAGCGTAATATTACACTTGCAGAACAAGACCGTCTTAATAATCTTGTTGAGCAATATAAACTTGATCTTTTTTCACAGGCCTACAAAGATGCGTTGGTTGCTCGTAGTTTAGACAGTACGATTTCAGATGCGCAAGCGCAGCAATTCTATTTGGAGAATAAAGAGAATTTTAAATTGAATGAAGCCTTGCTAAAATTCCGATATTTAGAAATGGGCGATGCAGATTATAATATAGACGAAATAAAAGAACGCTTTACTCGGTTTGATGCTGAAGATAAACGTTATTTAGACTCCATTTCGGTTCAGTTTAAGGCACAATATTTGAACGATTCCACTTGGATAAGTCTGGATAAGGTGATCGCGAGAATTCCGCCGGTAACCATAGAAAATAGTGCGTCGCTTTTAAATAAAACCGAATTTACGCAACTGCGTGATTCATTAGGATTATATTTGATCGCTGTAAAAGATCGCTTAGATCGCAATGATGATGCGCCGCTAGATTACGTTTTACCTACGGTAAAGCAAATTCTTCTCAACAGAAGAAAATTAGAATTGATTAAACAGTTAGAAAAAGACATTACTAAGGATGCAATTAAAAACAAACAATTTGAACTTTATAACTAAAGCGTGTAGCCTGTTTCTCTTTTGCAGTGCGTGGGCAGGGTTAAATGCACAAGAAATTATAGATACTTCGGTTTCAGAAAATACTGCGCAAGAAGAAGAGCAACCGCTTACTTCAGGAACTACTTTTAAAGTAGATGGGGTGGCAGCTGTTGTAGGTGAATATGTAATTCTAGAAAGTGATATTCAGCAGTCTATCGAGTCGTTAAAGCAACAAAAAGTAGAAGGTCAAGATTTATCAACCTGCAGTGTGATGGATAAACTTATGGAAGATAAGTTGTATGCACACCACGCGGTTATTGATAGTGTGATGATCAACGAAGAGCAAATACGCTCATACACGCAACAGCAAATAGATTACTTCATCAATCAGTTGGGGTCAGAAGAGAAAGTTTTAAAATTCTATCGCAAAGAAAAAATGAGCGATTTGAAAAAAGAGCTTTTAGAATTGAACCGAAATCAAGAGTTGGCTAAGGCAATGCAACAAAATATTGTTGAAGAGATCGAGGTGACCCCAGAAGAGATCAGATCGTATTATAAAGAATTAGAAGAAGATGGATTGCCTCAGTTTGGAGTGGAATTAGAAATCTCTAAAATTCAAATTATCCCGGAAGTTCCTCAAGAAGAAAAGCAAAAGGTGATCGATCAATTAAACGGTTATCGTAACGACATTCTTGAAAACGGAAGCAGTTTTGCTACCAAAGCGGTGTTGTGGTCTGAAGATGAATCAACACGTGGTGACGGTGGTCTTATTAGAGATGTAGATCGTAAATCACAGTTTGTAAAAGAGTTTAGAGACGTTGCTTTCAGCCTTCAGGAAGGTGAAGTAAGTAAGCCCTTTGAGACTGAATTTGGTTATCACATCATAAAGGTGGAAAAAATTCGTGGTCAAAAAATCGATTTGAGACACATTTTGAGAATTCCGAAAGTGACTTCAGCGGCAGAGGCAGCAGCCAAAGATAAAATAGAGAAGATTAGAAAGCGCATTGAAGATGGTGAGATCACCTTTGCAGAAGCTGCAAAAGAATTTTCAGATGAAAAAGAAACAGCCAGCGATGGTGGTATCATGATCAATCCAACCACTCAGGATCGTATGTTTGAGCTTAAAAACCTTCCACCAGAATTATATCCTAAGGTTCAAAACTTAAAAGAGGGTGAGGTTTCTATAGCTTTTAATAATCCAACGCGTACCGGTAAAACACGTTATGAGATTTATACGGTTTCAGATCGTATCGAAGAGCACGAGGCAGATTTTGCTATCGATTATGTGAAGATTAAAAACTTTGCGCTTCAGGCAAAACGCATCAAAGCCATCGAGAAATGGCAAGATGAAAAAATTGCTGAAACCTATATCAAATTAAACGGAGATTATAGAAATTGCGAGTATAGTAGCAACTGGGTAAAACAATAATATATGTCAGACGCTAAGGCAATTGATGCGCTTGTAACTCGATATAAAGATCTAAAGAAAGAAATAGGCCGTGTAATCATTGGGCAAAATGAGGTTGTAGACCAAATTATAATTTCAATTTTTTCTGGAGGGCACGCATTATTGATCGGTGTTCCGGGATTGGCCAAAACGTTAATGGTAAATACCATTGCTCAGGCCTTAGGATTAGATTTTAAACGCATTCAGTTTACACCAGATCTTATGCCTAGTGATATTGTAGGGGCAGAAATTCTTGATGAATCGCGAACATTCAAATTTCTAAAAGGGCCTGTTTTTGCCAATATTGTTTTAGCAGATGAGATCAATAGAACCCCACCTAAAACCCAGGCAGCGCTTTTAGAAGCTATGCAGGAAAAAGCGGTCACCGTTGCCGGAAAGCAATATCCACTTGACAAACCGTATTTTGTATTAGCAACCCAAAACCCGATCGAGCAGGAGGGGACTTATCCTTTACCGGAAGCCCAGTTAGATCGTTTTATGTTTGCGATCAATTTAGTTTACCCAACTTATGAAGAAGAGGTTGCGATTGTAAAAGCAACGACTACTGAAAAATCTGTAGCTGTTGAAGCGCTTTTTTCGGCAGAAGATATTGTTTCTTATCAGCAGTTAATACGACGTATTCCGGTTGCTGATAATGTGGTTGAATATGCAGTAGCTCTCGTAGGAAAAACCAGACCTGCTGAAGACGCTGCGCCACAAATAGTGAAAGACTATATTGATTGGGGAGCTGGGCCAAGAGCTTCTCAAAATTTAATCCTAGCAGCTAAAACGCACGCAGCCCTCAATGGAAAGTATTCCCCCGATATCGAAGATGTACAAGCTGTTGCTCAGGGCATTTTAGGGCATCGTCTGATCAAGAACTACAAGGCTGAAGCAGAGGGGTTAACCCTTAAAGAAATCATAAAAAGTTTGCTTTAAGCTAATATAGAAAGGCTCTAAATAATTTTCAAGAAGAGATTTTTATTAACATTTGTCTTGTAACTACCTAATTATCATAATTAAGCAACGAAATCGATATATATCAAGTTGAATTTGCAATAAATTTAGCTTTTGTTCTAATTGCCTTAATCTATACATAGTCTTCTTATTTTCTGCGGTTTTTCGTAATTTTAGCGCCGCTTCAAAGCGCAATTAATTTACAAATTCAATTAACTAAAACTTAGATATGGCATTTGATATCGATATGATCAAATCGGTTTACAGTAAAGTAGCAGAGCGTGTTGATGCTGCTCGCGAAATTACCGGTAAGCCTTTAACACTGGCAGAAAAAATATTATACTCTCACCTTTGGGATGGTAAAACTGATAAGGCATTTGTACGTGGTAAAGACTACGTAGATTTTGCTCCAGATCGTATCGCTTGTCAGGATGCTACAGCTCAAATGGCGCTTTTGCAGTTTATGCAAGCAGGTAAGAAAGAAGTTGCAGTGCCTACTACGGTTCACTGTGATCACCTTATTCAAGCGAAGCAAGGAGCTCAAAAGGATTTAAAACGTGCAAATGAAACAAGTAATGAAGTATTTGACTTCTTAGAATCTGTTTCAAACAAATACGGAATTGGTTTCTGGAAGCCGGGTGCAGGTATCATTCACCAAGTAGTTCTTGAAAACTATGCTTTTCCTGGTGGTATGATGATTGGTACTGATAGTCACACCGTAAATGCTGGTGGACTTGGTATGGTCGCTATTGGTGTTGGTGGTGCAGATGCTGTTGACGTTATGGCAGGAATGCCTTGGGAACTTAAGTTTCCAAAATTGATCGGTGTTAAATTAACCGGTGAATTAAATGGATGGACTGCTTCTAAAGACGTTATCCTTAAAGTGGCAGGTATTCTTACCGTTAAAGGTGGTACTGGTGCTATTGTAGAATATTTTGGCCCTGGTGCAAAAAACCTTTCAGCAACTGGTAAAGGAACCATTTGTAATATGGGTGCTGAAATTGGTGCTACAACTTCAACATTTGGTTACGATGAGTCTATGGAGCGTTTCTTACGTGCTACAGACCGTGCAGATGTTGCAGATGCAGCAAATGAAATCAAAGAATATTTAACAGGTGATGATGAAGTATATGCTAATCCTGAGCAATACTTTGACGAAGTAATTGAAATTAATCTTTCAGAATTACGCCCACATCTTAATGGTCCTTTTACACCAGATTTAGCTACTCCGGTTGGAGAGCTTGGTGAAAAAGCGGCTAAAAATGATTGGCCAATTAAAGTAGATTGGGGATTGATCGGTTCTTGTACCAACTCATCTTACGAAGATTTATCAAGAGCAGCTTCGATCGCACAGCAGGCCATCGATAAAAAATTAAAGCCAAAGAGTGATTTTGGTATCAATCCGGGATCTGAGCAAATTAGATACACTGCAGAGCGCGACGGATTATTAGAAGTTTTTGAAAATCTTGGCGCAACGGTATTTACAAATGCTTGTGGACCTTGTATCGGTCAATGGGATCGTAGTGACCGTAAAGGAGAAGAAAAGAACACGATCGTTCACTCGTTCAACCGTAACTTCTCAAAACGTGCAGATGGTAACCCAAATACACATGCTTTTGTAGGATCACCAGAAATGGTAGCTGCAATAGCGATTTCTGGTCGTTTGGATTTTGATCCACTTAATGATACCCTTCTTAATGAAGATGGAGAAGAAGTTAAATTGGATGTACCTGTAGGATTAGAACTTCCTACAAAAGGTTTTGCTGTTGAAGAAAACGGTTATCTAGCACCTACCGAAGATGGTAGTTCTGTAGAAGTAATTGTTGCTTCAGATAGTGAGCGTCTAGAGTTATTAACGCCTTTCGTTCCGATTAAAGACTCAGAATTGAAAGAGGTTAAACTTCTTATCAAAGCCTTCGGAAAATGTACTACAGACCATATCTCTATGGCGGGACCTTGGTTACGTTACAGAGGTCACTTAGACAATATTTCGAATAACTGTCTAATTGGTGCAGTAAATGCATACAATAAGAAAACTAATTTTGTAAAAAGTCAGTTGACAGGAGAATACGGTGGTGTGCCAGATACACAACGTGAGTATAAAGCCAAAGGAATTAAAACAATTGTTGTTGGAGATCACAATTATGGTGAAGGTTCTTCTCGTGAGCACGCGGCTATGGAGCCTCGTCATCTTGGGGTTGCAGCTGTACTTGTAAAGTCTTTTGCACGTATCCACGAAACAAACCTTAAAAAACAAGGGATGTTAGGATTGACTTTTGCTAACGAAAATGATTACGATTTGATTCAGGAAGATGACACATTCAGCTTCTTAGATATCGAAGAATTTGCTCCAGATAAACCATTAACTATCGAAGTTACTCACGCTGACGGAAGCAAAGATACTATTATGGCAAATCATACCTATAATGATGCTCAAATTGCATGGTATCGTGAAGGTTCTGCTTTAAATCTTATAAAGAAGCAAAACGCATAAGCTTATTTTTAAGTTGAATTAAAACCAAATCACTACTCGTGGTTTGGTTTTTTTTATTGGTAACTTCAACGAGTTTAATACTGCGTCCCGATAGTTATCGGGATGTCTTGAAATAAAAAGTTTGTTTCTCACGAAGGCTTCTTTGTATCTAGGTAGTTTTTCTATTTTTATTAAAGAAATGCTATTTAGATTTCAGTATAGTCCTAACTATTCATTTAAAATTTTTGAAGTCTATTTGCGTTATGCATTTTAGAAACAACATTAACTAAAAAAATCTATGAGAAAATTTAATGTAATACTATTGGCTGCTTGCTTAGCAGTTTTGTCATCATGTTCAGGAGATGATACGGTTGCACGATCTACAGTGACTGTTGATATTTCTGGTCTAGAACGTTTGGAGAATGGAGCTCAGTATCAGGCTTGGATCAGTGACGGAGTTGATCTAACTCCTTTGGGACGTTTTACAGATGTGGATTTTCCTAAAACATTTGAAGCACTAACTGGCGAAGTAGATAATGCAACTCAATTTTTCTTGAGTGTTGAGCCGGGAAATGATTCTAGTCCGGCAATTAGTGAGTCTATTTTATTAAGTGGAAATTTTGTGGGTAATGCTGCGACGGTTGATGTTACACAGACGTTTGGTTCTTACACAAGCGCTTCTGGTCAATTTGTATTACAAACACCTACAGATAATGTCTCTACTAACGAAAATAGTGGTTTGTATTGGTATATTCCTTCTACAGGTCAGCCGGGATTAAAATTACCAACATTACCTTCAGGTTGGAAGTACGAAGGCTGGGTTACTGTACCGGGAGCCAGTGGAGATGTCAATTTGTCGACAGGTAGATTTACCAATGTAAATAACGCAGATGAATCAGATCCATTCAGTCTAAACATAAATCCAGCTCCGGATTTTCCGGGAGAAGATTTTATCAATGAAAATGTGCTTAGTGCTTACGGTGTGAATACGTTGCCTAATCTTTTGAATAAACAGGTGTTTATAACCATTCAGCCTATATTTGATAATAGCAGTACTGGAGCTTCAATTGCACCTTTTGTACTGCGTCCATTAGTGGGTACAGTTACTCAAGAAGCAGGTTCTGGCATAACAAATACAATGCAGATCAATACGGCTTCTTTTCCAGTTGGAAGAGTTACTAAATAAGAAAGTCTAAAATCTATCAAATAAAAAAATCCTGGCATTATCCAGGATTTTTTTGTTTGATATTGATTACGCTTTTTATACAAGCTTGTTTATTTTTTCTATAAGCTTGCTCATATCGCTTTGTAGCTTATCTACTTGACTCTCTAAGTGCTGTACGCGTTTATTAGCGTCCATATCTACAACATTTAGCGAACTTGTAATTTTACCGCGAACGACTAAAACTTCAAGAATATTTTCCATGTCATAGCTTATACTTTCATATTTGCTATTATCACTTATAAGAATGAGTGCATTGTTGGGTAAATCCTTCTTAATCCGTTTTGTTAAAACTGATTTTGTGGTAACAATTACCGCAACAGAACCGTCCAGAATCTCATTTAAATCATCTGTGTGTTGTGTGATAAGGATGTCACCGTGCATTAAAGTGGGGGCCATACTGTCTCCTTCAACTTCAAAGAGTTTTTGACCTTGAGCAGGCTCATAACCGGGCAATTTGAACATGTCTAAGGTAGACATCCATTGCTCATTATCACGGTTCTCGATAAAACCTGCACGTGCTTCAACGTTAATGAGCGGTACAAATCCGTTAGAAGAACTCATCATTATAGAATTATGAGAGCCTTTTAAAATACGATCTGTAGGAACGCTATAAAGTTTACTAAGGGTTAAAAGGTGCTCTGTGGTGATCGAGTTTTGACCATTTTCAATTAATGAATAAGCGCCTTGAGTAATGCCGAGCTCTTCGGCAACTTTTTTTTGAGAAAGCGAGGAGCTTTCCCTAAGGGTTTTAAGTTGTTTTGATATTGACATTATAGATAAGGTTTAGGGAACATCTATTAATTTCAAATATAAAGATTAAAACAAATTGTATTGTTTATAATTATATTTTTTCTTAAAATTTATTTTCAATTAAAAAATACCTATAAAATTATTGATATTTTAATAATTCAGTTAAATATATGATATTTATTTAACATTGATGCTTTTTGTTTGTGTAAGATTATACGTTTTAAATCCTTATAAGATAAGTAATTAGTCGAAGAAGACCGAACAGTCGTCTAATTACCGCAAATGGAAGTTTTTTGAAGCTAGCACTTTGATTTTCATAGCGCTTCTTTTAGGCGCCTAAAATGTTTATTAATTTGTGTATAAGAACTATTAAAATTGATGTTTTGAAAAAAGATAGAAATGCTATTTTTGCCTATGCAAAATAACGTACTCATTCTAGATTTCGGATCGCAGTATACCCAATTGATCGCAAGACGTATTCGGGAACTCAATATTTTCTGCGAAATTAAACCATTCAATAACTTACCTGAAGATTTGAGCAGCTATAAAGCGGTCATTTTATCGGGTTCTCCATCATCTGTGCGTGCAGAAAATGCACCTCATCCAGATTTATCTCAAATACGTGGTAAAAAACCATTACTTGGGGTTTGTTATGGAGCGCAGTATTTGGCACATTTTCACGGAGGAGAAGTTGGCCAATCCAATACCAGAGAATATGGTAGAGCAAATCTTTCTATGATCAAAGAAGGTGAAGCTTTTTTTGAAGATGTAGAAGTGGGTAGCCAGGTTTGGATGAGTCATAGTGATACTATTAAATCTTTACCGGAAGGCTCGGTGCGCTTGGCGAGTACGCACGATGTAGAAAATGCAGCATACCGAATAGGCGGGGAAGAAACCTACGCGATTCAGTTTCATCCTGAAGTTTATCATTCTACAGACGGAAAGAAAATCTTAGAAAACTTCCTTATCAATATAGCTCAGGTTGAACAAACCTGGACACCAGATAGCTTTGTCGAAAGCACTGTAGATGAACTCAAAAATAAAGTAGGCACAGATAAAGTCATTTTAGGCTTGTCAGGAGGTGTAGATAGTTCTGTAGCTGCGATGTTATTGCATAAAGCTATTGGTAAAAATCTTCACTGCATTTTTGTTAATAACGGTTTGCTTCGAAAGAACGAGTTTGAAGACGTTTTGAAGCAGTATGAAGGAATGGGGCTCAATGTAAAAGGTGTGGATGCTTCGGCACGTTTTCTAGATGCGCTTGCAGGAAAAAGTGATCCGGAAGAAAAGCGTAAAACCATAGGTCGTGTATTTATTGAAGTTTTTGATGATGAAGCACATATGGTTGAAGATGCAAAGTGGCTTGCGCAAGGAACCATTTATCCAGACGTTATTGAATCTGTTTCTGCTACAGGAGGGCCTTCGGCAACGATCAAGTCGCATCATAACGTAGGAGGTTTACCAGATTTTATGAAGTTAAAGGTTGTTGAACCTTTACGTATGCTTTTTAAAGATGAAGTACGTCGTGTAGGAGCTAGTATGGATATGAGTCCTGCATTATTGGGGAGACATCCTTTTCCGGGGCCGGGTCTTGCCATTAGAATCTTGGGCGATATTACTCCAGAAAAGGTGCGTATTTTACAAGAAGTAGATGCAATCTTTATTAACGGATTACGCGATTGGGGGCTTTACGATCAAGTTTGGCAAGCAGGAGCAATGTTACTTCCTGTAGACTCTGTTGGTGTAATGGGAGATGAGCGTACCTATGAAAAATGTGTTGCGCTACGAGCAGTAGAAAGTACAGATGGTATGACAGCAGATTGGGTAAATCTACCTTATAATTTTCTGCAAAAAGTATCAAATGATATAATAAATAAGGTTAAAGGCGTTAATAGAGTAGTCTATGACATCAGTTCTAAGCCACCAGCTACGATTGAGTGGGAATAGTCAGCTTTTTTAATTTGCTTTAAACATTTATACATCAATACCTCATAATTTTATGAGGTATTGATGTAAAAAATAACTACAATGAAAAACATCACAATTCTTTTCGTTTTTATTTTCGTGGTCTTTAGCTGTTCAAGTATTGGGCAGCAGCAATATGCCAGTCATCAGGTGCGTGAAGGGGAGACGGTATCTACTATTGCCAATAAATACAATGTTACTGTTTACGAGATTTATCGGCTCAATCCTGAGGCTAAAGATAAATTGTATCCCGGTCTAGTTCTTATTTTGCCAGGAGGCAAATCAGCTCCCGGTGGTTCAGAACTTTCTGCAGACGGTAAATTTGTTTTGCATACCGTAGCAAAGGGCGAAACGCTCTACAAGCTTTCAAAGAAATATGACGTAAGTGAATCTGAAATTAAGCGTTACAATAAGCATTTGTATAGCGCCGAATTGAGAAACGGAGAGATTGTTAAAATACCCAACAAGAATGAAGTTGCAGCTGATGAAACTGCAAAGCCCGCATTAACGAAGCGAAAGCACGTAGTAAAACCAAAGGAAACCAAATACGGACTGGCTTCTATGTATGGGATTACTATTGAAGAATTGGAGCAGATGAATCCGGAGATTTCTGATGGTTTACAAATAGGTGACATCATTAATGTTCCAGACAAATCTTATGCTAAGGATGCTGTTCTTGAAGAAAGTAAATATGGGTTTTATGAAGTAAAGCCAAAGGAAAATTTTTACCGACTTACAGAGCGCTGGAATATGACCGAAGAAGAACTTGTTGCATTGAATCCTGCATTGGTTGATGGTCTCAAAAGCGGAATGATTTTAAAATTACCAAAAGAAAAATTAACAGGTGCATCGGCAGTGACTGTAGAAGGGCAAGCTGTGAAGTTAGCAGATAATTTGGTAAATAGATCTACCAAAAATATTGCGGTAATGCTACCCTTTAATTTACGTAAAACAGTAGTAGATACCGGTGATGTTCGCAAACAGGTTTTAAAAAACGACCGGGTGATGAATATAGCTTTAGATTTTTATAGCGGTGTTCTTATGGCTGTAGACTCGGCAAAAGCACTTGGAATATCAACAAAGCTAGTAGCGTTTGATACCGAATATTCCCGAGCAGACGGTAAAGCCGGTAACGATCGAAAAGTTGAGGATATCATACGTTCTAATGACTTTTCTAACATGAATGCGGTTATTGGCCCGCTTTTGACTTCAAACGTGGAGAAAGCGAGTCAATTACTTCGTGAACGCGCAATACCTGTAGTTTCTCCAATCGTGCCTAATGTGGCAATGCGATCAAACATGTTTCAGTCCAGACCTGACGATGAGATTTTAAAGCAACAGATGATGCAGTTCATCAAACTGGAAGGTAAGGGGAAAAATATAGTAATCGTTGCAGATTCCAAGCACCTTAAAGAACGAAATGAGCTAACAGCTTTATATCCTGATGCTCGTATCGTGTATCCCGAATCTTCTGATAACGGATCCTATTTAAAGGCGAGTGATTTGACAGATAAGCTTTCAGAAACAATAGAAAACTGGGTGATTCTTGAGTCAAATGATGTTGCACTTATAAGTAACACAACGACCAATTTATCTACCCAGCTTGCAGATAAAAAGATTACCTTATTAACCACAGATAAGGGTTCAGCATATGAGAGTGATGATGTTTCAAATATTACTCTTATGAAACTTAATTTTCATTTCCCTTCAGTTGATCGTTCTTACAATGAAAAGCACGCTTCTTTTGTTGAGGCGTACTCAAATAAATACGGTTATGTGCCTAATAGTTATGCTGTACGTGGCTATGATATCACTTTTGATACTATTTTAAGGCTAGCAGCTTCTGAGAGTTTGTACGACGCAGCAGATGCCGGTTATTTGACGCAGTATGTAGAAAATAAGTTCAATTACGTGCAAGATCCGGTATCTACAGGATATTTTAATACTGCGGCCTATATTCTAAAATACGGTGAGAATTTAGAAGAGATTGTGGTGGAGCTTCCGGTAGAATCAAGTGAATCTTCTTATTTAAAAAATTAGAATTATGACGAGTAAAGTGATTTATCTTGGTGATTTGCGTACCGAATGTGAACACGTGAAATCTGGTGACAAATTCATAACTGATGCTCCTACAGATAATAATGGAAAAGGAGAAGCTTTCTCGCCCACAGATACGGTAGCGACTGCATTAGCTAGTTGTATGCTTACAGTTATGGGGATTAAGGCAAAGCAGATGGAAGGCGTCGAACTTAAAGGTTCGACTGCAGAAGTTACCAAAATAATGAAGGCAGAGCCTAGAAGAATTGCAAGGGTAGAAATTAAACTTAATTTAGAAGGAGTGCAGACTGAAAAAGAAAAGAAAATTTTAGAAGACACAGCAAAAACTTGCCCTGTGTTGAACAGTCTTCATCCAGATATGGAAAAGGAAATCGTCTTTAATTGGAAGTAAGAAAGGTGAACTATTAAATCCTTTGATGCTGATAATAAAATAGAAAAGCCCGATCAAATTGATCGGGCTTTTCATTTCTAAGCGGAGTATTGTTTAATTAGGCGTTATAGCCTTATTTTACTTTATTTACGATTGCTTCAAAAGCTTCTGGGTGATTCATTGCTAAATCTGCAAGTACCTTACGGTTAAGCTCGATGTTTGCAGCTTTAACTTTACCCATAAACTGAGAATAAGACATCCCGTGCATACGAGCACCCGCGTTAATACGAGTGATCCATAATGTACGGAAATTTCTTTTCTTTTGACGACGGTCACGGTATGCATAAAGCATAGCCTTTTCCACCGCATTTTTAGCAACTGTGTAGACGTTTTTACGTCTTCCAAAGTAACCTTTGGCTTGCTTCATTACCTTTTTTCTTCGGGCTCTAGAAGCAACTGAATTTACTGATCTTGGCATAATTTAATTGTTTTTGTAGCAGGCGGGTGACAAGCACCACTTTCAAAACTCTTACATTTTTGGTTTTGCCCAACTCCAGGGTTTATAAAATAATTTAACCGGTTACGTGCTTATTTAAGACGTAACATAATTTTCACGTTATTCTCGTCAGCTTTGTGTACCAAAGTATCGTGAGTTAACGCTAGCTTACGTTTCTTAGACTTTTTTGTCAAGATGTGACTCTTAAACGCGTGCTTTCTTTTGATTTTACCAGTACCTGTAAGCTTAAAACGCTTTTTAGCACTGCCTTTTGTTTTCATTTTAGGCATAATTCCTAGTTTATTTAATTATTCCGCTTATTGCTGTTTGTATGATTTTTATAAATCAAAACAATCCCGGCCTTTTTAAAAAGGTCGGGATTTATATTTTATCAAGTCGTAAGACTTTTATTTACTCTTTTTAGGAGCCATAAACATAATCATACGTTTACCCTCCAATTTTGGCATTTGCTCAACTTTACCATACTCTTCAAGATCCTGTGCTAAACGTAGCAATAAAATTTGACCTTGATCTTTATAGATGATTGAACGCCCTTTAAAAAATACGTACGCTTTTAATTTTGCTCCTTCTTCTAAGAACTTAATCGCGTGTTTCTTTTTAAACTCGTAGTCGTGATCGTCTGTGTTAGGACCAAATCTTATTTCTTTTACAACAACTTTAGACGCTTTTGCCTTAATGGCTTTTTCACGTTTCTTTTGCTCGTAAACAAACTTTTTGTAGTCCATTACCTTGCAAACCGGAGGATTTGCATTTGGTGAAATTTCCACCAAATCAAGCTCCAATTCTTGAGCGATTTCCAGTGCTTTACTGGTAGGATAAATATCCATTTCTACATTATCGCCAACAAGGCGCACCTCACGTGCACGAATTTTTTGGTTGATATTGTGTTGGTCTTGCTTTTGGACTCTTGCTGGTCCTCTTGATCTTTTTCTACGTATTGCTATGGCTATAAAATTTTAATTAAACTTCAAACTTTTTTAATGTCTGAGCGATTTCGGCTTCAATAATTTTTGCAAAATCTGCAACGGTCATTGTTCCTAAATC
The DNA here is from genome assembly GCF_037029365.1 of Leeuwenhoekiella sp. CH_XMU1409-2. NCBI lineage: Bacteria > Pseudomonadati > Bacteroidota > Flavobacteriia > Flavobacteriales > Flavobacteriaceae > Leeuwenhoekiella > Leeuwenhoekiella sp. CH_XMU1409-2. The sequence continues at coordinate 82,866 of NZ_JAYMEI010000010.1, read as the reverse complement.
CTCTCCACCATGTTTACGTACAGAAACCGTACCATCATTAGCTTCTTTCTCACCAATAATTAACATATAAGGAGTTTTTTGCATTTCTGCTTCTCTGATTTTTCTCCCCATGGTTTCTCCACGATCATCAATCGTGGCGCGAACATCGTGATTCTCGAGCAAAGTTAATACATTTTGCGCGTAATTCTCATAGTTTTCACTGAGTGTTAACACTGTAGCTTGTTCAGGCATAAGCCATAATGGGAAATTTCCACCGGTATGCTCCAACAATATTGCTACAAAACGCTCCATACTTCCAAAAGGTGCACGATGAATCATAACCGGACGATGTTCTTCATTATCACTGCCTTTATAAGAAAGTTCAAAACGCTCAGGAAGGTTATAATCTACTTGAATGGTTCCTAACTGCCAACTGCGACCTAAGGCATCCTTTACCATAAAATCTAGTTTAGGTCCGTAGAATGCAGCTTCTCCGGTTTCTACAACATAGTTTAAACCTTTAGCCTTTGCTGCATTGATAATCGCATTTTCGGCTTTTGCCCAATTTTCGTCAGTACCAATATATTTTTCTTTATTCTCAGGGTCTCTTAAAGAAACTTGAGCAGTAAAGTTTTCAAAACCTAATGAACCAAAAACATAAAGAACAAGATCGATCACTTTCATAAATTCATCATCCAGTTGATCTGGTGTGCAGAAAATATGTGCGTCATCTTGCGTAAATCCACGTACTCGTGTAAGTCCGTGTAATTCACCGCTTTGCTCATAGCGGTATACCGTACCAAATTCTGCAAAGCGCTTAGGTAAGTCTCTATAACTCCACTGCGTGGCATTGAAAATCTCGCAGTGGTGTGGGCAGTTCATAGGTTTTAGTAAAAACTCTTCACCTTCTGCCGGAGTAGTAATAGGCTGAAAACTGTCTTCTCCATATTTTGCATAATGCCCAGAAGTTACATAAAGCTCTTTCTGGCCAATGTGTGGAGAAACGACCATCTCGTAACCTGCTTTTTTCTGAGCAGCTTTTAAAAAGTTTTCTAAGCGTTCACGCAAAGCGGCACCTTTAGGCAGCCATAATGGCAGACCTTGACCAACTTTTTGCGAAAAAGTAAAAAGCTGAAGCTCTTTTCCTAGTTTTCTATGATCGCGTTTTTTTGCTTCTTCAAGTAATTCTAAATATTCTTTTAAATCTTTTTGCTTCGGAAATGAAATTCCATAAACACGCGTAAGCTGCGGTTTGTTTTCATCTCCTCTCCAATATGCTCCCGCAACACTCATCAATTTTACCGCTTTTACAAAGCCGGTGTTTGGCAGGTGCCCACCACGACATAAATCTGTAAAGGTATCGTGATCGCAGAAGGTGATCGTACCGTCTTCCAGGTTCTCGATCAATTCTACTTTATAAGGATTGTCTTGCTTCTTGTACATCTCAAGCGCATCTGCTTTAGATACACTGCGCATTGAGAATTCGTGCTTTCCGCGAGCGATTTCAAGCATTTTATTTTCGATCTTCTTGAAATCATTCTCACTAAGCGAACGGTCTCCCAGATCTACATCATAATAAAATCCTTTATCTATCGCAGGTCCTATAGTGAGTTTTACACCAGGATATAATTCTTCTAACGCCTGTGCAAGTATATGCGCCGAAGAATGCCAAAAGGCTTTTTTACCTTCATCATCATTCCAAGTAAACAATACCAGTGCGCCATCCTCGGTAAGTGGCGTGGTAATTTCAATAGTTTTATTATTGTATTTGGCAGAAATAACATTGCGGGCAAGTCCGGCACTTATGCTGTTTGCAACATCAAAAGGCGTTGTTCCGCTTTCAAATTCTTTTACACTGCCATCTGGCAAAGTAACTTGGATCATAGTAAAAATTTAGGCTGCAAAGATAAGGGGTTTCAGTAGAAAATAGGATAGGAGTAAATCAAAAATTTACAAGCTATTTTTTAGTCTAAAAAGTGTAAGATGATTTCTTAAAAAGTAATTGTTCTTTCAAACCGGTTTACAGTATACCACGTGCTTTAATCTCGAGATATTTGTTGATGGTATTTACAGTCAAATCTTTCGGTTTAGTAAGAACCGCTTGAATTCCGTTTCTTTCAAGTTCTTTAACCATAAGTTTTTTCTCATAATCCATCTTTTGAGCAATCGTCTTATGATAGATTTCCGGTGTGTTTTGCGCTTTTTTAGCAATTAGATCTTCAAGTTCTGTATTTTCAAAAAAGATAACAACTAAAACATGTTTTCGCGAAATACCTTTGAGATAAGGCAATTGGCGCTGCATTGCGCTGCTATGTTCAAAATTAGTGTACAACAGCAGGAGGCTGCGATGCGTGATTTTACGTTTTACTTCGGCATAAAGTCTTCCAAAATCACTGTCTAAAAAGTTTGTAGAGATGGAGTAAAGTACCTCAAGAATAGTATTTAAATGTGTTTTTTTACTACTTGCAGAAAGATGATTGTGTATGGTATTGCTGAAGGTTAACAATCCGGTTTTATCGTTTTTTTTCAAAGCGATATTACTAAAGGCAAGCGAACTGTTTATCGCATAATCGAGTAGGGTAAGGCCATTAAAAGGCATTTTCATTACCCGGCTGGCATCGATGATCGAGTAAACCGGTTGCGATTTTTCATCTTGAAACTGATTGATCATCAGTTCTGCGCGTTTTGCTGTTGCCTTCCAGTTTATGGTGCGCACATCATCTCCACTCACGTATTCTTTAATTTGCTCAAACTCCATCGTGTGACCGATGCGTCTGATTTTTTTGAGACCAAATTGTGTCAGCTTATTGTCAATAGCCAGAAAAGCATATTTTTTCATCTGAATGAACGAAGGATATACTTTGACCTCTTGATCTTTGCCAAAGGTAAATCTGCGTTTGGCAAGTTTTAATGGAGAGGAAATGTAAATATTAAGACGTCCAAAAGTGTAGACTCCACGTTCTACAGGTCTTAGTTGGTAGTTTAATATGGTTTTTCCGCGGGGCGGAATGCTTCCGATTTTTAAAAAATCTCGTTTTTGAAATTGAACAGGAATCTCATCAATCACAGAAAAACGTGTATTGAAGCTGTACTTGCTTTGAATTTCTAAGGGAACTTCATTAAGATCACTATTAGAAAATTTCTCGGGAAGTTTTCGCGAAGCGCTAACTGCGTCTTTTTTTCTGAAAAGAATGATCACATCATACAGGAAAGCAATACTCAGGAAAAAGGCACCTAAGAGAGCAATGCTGAAAAGGCTGTGCCACCAATAGGAAAAAAGAAACAGCACAATAAGGGCAGCGAGTATAAAAAATACACGCTTGCCGAGATATAAGTGTTTTATGAAGTTGATGATGCGCACTAACGAGGGACTTCAACAGATTGAACTAGCATGTCGATCACTGTTTCCGGTGTCATACCTTCCATTTCTCGTTCTGGGGAGAGAATCACACGATGCCGCATAACCGGAGTTACTGATCGCTTTACATCTTCAGGAGTTACAAAATCTCTACCGGCAATCGCGGCGAATGCTTTTGCAGCATTCATAATCGACAACGAAGCACGAGGAGATCCACCTAAATATAAATGCGGATGGGTACGTGATTTGACTGTAATCGATGCGATGTAATTAAGGATTTTTTCTTCTACAAGAATCTTACGGGTTTGTTCACGGTATTCTTGAAGTTTCTCTGGAGACAGCACACTATTGATCGCTTCGGCTTGTGTGCCCGTACGTTCGTTTTGTGATTTTAGAATCTCGATCTCGTCTTCAAGGTCGGGATAATTCACTTTGATCTTAAATAAGAAACGGTCAAGCTGTGCTTCTGGCAGGGCGTAAGTTCCTTCTTGCTCAATAGGGTTTTGAGTGGCCAAAACCATAAAGGGTTTTTCTAGATCATAACGATGCCCGTCGATAGTGATCTGGCGTTCTTCCATCACTTCAAAAAGTGCTGCTTGTGTCTTTGCCGGCGCGCGGTTAATCTCATCAATAAGCACAATGTTTGAAAAAATAGGTCCGTGTTTAAACTCAAAATCACTGGTTTTCATATTTAATACCGAAGTTCCCAAGACGTCACTGGGCATTAAATCTGGTGTGAATTGTATTCGGCTAAAACCGGTACTTAAGGTTTTTGCAAAAAGTTTTGCTGTAACTGTCTTTGCAATTCCCGGTACACCTTCGATCAAAACGTGACCATCAGAAAGCAAGGCAACGATCAATAGTTCTATAAACTCGTGCTGCCCCACGATTACTTTAGCCAATTCAGCTTTTAAAGCAGCTACGTTATCACGTAACTCTTCTAGCGGAATTCTGCTCTGAAACTCTAAATTCTCTGAAGTTTCATCTGTGGAATCCTGTGGTGTATTTAGATTTTGGTTTTCAGGTTCTTTATGTTCGTCTTCCATAATTAATGGGTGTTTTTAAAATTTTCTATAAGCGTATTCAGCTTTATAAGTTCGTCTTCGCTCACTTCAGCCTTCTGTCGTATCAGGACCATGTAATCTATGAGTGTTTTTATTTGATTTTGATCTCTGCCACTTTTTGCACTTAGCTTTTCTATGAATTCAAGATTCAAACGTTCTGTAGCTAACGAATAGGAGCTCCTAATATATTCCAGCAGATGATTGATTTGATGCATCGCAATTTGCCTGTTGTCCTTTTTGTCAAGATACATTCCGGCAATAGTTCTGGTGTAATCTAAGGTCTTGTTGGGTAACGGTTTTATAATAGGAATGCTGCGTTGTTTTCTTTTACCTTCAAAAACTACCCAAAGCAAAGCAGCGAGTGCAAGCAAATACCAAGACCATTTGAGGTATTTATTGGTCAAGATAAGTTGCAATGGTGAAACAGCATACGATTTACTGTTTTTATAATATTGATCAAAATAAACCTTTCCTTGTTGTGGGAGGTAAGACAAGACTTTTGCTGTGTAATTAGCGTTAAGACTGTCTAACATGAAAACATTGGTAAAAGCTTCTGGAAAAGTATGTAAAATCACCGTTCCTTCTTTGTAAGGTGTTTTTATAAAGTTGATTTTAGGCTTTTTGATCTGCGAAGAATCATCGTCTCGTATTAAATCAAATTCACCAAGTACTGTAGTTCTAAGGGTGTCGATTTCATCAAAATAAACCGTTCCTACATCCTTGTTAAGGCGGAAGGGACGCGCTGCTTTCAACCGTGGATTTGTGAAATTCACTAGAGGTCTTTTCTTCAGATTAGCGGTCTCGCTGTAATAACTGAGGTTTAACCAAAGGCTGTCTAAAATTGTTTGACTTATAGATTTAGCCGAAACAAAAAGGGTGTTTCCTTCACCTACCCATTGTAGTATTTTATTGCTTTCTGAAGCATCGTTATATACGTTTCCGTTAACGAAAAAATAAGAGCTTCCTTTAGGAATCGTAGTGTCTAGCAAAAACTCAAAAGGCGGAATGTTGACTTCCTCAATTCTTTCTGCGTCGATAACCTCAGGAAGCTGCTCATAGAAAACATAGGTTCCAAAAGGAATTTTATCCTGTTTTCCATAACCCGGAAACCAATTTATAGGCTCGGGTTGTGAAGCTTCAGCTAAAATTAGAACTGCAAGAAATGCAATTAAAACTCCGGCCATTATCTTATAGCGCTTGCTCATAGACTCGAAGTTGTTTTTTTGAATTCTTGTTCTGCCTTTGAAAAGGCGTTTTGACTTACTTCAAAATTACCATACCAGATAAAATCATAAATACGCGTGAGTCTGGTAAAATCTGTGCGCAGTACCTCGTTTTTAATCTCGTAAACATAGTCGGCATTTGTTTTTTGTACTTGCCAGTCGATGATGTCTTTTTGTGCCAGTTTTTGTAGTAAGAGTAAATAATAAAAGCGCACCGCAAGGCGATAATTTTGCGCTTTTAGGGCAGCATCTATGAGCTCTTGAATATTTTGAGTCTCAATGATCTCTTGTTCATCAGAAAGTATAACCTTATTTAAACTGTCTTTTTTAAGCGGTGATCCGGCGAGATCTATACGCATAAACAACCACACGAGTAAACCTACAACCGCAAGAATGATCAAATAGGGTAGGGCAGAAACTAAAAAGCCTAAAATACCTGTGGCTTCGCTTCCTTGTAAAATCCATTCAATAAAAGAAGACCAAAGATCGTTTAACCAGGTTTTAAAACGTGTCCAAATAGTATCTGGCGGAACAAAAGCTACATAATCAAAGGAGTCATCTTGCCGATATTCATCGATGGCTTGTTCATCAAAATAAACCGGAGCCACCTGGCTATCGTCATAGATTATTTGCTTTTCTGTTGCGGTAGAATCACCCGGGGTTTGAGCAAAACCTGCAAAAGAAAAAAAACAAACGAGTATGTAAATTAGTTTTTTGATCATTAATGGTCAGAACCAATACTTTCAATGGCTTCAAAAGTACCGGTTTGGTTTTTCTTTTCATTCAGATTGTAATAAATGAAAGCGACAGCCACGGCAAAAATCCCTGCCAAAATATATTGTACTGCCGAAGAAAGCACGCTTAGTGAAACGTAAACCCAATCAAACATACTAGACATGTCGCCTTGTGAGATCGTCTCAGCCGAAAGAAATCCTTTGGCAACACTGTAAATGATTACCGGCAGTGAAAACACAATATTCGCGATATAAAGCAAAAGACCAAGGACAAACATTGTCGCAAAGGTGATCCACCATTCGTTTTTTATAAGTTTAAAACTGTCTGAAATAGAGTCTCCCACAGCTTTATTTTCAAATACAAGTATGGCCCAGGTTAGTGATAAAGGTACAGCAACGTAAACACCGGGTAAGAAGCAAAGCATCATACCAAAAGAAATCATAATTACGATTAAAAAGGTAAGTCCGGTTAAGCTCCCCAGATCGGCTCTCACATGTGTTTTAAGTTCGTCTTGATCCACCGTGCCTTGATGATCTATATATAATTTGATGTAGTTCAAAACGGTCCCGTAAAGTACACCATAATAAAAAAACATCGCAATAAACATGGCAAGGGCAGGTAGAAAGAAGCTTACAAAACTAAAAGACCCGTTATCAAGTATTGAGATATCTGTAGTAACACCGGTGTAATATGCCGAAATACCTATCAATATCAAAAATGGAATAGCAGCATTACGCAAAAGCGCCTTAAATAAAGGTTTGTATTCTAGCCGAATGAATTTAAAAGTATCTGTAATGATGTCGCCTAACTCGCGTTGTTTTTTAAAGGTAATCAGTTCTTTCATCTAAAGCGTGTAGTTGTTTTTTATAACGTATTCTAGGGTATACGACGTAGTAAAATAAAATTAGTAACAAAGAAATTGAGATAATTAAGATCGCTAGCCAATCGGGCATTTCGGTATGGCGGGTGACAAATCCTTCGAGAAAACCGGCAATGATAAAAAACGGAATCGTACTCACCACGATTTTTAAGCCGTCTTTCATACCGCGTTTAAAAGACTCGAGCCGCGAATACGTGCCTGGAAATAAAATTCCATTTCCTAGAACCAAGCCCGCGGCACCGGCAATAATAATAACCGAAATCTCAATGGTACCGTGTATCCATATCGTGCGCATAGACTCCCAAAGCAAGCCTTTATCGTAGAAGAAATATTGAAAGGAACCCAGCATTATTCCGTTTTGCATCATAATATAAAGCGAGCCTAAACTCAATAGAATTCCGAAAATAAATGCCATTAAGGCTACCTTAATATTGTTTACCGTAATCCCCATAAACATTTCGACCTCATTCATTTCTTTATACACGCGCATCGGGTCATTATCGGCAATATTCTCAAGAGTCATATTAACATAGGCATCACCAAGAATGGTACGTACATAAGCGCCGTCTGTAGCAGCGCTGTAAGCACCTACAATGCAAAACAGGGCAAAAACTAAAAAAGAAATCAAAAGCTGTCTCTGATAGTTGAACATCAGCAACGGAAACTCTTCAGTAAAAAAAGTGATAAAGCGGGTACTGGATTCGCGCTTGGTTTTATAAATTTTTTGATGGGATTGTGAAGCGAGATGATTTAAGTATTGCGTGGTTTTACTTTGCGGATAAAAGGTCTTGGCAAAACTTAAATGATCTGTAACTTCAAGATATAAAGCTGAAAGTTCGTCTGGTGATAAATCTATTTGATTCCCAGACAGAACGTTTTCAAATCTTATCCATTTGTCCTTATTTTGCTTCACGAAAGCCGCCTCGCGCATAAACTGAAATATTGAAATCTCACCAAAATTGCGGTAGTACCGTTTTTAGTGAGGGGTATCGTTCAAAGATAAAAGAATAGTAGATTATGCAAAGTTATTTCTCTGCGTAATTTTATATTGAGGCCATCTTAAACGTATTTTAAACCTCGGTTACCGAGTAAAGAAAGCAATTTAATGGATAATTTTCAAATAGAAACTGCACAAAACGTGAGCATTCAGCAGCAAGTTGCAGGAATTGGTGATCGTATTTTAGGCTACTTGATAGACCTTTTGATTTTAGGAGCTTACTGGATTGCCTCTATCTATTTGCTTTCTGCCTTCGGCTTGGATTCTAATACAAATGGATCGATCAATATCTACTTTATGCTTATCGGGATTCCTTCATTTCTATACTTTTTATTGTTAGAATCCTTTTGGGACGGGCGTACTCCGGGAAAAGCAGCTTTAGGTTTACGGGTGGTTAAAATTGACGGATCAAAACCAGGCTTCGGTAGTTACTTTGTGCGCTGGTTGATGCGTACAATAGACATCACTCTTACCTCTGGCGGAGTAGCTGTTTTTACCATTCTTTTAAATGGAAAAGGGCAACGTTTAGGAGATATCGCTGCCGGAACTACCGTAATCACAGAGCGTAAAAAAGTGCAATTGAGTCATACTATTCTAGAGACAATTGAAGAAGATTATGTGCCAAAATATCCTCAGGTCACTGTTTTTACTGATGCCGATATGCAAAAAATAAAAACGATCTACACCGAGGCACGCAGATTTGGTAAGCATAATGTTATCCTTAAACTGAGTCAAAAGTTGTCAACTACGATGCAAGTAACACCTGAAGAAACTCCGTTAAGTTTTGTTGATCGCGTACTCAAAGATTATAATTACTATACTCAGGAGTAATGGAAAATATTGCAAGCATAATAGACATTTTAGGGACTATTGCTTTTGCGATTTCCGGGGTGATCACTGCGACTAAAAAACGCATGGATCTTTTTGGGATTCTTATAATTGCTACAGTAACCTCAGTGGGTGGTGGTACTTTGCGAGACTTGTTAATTGGGAAATCTCCGGTGTCTTGGTTGCTTGATTCGACTTTTGTCTACATCATTGTTTTAACCACAATCGTAGGTATAATCTTCAGAAAGCAGTTACGCTACGTACGCCGCTCTTTATTTTTGTTTGATACCATAGGGATTGCGCTGTATACGGTGACTGGTGTAGAAATTGCCTTACTCATCAATCTTGATCCGGTAATTTGTGTAGCCTTGGGTACCATAACCGCTTGTTTTGGCGGTGTGATACGCGATATTCTATGTAATGAAATCCCGGTGATTTTTAGAAAGGAAATTTATGCGAGTGCTTGTATCGCAGGAGGAGCGCTGTATGTAATATTACATCATTATGGTATAGCTCCCGGAATTAATGCCATTCTTTCAGGGCTTTTGGTCGTAATTATACGTACGCTTGCGGTTATCTATGAGGTTCAATTACCCTCAATTTATAGCAAGTCAGAACTGTAACAGACTACGCATTACTTTTGTAGTTTTATAAAAACATCGAGTCATGGGCAAAAAGCTTCCGCAACTTACGCAGGCATTACAAGATTTTATAAAGCAGCAAAAAATATTCTTTGTAGGCACCGCTGCTGCAAAAGGGCGTGTGAATATTTCGCCCAAAGGAATGGCCACCTTCTATGTATTGAATGATCAGGAAGTACTTTGGCTTAATCTTACCGGAAGCGGAAATGAGACCGCAGCACATATGCTCGAAGATTCACGTATGACGATTATGTTTTGCTCTTTTGAGAAAAATCCGCTTATTCTACGATTGTATGGCGAGGCTGAAGTGTTTCACGAGCGCGATCACGCATTTTCAGAATACATCAACTATTTTGAGGAAACAGCAGGCTCCAGACAAATCTTCAAACTGAACATTGATCTGGTTCAAACTTCTTGCGGTTTTGGTGTTCCATTTATGGACTATAAAGGGGAGCGCGAAACGCTGAAAGTTTGGGCAGAACAAAAAGGAGAAAGTGGCATCAAAGAATATTGGACCGATAAAAACCAAACCAGTTTAGATGGGTTAGAAACCGGGATTTTTAAGGATTAATCCAGCAACTTCACTTCGAGATAGACATTTTTAATTGGCCATTCGTTATCATCGGTCTTCAGTTTATTGATTTCGTCAACTACGTCCATTCCGCTGGTAACACGACCAAAAACCGTATGTTCTCCATCCAAGTGATGCGCGCCACGCTCAGGAACGACAATAAACCATTCAAAAGGAGACGAAGCGTCACTAATATTTTGCTCTAGATATTTTGCTGCAGAAAACGCTCCACGCACGTGAGTGTGATTTGGGCTAGCTTCATTGGGAATTAAATAATTTCCTATACGCTGGCGTTTTTTGGGAGTTTCATAACCGTCACTGTTTCCGCCTTGCACAACAAAATCTATTGCGTTACGATGAATCATCGTATCATCAAAATAGCCTTGCTTTACTAGCAGCACAAAATTAGCACGATGCAAAGGAGTATCTCTATAAAGCTGAATGTCTATATCTCCAAACTCTGTAGAAATTCGAGCTCGTGTCTCCGGATTGTTTTTACCGTATTCGGTTAAAAACGGAATTAACTCTGCCTGAGATTCTATAATTGATCCGGCTTTTTTCTTTAAACGCTCATTTTCTGCCTTTGCTTTTTGCTCAGGAGTGCTATCTATTACTTTTTCAACGGTTTGCGATTCCTCAGGTTTTTCTTTTGTTTTTTTATCTTCACAACCGGCTGCTATCAGCATTAAAAAACTAAGGAATAAGTAAACAGAAGTACGCATATATGCAGTTTGATGAGTTTTTAAAAAGAATGCCAAAATTAAGCAATTTGCAATTACTTGGGCAAGAGGCACAATTTGAAATGGCACCTGATGAACGCATTCGCGCATTGAGTGAAATGGATATTGAGGCAAAAAATCCGCGTTGGGCCGGAGTAATGGCGGTCTTTTATCCTAATGCTGAAGGAGAGACTACGCTGGTGCTTATTTTGAGAAAGACCTATAAAGGAGTACATAGTAATCAAGTAGGATTTCCTGGTGGTAAAGCCGAAACTTTAGATCAAAGCATTAAACATACCGCCTTAAGGGAAACTGAAGAAGAGGTTGGTCTCGCGCAAAGCGAAATTGAAGTCGTGAAAAAACTCACTAAACTTTATATACCACCAAGTAACTTCTGGGTTCAGCCTTTTATAGGTTATGTAAAAGAAACTCCACGTTTTATTAAAGAAGAGGCTGAAGTAGAAGCAATTTTAGAAGTCTCGCTGAAACAATTCTTAGATGATAAAAGTGTGATTACACAGCGTATTGACACTTCCTACGGGACGATGCTCGATGTCCCCGCTTTTTATCTTGCAGAGCACGTAGTTTGGGGCGCGACAGCTATGATGTTGAGTGAAGTAAAATGGGCCCTTCAACAATTAGATTAATTTTGAGGAGTAGAATTTGAAGTATTAATTTTATATTCCGCAATAATCAGCATATTACAGAACATAACTTATGGCAATTTTTAAAACCAATCCCTTTGGGCATTACGACTTCATTAAGAAGTGGTTAATCCGCGTAGCCGGTGTGATGTCGCACAGGCGCTACCGTGGTTTTAATGCGTTGCAGATTGAAGGTTCAGAAATTATAAAAGATTTACCGGAGACCAATGTGCTGTTTGTATCCAATCATCAGACCTATTTTGCAGATGTGGTTGCTATGTTTCACGTATTTAATGCCAGCTTGAGTGGGAGAGTAGATAGCATAAAAAATGTGGGCTATTTATGGCAACCCAAATTGAATATTTACTACGTGGCGGCAAGTGAAACTATGCGTAGCGGCTTATTACCGCGTATTATGGCTTATGCCGGTGCTGTTTCAGTAAGTCGTACCTGGCGCTCAAAAGGGAAAGAGATCGACCGTCCCGTAAACTTAAGTGATACCGAAAATATAGGAATTGCACTCCACGACGGTTGGGTGATTACGTTTCCGCAAGGCACTACAAAACCTTGGAAACCTATTAGAAAAGGTACCGCACACATCATAAAACAGTACAAGCCTGTTGTGGTTCCCATTGTAATTGATGGTTTTAGAAGATCTTTTGATAAAAAGGGCATTCGTATCAAAAAGCGCGGAATTCTTCAAACTATGGAAATCAAAAAGCCTCTGGATATCGATTATCAAAATGATAGTGTCGAAGATATTGTAGAGATGATTGAATATGCGATCGAGCAACATCCATCTTTCTTAAAAGTAATTCCCCAAGAAGAACTTCAAAAAGAAGAAGAGCTCAACCAAACACGACGCTGGGGCTATCAGGGCGATTCTTAGATTTTGGCCATAGTTTTACAGAAACTTGCCTTTTAACATTTCTTTGGCATAGCGCTTGCAACTATTTAAAGTAAAGAATGTTAAATGTTGAATTTGTGTTGATTTTTCTTTAACCTTTGCATACTATTAATGTAAACTTTGCGTTAAAGCCCAAAATCAATCAGACCAAAAATTGTTTATGAGAAAACTAAGTTTAGCCCTAATATTGCTAGTAGTAGCAGTAACTTCAAAAATAAATGCTCAAGAACTTCCCTTCAAAGAATGCGTAGATGCACCGCTTGAAGATTTCAATAGTTCTGTATTAACCTCGCAACTATACAATCAGATCTCAAAAGATCCTACGATGAAGCGTCTTGTAGATCAAAAACGTATGGCAGTGGGTATTGTAAGTCTTGATGATCCTAATGCGATTCAATATGCTGGTCTTAATGGTGATGAGATGATGTATGCTGCGAGCTTGCCTAAGATCGCTATTTTGCTTTCGGCGATGGATGCTATTGAAAAAGGTGAGTTGAAAGAAACAGCAGAAATCAAAAAAGACATGTGGTTGATGATTAGTAAATCAAACAACCAGGCTAGTACGCGTATGATCGATCGTTTAGGCTACGATAAAATTTCTAGTGTACTTACCAGTGACCGTTATAAGTTATACGATCAGAACAAAGGTGGTGGTCTTTGGGTAGGAAAACGCTATGCGGCTGCCGGAGAGCGTAGACCTGATCCTATGAAAGGTTTAAGTCACGCCGCAACTGCAGAGCAAGTTTGTAGATTTTATTACAAATTAGTAACCGGAAAATTGGTTAGCCCAGAGCGTTCTAAAGCGATGCTTGATATTATGGAGAATCCTTCGCTTCATCACAAGTTTGTAAACACGCTAGAGCGTATTGCACCTAATGCGCGTTTGTTTAGAAAATCGGGTTCTTGGAAACAATATCACTCAGACTCTATTCTTGTATGGGGAGATAATGGTCGCAGATATATTTTAGTAGCTCTTGTTGAAGATCCTAATGGAGAACAAATTATAAGAAATTTAGTATTTCCTGTAGAAAAAGCTATTCAAAAATCTCGAACTTTACTTGCAAGTGCTACAAAGGGTGCTGGCAATGTAGGTGATTAGAAAATTTCTTAAAAAGACGTTTAATATAAGAGATGGTGAGATAACCATCTCTTTTTTCATGCAGTTATACGTCTTTTTGATTATAACCATTCTTCTAATTGTAAAACCTACGGTAAATGCCTTATTCATTAAGGGCTTAGGTGCCGATAATTTAGCTTTTGGTTATTTACTTATTGCAGCTACAGCAATTGTTACGTCTTACTTTTACAATCAAGCGGTACGGCGCTATTCGCTGAGACGCATCATTATTGTGTCTCTGGTATTTTTTGCTTTAGCATTTATTTTGTTGTGCATATTATATAAAGTAAATGCTATTGGTGGTGCGGTACTTTATACGTTTTATGTAATTAGCGGAATTTTCGCCGTGCTTACCACGAGTCAGTTTTGGTTACTGGCAAATATGGTTTTCAATGCACGTGAAGCCAAACGTTTGTTTGGGTTTATTGGTTCTGGAGCAATTGCAGGTGGAATTTTTGGTGGTTACCTAACCACATTGCTCGTACCTTTAATTGGTAACGGAAATATGTTACTGGTCGCCGCCTTATTTATAATTGCATGTATCCCGCTTCTTAGCTTAATTTATAAAAAAGGCTATGTAAGCAGAGGTTCGGTATCTATAGGATCGCAAAAGATTTTAGGAGATACTGCGTTCAAAATTTTATTAAAATCAAAGCACTTAACCTTTCTCGCGTTAATCATCGGTTTAGGAGTTATTGTAGCAAAGCTTGTTGATTATCAATTCAGTGATTTTGCAAGTAAAGCGATACCTGATGCCGATCAATTAGCATCCTTTTTTGGGTTTTGGTTTTCAACATTCAATCTAGTTTCTTTAGGGATTCAATTATTTCTAACCAATAGAGTTGTAGAAAAGTTAGGAGTTAATAGTTCGTTACTAATTCTTCCATTGGGAATTGCGTTAGGCTCTTTATTGTTTTTGACATTCCCAGAACTTTGGGTGCTCATTATTATTAAAGGTTTAGACGGAAGTTTAAAACAGTCGGTAAATAAGGCAGCGACAGAACTTGCTATGGTACCGGTGCCTCTGGAGGTTAAGAACCGCACAAAATCATTTATTGATGTAGTGGTAGATAGTGTAGCTACGGGAATTGCAGGTTGCTTGCTGATCTTTGTCATCAAGGGATTATCGCTATCTTCAAACTACGTGACGGTGATCATTCTATTTTTGATTTTAGTCTGGATTGTCGGAATTTTCAAAGTGCGAGAATCTTATTTTAAAAGTTTTAGACAGAGTCTCAAACAAGCAGTGCAAGTGCCCGGAGGTACAAAACGTAAACGGAAGTCGCCCCTTGAGATAGGAAGGCGTATTCTAAGCGGAGGGGATCCAGATCAGATTGCAAATTATCTCGATCATTTAAACCCTAGAAATGCCAAAATACTGAAGGATAAAATTATTCCTTTATTAGAGCACGATAATGATGCCGTTAAGATTGCAGCAATCAATCAATTGTATCATTACCCGGAAGGTACTGCGCTTGAAGCCGTGCGTAATATGGTGCATTTAAAAGATGATGAGGTTGTATATGCAGCAATGAATTACCTTATTACCCATACATCATTAAATGACAGCCGCATATTTGATAGTTATCTTAACCATAGTAGCGATTATATAGCCCACGCCGCATTATTATGTTTGTCTAAAGAATCCCGGCACAATCGTAAAGTCGCAGCGCGTTATAATTTAGAATTACGCATTGAGCTGTGGCTGGCAGAGCTTGAACTTCCAGACAGTGATCATCGACCTGAAGAATTGTCATTTTTGCTCGAGTCTATCGGATATGCACAAATACCTCAATTTTATTCATTTATATCAGTAAACTTTAATAATCGCAATCCACTTATTGTAAGTCACGCGATAAATGCAGCAGGAATTTCTAAAGAGCCCATGTTTATTGATGCGCTTATAGATTTTATTACCGTTAAACAGTATCGAAAGAATGCAATCACTGCACTTATTGCTTATGGAGATTCAATAAGTGAAATCTTATTACAACGAGAAGCTGAAAAGAAGATAAAAAACAGCGCTAAAAAATATATACCCGCTGTTATTCAGACCTTTGAGACGCAAGCTTCAGTGCGCATTCTATTGAGTCTTTTACGTAGCCGCGATAACCTGATAAGACGTGCAGCTTCAAAATCCTTATATAAGCTGAAGGGTAAAAACCCAAAACTCAATTATTTTCCAAAGAGTATATTCAGGCAATTACTAATATTCACCTTTGAGTATCGTGATATTATTAGCAGTAAAAAAGTGATCAGGAATAACTTTAAGGCAGAGGCATACCAACGTTTGCCAGAAGATGATCATACCGAATTAATTCAGGCTCGGGAAGGACTTCTCGAAGTTCTGGATCGACAACTGAAATTACGGGTCGAGACTATTTTTCAAATGCTTGCCGTGTATTATGATCGTAAAGATCTTGATGTAGCGTATAAAGGGTTTTTAAGTGAAGATCGAGATACCCGTGCCAACGCTATAGAATTTTTAGATAATATTCTTTCACCAAAATTAAAACATAGCCTTTT
The DNA here is from genome assembly GCF_037029365.1 of Leeuwenhoekiella sp. CH_XMU1409-2. Lineage (NCBI taxonomy): Bacteria > Pseudomonadati > Bacteroidota > Flavobacteriia > Flavobacteriales > Flavobacteriaceae > Leeuwenhoekiella > Leeuwenhoekiella sp. CH_XMU1409-2. The sequence goes on along the minus strand of NZ_JAYMEI010000010.1, from coordinate 66,677 downwards.
ACCCTTGTTAGAACTTGCGATCATTGAAGATGCAGATGTGTATCACGAGATCTTAGAAGACGATGACATCAGCTTTAATAAAGCGCTTATCAAACTCATTGAAGTGGGTGATGGTAATTTACGACTGCCCGTGATTTATTTAATTCAGTTTTTGGGAGATACTTCTTTCTTACCACTTTTAGCCGAATTGAAGATCACCGCAAAAAACAAAGATGTGCGTTCTTTTGCATCTTTAGCTTTAAAGAAATTGCAGCCATCACTTATCGAAACGCAAAAGCCTAGCTAAGCAGTTTTTTCTTTTAAAGCATCGATCAATTTATACAGTGTTTGATAAAAGTTTTCTAGGTTTTTAGGTTCTAGTGTTGTGTCTTCAAATAAAGCAGTTATTTGCTGTGGAATGCTAAGCGCTTTTTGTTTCAGGTCAATCCCTTTTTGAGTAAGTCCTACTGTGACAACTCGTTCATCTTTACTGGAGCGCGTACGTTGTAAAAGCTGTTTTTGTTCTAAACGTTTGAGTAAAGGAGTAAGCGTGTTCGATTCTAAAAGCAAGCAATTACCTATTGCATTTACCGTTTGTTGATCATTTTCCCACAGCACCATAAGCACCAAATATTGTGGATAGGTGAGCTCTAGAGCTTTGAGTATTGGCGCATAAAGCTTTGTGGTAAGTCTTGACGCTGCATAAAGCGGAAAACAAAACTGATTTTTAAGATGTAATACTGAAGCATCTTCCATTTAAAGTAGCTTTTTTATCGATGCTTCCATCTTTTCAGGCTTGGTTATTGGAGCGAATCGTTTTACCGGATTCCCTTTTTTATCAAGGAGAAACTTGGTGAAGTTCCATTTGATTTTACTGCCTAAGATACCTCCTAATTCAGATTTTAAGTATTTGAAAATAGGATGTGTATTGCTTCCATTTACTTCAATTTTGTCAAACATGGTAAAGCTAACCCCATAGTTTACTTGACAAAACTCACTTATCTCTTCAGCTGCACCGGGTTCTTGATTACCAAATTGATTACAAGGAAATCCAAGGATTACGAGTCTGTCGTCTTTGTATTTTTGGTATAAGCTTTCCAGCCCCTCATATTGCGGGGTTAAGCCGCATTTACTTGCAGTGTTTACCACAATTACCGTTTTTCCTTTAAAGGTAGCCATAGGAATAGTGTTCCCTTGAAGCGTTTTTGCTTCTAAATCATAAAAATGCATTAGTCTTTGTTTTTAAGGTTTTTGAGATAAGTGAGGGCACCGGTTGACCATAAAGCCCATATGATTAGTATCGGCTGAAAAAATAGGCGAATGAGTCGTTTTTGATCGGTATCTAATCCAAAGGCATCAATGCCATTGGTGTATTGCGAAATATTACCGGGAAATATGAGCACATAGAAAATCGCTAGAATCAAACCGACTTTAATACGGTGTTTTGTAAGAAAGATCATCGAAAGACCGAGCAGAATTTCGGTAACTCCTGATGCCAAAACTACAAAATCTATAAAAGCAGGATCGTCAGGCAGCCATCGCGGGACTTGAGCTTGAAACTCCTGCCGTTGAAAGGTTAGATGACCAATTCCGGCCAAGGCCATCAAAGCACCTAGAATAATTCTAAAGACTTTTTGGGTAATAGTGTATTTCATAATATATCTTTTACGATTAAATCGCACACGATGTAAATGTAGCTATTTATCAGATGACAAAGGTTAAAGCCGATATAAAAAAACCGACAGTTACACACCGTCGGTTTTCGAGATTTTAAATATAATTAGTTTTATTGACCTGTAGTTGTCGCTCTGCTTTGAGCAACTTGTTCTTGCAAGGCTTTATCAATACGTCCTGCCAGATACATATGATCTGTAGCCGAATTTTTACCCAAAACATTGGTCATCAGACATACGATATACTTGGGCCCATCATCAGGATGCTCTACAATAATCACCGAATTCATATAATTAAATACGTTTCCTGCATAGTCGCCGCAAGGACCTTTGCTCTTATCACATTTATAAAAACTTCCGCTTTTAAAGTAAACAGCAGCTGAATCCAGATCGTGCGAATAAGCATAGCGTATACGACGTTCGGTTTGATACATAATGCGTTTCATCTCAAGACTAGAAAGCGAATCAACGGCTTTCCCTTGTTCCAGATTTATTAAAAACTTCATCAAGCCTTTAGGAGAGCCAATGCTACCTCCCATACGACCTACATAACGTTCACCTCCATTAGTAAAAAAGCCACCCAGTCTCCACTCATCTTCGGTGATGCCCATGGCTCTCAAGGGTTCGTTAACAACCTCATTGGCCAGTCGGGTTACTTCGCCACGGTCTGTATCTTTAAACCACTGCATAGCTTCTTCATCGGTAAGGTCAAAGTATTTTTCACCAAAAACCTTCAGCAATAATGCTTCGCGATACACCACACTGGCAGCGCCGTTATTACTTACGGCAACCATATGATCGATCCATTCATAAAGGCTAAAAACATCATCTTCGCGTGCCGTTCTGCGTGTTAATTTATCTTGTTCAATATCATAAACAGGAATGGTATGGTGATCGTAAACAGCAAAAGGTCCACCTTTTACGCGCTTGTACTTGAGTAAATTCAATCGAGCTCCCCAATCATCCGGACATAATTTTTCAAGCTGATCAAACATTGCAATAAGAATAGCTAATTTTCCCACACTTCCCGGTTGATATCCTCGGGTTTCGTTGCGCGAAGCGTATTTCAGATCGGTACTGTCTGTCATATCTAATACCGAAATCGAATAGCTTTGATCTAAACCGTAAAACAACCCGCCAATTTTTTTCTGAAGTTCGGGATCGTCCTGCATATAGGTAATTGCGCTGTCTCTTTTTTGAGTAAGTCGCAGTTTGATGTCATCTATAGAATAATAAGCTCCAGGTGGAATGCGATTATAGGCGACGCTATCTCGTACCAATTTTTGCAAATAAGCCAGGCGATCTATCCCTGTGCGTTCATAACCATCGATAGGGTAGAAGCTTTCAGGCGTGGCAAATGCTAGTGCCAGAAGTACTACAGGTATGCAGAATAATAATTTTTTCATAGTTAGTTTTTATAAGAATATTAGAAGAGGTTGCAGAAAACTTAGAGCTTACTGTCCATTTCTATATATTCGTCTGGATTTGTTTTTGGAGCTATAGAATCAAGATATCCATTGCTCAAGGCATTTTTATTTTCAACAAAAGGACGTATTTGAAATAGCCACAATTTGTCATTTTGGAATCCTAATTCTACATCATAAGCTGAATTGGGATTGCTATTGGTCTCTTGCGGTATTTTGGTACGAATTTCCTCTGCAACCTCTCTTAGGCTTTGAATATTCTTTTCGTTGAGAATTGAAGATTCAAAAGCTGTTTGATAGGCTTTAGTTCCGCCTGATGCGGGTAGACGAATGAAATCCGGTTGACGAGCAGGTGCGAGTAACTTGCTTTCTGTTGAGGTTACCAATCGGGTTTCGGCAGCCTGACCATCTACGGCTCCACCGGCACCACGACTAAAGGCAACGGTAAGATCTTCATCAGTTCCTTCATTGATTCCTTTGGTGATCATCACACCACTATAATCTACATCTACACTTGGAATCACAAGAATGGAAGGGAATACATTTTCAGGATTTGAAAGGTAAACCTGGCGCCATTTGAAACTTCGCTCGGTGTACGGAGATGCCCATACTTTTTTGATACCATCTAAGATCTTTTGTTCTTCAACTACGTTAAAAAGCGTCAGATTTAAACCTGCACCGGTAAATTCTTCTAAGTCTTCCATATTAGTGTCACTGCGTAAAAACACAGGGGCTTGCCCTATAGGTTTTCCAAAAATAGAAGAGAAGGCGTTGCGCAATTCAGTAACGAATGAAGGTTTCAATTCCATAGCATTGATCGCCTCTCTTAAAGTAGCAAGCTTGGCGAGTTGATAATCGACCACTTGCGACTCTGGAGTTCCTGCTTTTCGTTTTGCTTCGGCAGTTTGAAACATTTCAGTTAAAAACTCCCAGTAACTTTTTCCCTGACCAGGCATTGGTAAATTCATGTGATCTCTAAAAATTCCAAAAGGAATCACGAGCCCTTCAACCACGTGATCAGGAAACATTTGTTTGAGTTGCCCCAGATTAGCAGCTTTGGGCCCAGAAAGGATTCCGCTGGCCGAAGCATCAATATCACGCATATTGAGAATGCTCTTTTTGTCTAGCTGTATTTTTTCGATAGGAACGGCAATTTTAGATTGATTGCGCTCTTCGGTAGAAAATAAAGCTTGTTCTTCAGAAGTCATTGCAGCAGCGAGTTTTAGGATCACGGTTCCCTTACTTGAAACGGCATAGAATACGTCTTTCCCATTAAAGGCTTCAAGATCTTCTAAATTTTTATCGCTTACAGCTGCGTTAGGAATGCCCAAGTTACGCGCGAGCAGCTGTACGTGAGAAACTAGGTTCCCTTCATCTACCGTAGCGATTCCTGCCACAGGTTTTAGGTCTGAAGGTGGACGCTTGAAGATGTAGATCTTTTTATTTGAAACTTCGACCGCATCCGGATTTCCTGAGACGACAACCAATTCGCCCATCGCGTATCCCGGATTCAACCCGTGAATAGCGCTTTGCTCATCAATTTGCATCACATCGTTTTCTAGGTTTGATTTGGTTGAAATAAAATCACCCAACTCGCTTACGGTTTTTCCTAACGGAAGCGCTACCGACGATCGCACGCGATCATCAATAAAGCCCGCGGCAAGCGGTTCAAATTCGGTGTATTTTGCTACCACTTCGTCGTAATTTGCTTTAGCCATCGCAGCACTCCATTGCACAATGCTACGCGAAGTATTTAAAATGGAATTCAATTCTGCCAAGGAAACCGTAGTGTAATTTATAGGAGCAATAACCGAAGCTACTTCTTCCCATTCCCAAACTTCTAAAAGTCCGGTGCCGGCAGTAGCATAACTCAAATAATAGTTTTTTTCTAGTAACTCACGAAGGTCTTCAGGTTCCCAGTCGGCTGTTTTTTTCAGCAGCATTTCTTCTAGTTTTAAGGATACATCTAAAAGAGTGAGGCGTTCTGAAGCCTTTTTTACCTGAGTGATCTGTGTTCTAATGTTGCACAAAAGATCACTGATCTCGGGGATGATGTTGTATGCGGGTGTATTGTTGTCAAAATCTGTAGTAAAATCAAGCAATTGCGATTTAACGTCAAATTCTCCTTTAATACTTGAAACCTCATTTTTTAAGCGCTCTAAGTTGATTGGAGAATAGTACTCATTCAGTGTAGCGACAAGCGCATCAAATTGCTCTTTAAGCTCCGGAGTAAGTTCGTCGTTATATTCCTGACGGAAATTTTGCACAAGAGCAAGGTCGCTTACTTCGGGCTGGCCGTGAATTTTTACGCGAACATCCATAAACTCAGGAAATTCTTCCGCGATCACTTTTGACTCACTGCGCATACGCTGTGCGATATTGTCGTCACCAGAATGAGGAATGTCTTTTAGCGATTGTCTAATGAGGTAATAATTTTTTTCTAAGCGGGCGTCATCTTTCAAAAGCCATTCATAAAATTCGATGCCCCAGGCTTCTTCATCTTCAGATTGAATTGCACCACGGTAATATTGTGCTTTTTCCAGAATCCAACCATTATCTACACTTTGTAAATATTTATTAAGCTGGTATTGTTTCAATCTGCTTTGTTGATTGGCCTCGTCCCAAAACTCGTTATGTTCTGCGGCGGCTAAAATTTCACCAAAAAATAGATGATTTTTTTCGGCTAAATCCTCTGTAATGCTCTTGTAGCTTGCGTGCTGTATGCCGTCAACACCCTCTGGACAAGGATCTTTGGGTTCACGCATCGTACCATCTTCACAAAACCAACGGATACGCAAATAGGGACCACGAGGATCCTTTTTAAAATCCTGTATCGTTTGCTTAATTGTTGATGTAGTATATTCTTGAGCTTGAAGTGAAAATGAAGCTACTACAAAAAGGAAAAAATACAGCGCAGGTAGTGTTTTGGGCATAATAGGTTGTTTGTCACAAAAATAAGTCGAGGCCTTGTTAAAGGTGCGCTAAAAAAGATTATGATTTTCTTAAATCTTTGTGGCCTTGAGGCAATGTAAATTTTGATTTTGGAAACCTTTGAGCATAAAGAAAGCCTGTCTCGGTAGAAACAGGCTTTTGTTTTAACTGAATTTAATCGAGATCTAATCCCGTAATTCTAGTTTGCTTAATTCTTTATAGTTGCGTTTTAGACGCCCTAATAGAATGCCGTAAAGTAATTTGTAAAAGCCCCAAAGCATAGCCACTAATACCAGCAGGCATACGACAAATAAAGCGACAAAACTCAGAGGAATGGTCTCACTGCCGTCTTCAGCCTGAATCATGATATCATTAAACTTAGGATCAAAATTCAGCATAGCGATAAACACAACCATACCTATGATGAAGAAAAGAATAAGATTGTACGCTACATAGAAATTTACGGTACGCCTTACTCTAAGAATTCGACGCATCAACTGCTTGGTATTGTCTGTTGTTTGTACATCTTTATAATTCTTATAGAACAAGAATATAAAAACACCTAAAACGGCATATTGTAAAACGATACCTACGATCTCAAACTCATATAAATGTATCTGTCTTAAGGTCTCTAAGGTTTCAGCGTTGACGGTTGTCACGTTGAGAATTGTCCATAAGACAAATTCAAAAATAGAGACGTACAAAATCCACTTCATCAAAGAGGATGAGCGTTTATGTATCATAGTGTAGATGCTTTCTACACTAACCTTAGGAAGTTCGGCCTCCTGGCGCTTCCAGTCTTTTTTTAAAAAATCTAATTCATCCATCGTACTACACCTTTAATAAGTCTTTCAACTTTCCTTTAACCCGGTTCATTTTAACTCTGGCATTCACCTCAGTAATACCTAAAGTTTCAGAAATTTCGCTATACGGTTTGTCTTCCAGGTAAAGAAACACCAGCGCTTTGTCAATATCGTTAAGCTGCCGGATAGCCGAGTACATTAATTTTAATTGTTCTTCTATAGTATCATCATAATCGGTACTGGCTATTTTGAACATCACATTGTCGTAATCTTGAGTTTTAATCCTTCTCTTAGATTTACGATAAAGGGTGATTGCTGTATTAAGCGCCACACGATACATCCAGGTGGTAAACTTAGAGTCACCTCTAAATTTTGGATATGCTTTAAATAATTGAATAGTTATCTCCTGAAACAAATCATTGTGCGATTCCTGATCGTGCGTATACAATCGGCAAATTTTATGCACAATGTTTTGATTGGCTTCAAGCTGAGTTACAAATTGTTTTTCAAGTTGCGGATCCAATATTAAATTGTTAGTTGACTTATTTGTACATAAGCGAGGTAATATGTTACAGCTATTGCTAAAATAATGATAAAGATTAAATCGTCTGAGGGCTGTAAGCTAACTTTGATACAAATTAACTACCATGAATATTCCTGAAACTAGCCAACCGCGCATCGTTATAATTGGTGGGGGGTTTGGAGGCATGAACCTGATCAAGAAACTTAAAAAAACAGATTATCAAGTAGTTTTACTCGACAAGCGAAATTTTCACACATTCCAACCGCTTTTATATCAAGTATCAACTTCTGGGCTAGAGCCTGAGTCCATCGCTTATCCTTTGAGGAAGATCATAAGGAAACAAAAAAATATGCATTTCAGGCTTGCTGAAGTGCACCGCATAGATACCCAACTTCAAAAAGTGCGTACCGATATTGGTGATTTGCATTATGACCATCTGGTGATCGCCACTGGAACGCGTACTAATTTCTTCGGAAATAAAACTATTGAAGAAAATGCGATTTGGATGAAAAGTCTTCCACAGGCATTGAATATTAGAAGTTTGATGTTTGAAAATCTAGAGAAAGCAAATCGAACCGAAGATCCCGTAAAACGAAAAGAACTTTTACGTTTTGTTATTGCCGGTGCAGGACCAACAGGTGTTGAGCTTAGTGGTGCTCTAGCAGAATTACGCTCTAACGTGCTCCAAGCAGACTATCCTGATATGGATACCAGTGAGATCGAAATACACCTTATAGAAGGTGCAGATCGCGTTTTGCCGCCATTTAGTCCGCAGTCTTCAGAAAAGGCACAGAAGTTTTTAGAGGATATGGGCGTGACGATTCATTTAGAAACCTTTGTGGGAAATTATGAGAATAATACCGTAACCACAAAAGGAGATCTTGTTTTAGATACCGCAACCTTTATATGGTCTGCCGGGGTTACCGGAGCTTCTATTGATGGTTTTGAAGAAACTTCGCTTTTACCTAAACTGAATCGTTATAAAGTAGATCGATACAACCGCGTTGCCGGTTTTCAGAATATTTATGCCATTGGGGACATCGCATTAATGGAAACAGAAGATTTCCCAAAAGGTTACCCGCAATTGGCGCAACCTGCAATTCAGCAGGGAAAAAATCTGGCGAAGAACTTCAAAAAAATGTTGCGTAAAGAGGAGCTAGAACCTTTTAAGTATTTTGATAAAGGTTCTATGGCGACCATAGGTAGAAATAAAGCCGTCGTCGATATGGGAAAAATTCACTTTGGTGGATTCCTTGCTTGGTTTATTTGGATGTTTGTACACTTATGGTTTTTGGTAGGTTTTAGAAATAGAGTGGTGACTTTCTTCAACTGGACCTACAGTTATCTCAATTATGATAAAGCAGCCCGACTTATCGTGCGGCCGTTTAAACAGAACAAGATCATCGCAGAAGAAGATTAATAAAAAAGGGACAGTTTTTACTGTCCCTTTTTTATTGGCGCCACCAAAACGATTTGATACTCCACGGCTTGTCTCGAAATTAAAAATTCGTTTTCAACCAATGTCTTGTGGGCCTGCCTTTGTCGGTAGATAGGCTTGCCCGGAGGCAGTTTACTCAATACTTGAGGTGAAATTTTGAATTTCTTTAAAATACTTACTCAACGGATTGAAGAATTGCGTCACCATCGCCGTATGATTTTTATTCATAATGAGCAGTGGCGCTTCAGGCTGAAACTCGAGCAGTTTATTATGAAATAAATCATTGTAATAATAAAGTGACGGAATGGTTTTAGTCCCCAACAAGGTCAAAATAGGCGGTGTATTTTCATCTAAAAAATAATAAGGCGAAGCGTTTTTCCATTCTTCGGGATTGGTGGTCCAAGTCACATTGTAATACTCCTCTTCACCTGGAGGATTTTCTTGCAAATAAGAATACATATCGAGTCCGGCTGCATCGTCGAGAATAATTCCTTTTATATAATCTGTGTTTTCTAAATATTTAGGATTCATAGCAGCCAGTGCAGCAAGATGACCACCTGCAGAATGCCCCATTAAAAAGATTCGGTTGGGATCGCCTCCATATTTTTCGGCGTTCTCGTGGGTCCACTTGATGGCTTTGGCGATCTCTTGAGTCATCTGATCATAATTGGCATACGGACTCAGCGTATATCCGGGAATGACGGTGAGATAATCTTTGCCTGCAAAGTTGCGCCCGAGTACCGAGTAGGTGTTTTTATTCCCGCTGTTCCAGTTTCCACCGTGAACAAAAATCAACACATCGTGAGCCACAAGTGAATCTTTAGGCTGAAAAATATTAAGCTCAGGAGCTTCTGCGGAAGCTTCATAGTCTGTATCTAAATACTCGATGTTCTCTTTCTTGACTGAACCACAGCTAGCTAAAATTAAACTTGTAATAAGAATAGAAAGGGATAAACGCATAGTTAAATTATATAGTTGTAGATAGGTCAACGTGCAAATAGCTGATTTATTGGTGTCAAAAAAGGTAAAATACGTTGAGGTGTTTTATGCTTTATATTTCTCACGCATATAAGCCACAGATTCGATAATCAGCTTTTTGAGAATCTCAATATCAATGTCTGCAAGTTTATTGATATACAGACACGAAGCACCGGTTTTGTGTTTGCCAAATCGTTGAAGCAATTCTGTATAGCGCTTAAAACCCGGCATAATATAAACCGAAAGATTCTGCTTTCGCGGTGAAAATCCTGTAAGGAAAAAATCACCTTCACGGCCGCTTTCATATTTATAATGATACGTTCCGTAGCCGATCAAACTATCGCCCCAGAGTACGGCAGGTTCTGGGATAAGTTCGTTGAAAATGGCATAAAGTTCTAATGCGTCTTTCCTACGTTGCTCGTGTGTCACCGCATTAATATAATCTAATACCGAAGCATCTGTAGGTTGTGTTTTATTAGCCGCCATCTTAGCAATTTTTATATTTATCGTGTAAGCCTTTGCCGTCAAGAATGAGCGGTGTGGCTTTTTCGAGTCTGGATAGTCTGGTTTTTTCTTGTTTGGCAGAAGCAATATGCTCGGCATATTCTTTTTGTCTTCCCGGAGTAAGGGCTTTAAATGCCTTTTCTAAGTTGTGATCTTCTGAGAACGCCTGAGTGAGTTCAACAGGTAGTGCTATTTTCTTAGAAGGTTTTGCTGCTTTTACTTCTAACCCTTTTTTCTGGTTGCTGATCGCCTCGTTGAGGTAGTATAAAAGTTCATCTTCTTTAATTTCTGAAATATCAATATACCGTAATTGTCGTAAGGCTTTTGTTTTTCCTTCCTGAGCATTGTGCAGGCGTCCATATTTATCATTTATCAGTGAGCCATTAAAAAACCAAACCCCAAAATGACGTTTAAATCTACCCAGTCCCGCGACGTTTTTGCCGTCTAGGGTGTACACGGGAGCACTCCATTTAAAGGTTTCTTTAAGCGCAGTTCGGTTTACTATAGATCGAAGTGTTAAAATAGCATCTTTAAAAGGATGCTCCGTTTCAAAATAAGCCTCTATTTTACTGGGATTACTCATAATTTATTGGTTAAAAAGAGCTTCAGAAAAGCTTCAAAAAATTAACTATAAATTTAACTAAAATACGCCATACACTTTGTGAAACGTGTCAAATTTCGGCATACATTAGTACTATAAAATGAGTCAAATAATGGCACAAAACAAGTCATCTAAAAAGGCTGCTCCAGCTAAACAGGCTACAAAACCTGCTGCTGTTAAGCCAGTGAAGACTGCTTCTAGAAAGAAGTAATCTTTAATATCTAAGGGCATCTAGGATGCAGCCGATATAACAATATCCAACTATGGAAAGAACGCCACTTAAAACGTGGCGTTTTTTATTGGTATCAGTTTGCGTGAAATATTCTGGAAGGGTTTATTCTACATCAGGTAAAGTAGAACTTTTAAGAGCGCCAATAATTCCCAGAACCGAAAGTAAAACGATTACCCCTTCAACAGAAATCAGCGAAGCAAGCGCGCTCAAACCTCCGGTAATCAACAGGATGAAACCAATGAGCGTGTTGCTTACAGCAACATAATCGGTGCGGCGGTTACCCTCAGCCATATCTACGATGTAGGTTTTACGTCCCAAGCGCACTCCTTGATGAGCAATTCCTAACACAAAAAGGGCTACAGGATACAACCAAACCTGATCACTCAAACCGGGTACAAATTGAATTAATCCAACTACAATTAAACCTAAACCCGCTGTTAGCATTGCAGCATAAGTCATTACTTTTTTACTAGACTTATCTGCCATTTTACCCCAAACCGGCGCACTAATTATTGAAGCGACGCCATTTGCAATAATGAACAACCCCAATAAATAAGCTTCTTTACCTACATAGCGCTGGGCAAGCAAAATGTAGTAAGGAGCAGTTAAGGCGGAGCAAAGCAGTAAGGAACGGGTAATGATAAAATTTCTAAAGGGTTTATCCTCTTTAAGCAAGCTCAAACGGTTCCAGGCTTCTTTTAGACCGTTTTTACCTCCTTCTGTGGCACCGGGAAATTCTTTGATGTTGGCATAAATTAATGCTGCAATAAGCCACAAGGCTGAAGCAAAGAAAATGAGGTAGCTGTAAAATTCGATACCAACATCATCTTTAGATCGGTAAAGAATAAATAGACCGGCCGCTAAGACCAATATTCCGCTTACTGATGAAGTGTAGCCTTTTAATTTACCGCGTTTTTTCTTTGGAATCGTTTTCCCAAGAACATCTTTAAAAGCGATGGAACATAAGCCTCGAGAAAGACTAAACGCAATCAAGCATAGTATGATTAACCAACCGGCGATGCTTCCTTCAAAAGATAAGGCGATCAACCCGATACCGGCAATAGCAAGAAATTGCAAAAACGAACCTAGGACCCAAACGTACTTGCGCACGGCACGTTTTCTAATGTAATGCGCAATAAACAATTGGGGTAACATCGATCCCGATTCCCGAATAGGAACAATAAAACTGATGAGCATCACAGGAGCATTCACATAACTCATAACCCACGTGAGCACCGTTTTAGGATTACTCAGAGTATCACCCAGAGAGGTAAGCATATTGCTTATGAGAATAAGGAAATAATTTTTTGGCGTTTCTCTACAGGATTCCTCATCAATCGCCTTGCAGCTCCTAGCGTCTTCCTCATCGTTGAGATAATCGTAGAGCTGCTCGAGGTTGGTTTCTTTTTGCGCCATTGCTATTCTTGAACAAGTGGTTCTAAAACAGGCCACACATTTGCAGCTACAAGTTTATGACCTTCTTCGGTAGGATGAATACCGTCATTTTGATTCAGACGCTCTATACCGCCTACGTTTTGTAGTAAGAATGGAATGAGCGCAATGTTATTTTCTTCAGCTAACTGCGGAAACATATTTTTAAAGTCGGTGGTGTATTCCTTTCCCAAATTAGGCGGAAGCTGCATCCCAGCAAGAACGATTTTCGCCTGCGGCGCTTCAGCTTTTACTTTATCAATCATCCATTGCAGATTTTCACGCGTTTCTGCTACCGAAACACCACGTAAACCATCGTTGGCTCCTAATTCTAAAACAAAAATATCTACATCAGGTTCCAGTACCCATTCTAATCTGTTTCTACCTCCGGCGGTGGTTTCGCCACTTAGACCGGCATTGATCACATTATAATCAAGTCCGAGACTGTCTAATTTCTCCTGAATCAAACCGGGAAATGCATTGTCTGGATCTTCCAGACCGTAACCGGCAGTTAGGCTGTCGCCAAAGAATAGAATACTGTTTGAAGTGGAATTTAAATCTTCTGCATTAGTGGTTTCAGAAGTGCTTTGGGATTCTTTTTCTTCAGCATTCGTGGTGTTAGCATCCTTACACGCAGCAAGGATCAAGAAAACAAAAAGGAGGTAAAAAGGAATTCTATTTTTCAAGATTGTAGATTTAAAAGGTAAATGATTATTTTAAGCATTTATTGGCGCCACCATAGGTTTTACGTAAGCTTTGGTTCAAAAAAGCGTCCAAAAAGATTCTCCTTAGCAACACCCATTTATGGCATCAATTTTAGAAATCTCAAATTTAGCAAAAAGCTATACCAGTGGCTCAAAAACGCTCAAGGTACTTGACGATATTAACTTTAGTATAACAGAAAAGGAGACCTTTTCTATAGTTGGTCCTTCGGGAAGTGGAAAAACCACCTTACTCGGTTTGTGTGCCGGTCTTGACAAACCAGATTCAGGTACAGTGACTTTAAATGGTGTTGAACTCAGTAGCCTGACTGAAGATGAACGTGCCTTATTGCGCAATAAAGATGTAGGTTTTGTTTTTCAGGATTTTCAATTATTACCTACGCTTACTGCACTCGAGAATGTTGCGGTTCCTTTAGAATTGCAAGGGGCTAAGCATGCGATGAAAAAAGCAGCGGAATTACTCACAAAAGTAGGTCTTGGAGATCGCGGTAATCACTACGCATCGCAACTTTCTGGCGGGGAGCAGCAGCGTGTAGCACTTGCACGAGCTTTTGCCAATGATCCTAAAATTTTATTCGCAGATGAACCCACAGGAAATCTGGATGCTGAAACCGGAGAAACCGTAGTTGATTTGCTTTTTGAGTTGAATAAAGAATTGGGGACCACTTTAGTTTTGGTCACCCACGATATGGAACTTGCTCAGAAAACACAGAATATTCTCACCATTAAAGGCGGTCGAATAGCAAATCTTACAAAAGCAAGCGTATGAGCGGTATGAAAAGTTCTTTGCGCTTAGGCTGGTTGAGAAAAATGGCGTGGCGCGACTTTAAAGCCAGTGCCGGGAAGTTGAGCCTTTTTATGGTTTCGATCATTTTGGGAGTTGCAGCCATTGTGTCGATTCAATCTTTTGGAGAGACTTTAAAAGATAATATTGCCTTACAGTCAAAAGCCTTGATGGGTGCCGATTTTAAAATTGATAGCGACCATCCATTAACTGAAGAAGCGCGAGCTATCGTAGATTCTTTAGGAGGAGCAGATGCTGAAGAAATTTCGTTTTCTTCTATGGCATTGTTTCCAAAAAATCAAGCGACCAAATTGTTGCAAGTACGGGGGATCAGTAACGGATTTCCATTTTATGGAAAATTAGAAACACAGCCAGAATCAGCTACAGAAGATTTTCAAGAAAAGCAAGGCGCTTTGTTAGATGCAACGGTGATGCTTCAGCTTGATGTGCAGGTGGGTGATACGATAAAAATAGGGGAGGTAAAATTGCCTGTTTTGGGTGGTGTTGAAGCGCTTCCCGGAAGCAATGCAGTTTTTAGCGCGATCGCTCCGCCGGTGGTCATTCCGTATCCATTTATAGAAAAAACCGGTTTGGTTCAGTTGGGAAGCCGAATCGATTATGAGTTTTATTTTGAAGCACCTGATCAAGATATGGAACTTCTTGATCAAGCAATTGATAATCGGTTGGACGAGGCAGACGCCGATCTCGATACGCACACGTCAACCAGCGAGCGTCTTGGCCGACGCTATGAAAATTTTGGAAAGTTTTTGAATTTGGTAGGTTTTATCGCCTTACTTTTAGGATGCGTGGGCATTGCAAGTGCGACAACCATTTACATCAAAGACAAACTCAAATCGGTCGCTATTTTAAAATGTTTGGGAGCGAGCCGTAAGCAGGCATTTCTTATTTATTTGATCCAGATTGGTGTTTTAGGACTCGTTGGTGGAATTCTAGGAACCATCGCCGGTTTGTTGTTGCAGCAGTTATTCCCTATTCTTTTAGAAGGATTATTACCGGTAGATGTTGCACTTAAATTATCTTGGCCGGTTATCTTTTTAGGAATCTTCATTGGCGCTTTTATGTCGGTTTTATTTGCGCTCTATCCGCTGTTGAGTACGTTGCAGGTTTCTCCTCTACAAACCTTGCGCGTAAGTGCTTCAGACAATCAACAGTCATCAAAAACAGCGATAGCAGTTTCGTTTGCGATACTCACTTTTGTGTTTTTATTCGCGTTTTGGCTGTTAGAAGATTGGAAATATGCCGCATCATTCTTAGGCGGGATTCTCGTTGTTTTTAGTATACTAGGTGGAATCGCGCGCGCATTTATGCGTATGCTTCGGAAATATTTTCCCGAGAGTTGGAGTTTTACCTCGCGGCAAAGCTTACGTAATTTGTTCCGGCCTCAGAATCAAACGGTGGTGTTGATTCTTGCGATAGGCGTTGGTTCATTTTTGATAAGTACGCTTTACTTTACTAAGGATATTTTGCTCGCTCAGGCCAATTTAGATAGTGAAGCCAATCAAGCCAATATGATCTTGCTCGACGTGCAAAAGGATCAAATGACTGAAGTTGCACAAACACTATCTTCAAATGAATTACCACCGCTAGATCAAATTCCAATTGTGACGATGCGCGTGCAAAGCATTAACGGTCGCGATAATGCCGATTTGAAGAAAGACACCACAGTGCATATAAATCGATGGATCTTAAACCACGAATTTAGAACGACCTATAGGGATTCTTTAATTGCTTCGGAAGTTTTACAAGCAGGAACATTTACAGGAAACCTTATTGAAGAAGCTGAGGTTGTTCCAATATCTGTAAGCAACAATTTTGCTGAAGATGCAAAGGTAGGAGTAGGAGACCGGGTGACTTTTAATGTACAGGGCCGACTTCTAGAAACCGAAATAGGAAGCATACGCACCGTAGACTGGAGTAGAATGCAACTGAATTTTTCAATTGTATTTCCGGCAGGTGTTTTAGAGCGTGCGCCACAATTTGGTGTGATCACCACGCAGGTTCCTGATGCAAAAACTTCGGCAGCCATTCAGCAGGTTTTGGTGAAAGCATTTCCAAATATTTCGATCCTTGATCTAAGACAGGTGCTTAGCGTTGTTGAAGAGTTGCTTACCAAAATAAGCTACATCATCAACTTCATGGCGTTTTTTAGTATTCTTATTGGGATTATTGTATTGTTAGGAGCGGTACGCACGAGTAAATTTCAACGTATAAGAGAGAGTGTATTGTTGCGTACGATGGGAGCTAAGAGCAAGCAAATATTGCGCATTCAAGGTTTAGAATATCTGTATCTAGGACTTTTGGGGACGCTGTCTGGTATTTTGCTATCCCTCTTGGGCAGTTTACTACTCGCTTATTTTGCGTTTGATACCGCTTTTGTTCCATCGGCAATTCCATTTTTGGTTCTACTTCCGGGAATTACAGCGCTTGTTTTAGCCATTGGATTGAGCAACAGTCGCAGTGTGATTAAAAGTTCGCCGCTAGAAGTATTACGCAAAGAAGGCGTTTAGATATTAAAGATGTCTAGTGTTTTTAAATACTGAAAGAGTAAGCCTGTTCCTATTGCAATCCCGAAACTCAATAAGGTACCAATGAGTACATATTCTGTGAGTTGTCTGTTTTTGCCTTCGGTTAAGTCTCCAAATCTGAATACTGATTTTGCAGTGATGAGAAAACCGATGGCAGACCAGGTATTGAGTAGGATGAATGTAAAAACGAAAAGACGTTCCAAAATTCCTATTATTTTGCCTGCGCCCGCAAGAGAAGTGCTTTTAGATCCTTCTTTTTTAGATTTAGGTTCAATGGCGTTTTGCCAAGGTTGAAGCGCGATACGCATAAGAATTCCGGCAACGTAAGTCACAAAAAATAGTAAGGTGATGAGTAAAAGTGCCTTCGGATGAAAGATTTCATTGAAATCAATTTGATAAGGCGTGTAGTAAAACAACACGAGATTAAGGACGAGCAGATGCGCAATTTGGTCTGCGATAAAAAGTTTACGACTGTTCTTCTTAGTCGTGTACTTGATCTTGAGCGCATCTATCGCATAGTGTGTTAGAATGATGACCAAAATCCCCAAGAAATATTTAGACTCAAACTGAAGCAAGAACAGTAAAGCTAAGAGGTGAACGCCTACGTGCGTCACTAAGTACTTGGATTTCCAGCCGTGCTTGAGCTTATGGTTCACCCATTTTGTGGGTTGTAACACAAAATCACCTAAAATGTGGGCGAGTATTAATTTAAGCGCAAGTACGATCATAGCTTATTGATTTGGTCGGTGTAAAAGTTGAGCATTTTTGAGATTTCATCATAACCGGCTCGAGATAGCGCTTTGCTTATAGCACTTTGTGCTTTGTCTAGTTTTTGACTGAGTTCGGTTTGATTGAGATGAGGTTCTTCAAAACGCGCTTTTACAATTTGTGCAGTTACCGCCGGCCAATTATCCATCGTTAGGGAAGCTAGAGAAAACATAATATTGAGCGTTTCATCAACCGATTTAAAGTCAGATTGTATGACGAGCGTGTTTGTTTTAATAGCATCAAAAGCAGTTCCCGAGTGTACAAAAGCGCTTCCGTTTGCTTGTGTTACATGGTTAGCTTTGTAAGTATAGTCACCAATCCCGATAGCGATACGTACATCAAGAGCGCTATTGGTCTTTATTGTGGCTTTAATATGCAATGCAGCTTTTAGGGCGTGGCTGGCATCCAGTAAAAGCTGAAAACTATCACCACGATAAATTTCCCAGTTTTCTGGGGTTGTGCCATACATCTCGAGAACCGAAACGAGTTGTTCTTGCCATCCCGTAGCTGCTCTAGAATTTATGATATCGCCTGTAAGTACTGCTTTCATATAAACTCAAATACGTATAGTAAATATATATTAAAAAGAGTATAAAGTGAAATATATATTAAATGAGCTATAATCTTAAATATATACTCATAAGGTTATAGCTGTTAAAATCCAACAGCAGTATCATCACCTCTTCGGTCTGCGCCACCTTCTAGAGAGCCATCAGGTAAAACAAGCACACCATCTACTTTCCCTAATATGACACTGTTCTCTTGACGGATTTCATATCCTTTATTACTTAAGGTGTCTAAAAGCTCTTTACCAAAAGCATCAGGTTCAAAAGTAACTACATCAGGTAGCCATTGGTGATGAAAACGAGGCGCGTCAACTGCTTCTTGCATTCCGTAGTCAAAAACAGCGACATTAAGAATCGTCTGTAAAACCGAAGTAATAATAGTTGATCCTCCCGGAGTACCTACAGTCATCCAAAGCTTGCCTTCTTTTTCAACAATGGTGGGAGTCATAGAACTCAACATTCGTTTTTGAGGTTCAATTTTATTCGCTTCAGCACCAATAAGTCCAAACATATTCGGCTCGCCAGGTTTTACGCTAAAATCATCCATCTCATTATTTAAAAAGAAGCCCAATTCATCAACATACAATTTTGAGCCGTAGGCACCATTTAAAGTTGTGGTAAGCGCCACAGCATTACCATATTGATCAATTAGCGAAAAATGCGTAGTCTCCATAGACTCATAACCGGAGATCACTCCGTGTTTAACTTCTGAAGAAGGTGTAGCCTTATCAAAACTAAAGTTTGTCATACGCTTCACCGCATAATCTTTGCTAGTAAGTGAATCAATTGGAATGTCATTAAAATCAGGATCGCCCAAAAAGAAACTACGATCTGCATACGCGCGACGTTCTGCTTCTGTAATTACTTGAATGCTTTTTACAGAATTGTGACCGAAAGATTTAAGATCGTAAGGCTCGATCATTTTTAAAATTTCAGCAAGACACACGCCACCACTCGATGGAGGAGGCATCCCGATCACACGTAAATTTTTATAGTTTGAGATAATTGGTTTTCGCCATACCGCTTCGTAACTTTTTAAATCATCAAGTGTGATTATTCCACCGTGGTTTTGAATGAATTCAACAAGCTTTTGGGCAGTTTCTCCCTCGTAAAATTCCTGTTTTCCATTTGCAGCAATTCGCTTTAAGGTTTCAGCCAATTGCGGATTTTTAACCAAATCTCCAGACTTAATTTTAGTAGAATCGCTCTCACGAAACCCAATAGAATACAAGGTTTCCTTTTCGTTTACTTTATCAAAAACCGAAGCATAATATTGAAAGCGTGCCAATTGATTATCGGTAATCTGGTATCCGTTTTCTGCCAACTCAATCACGGGTTGTAGAATTTCTGCCATAGGTAAGGATCCCAATTTCTCGTGAATAGCAAACATACCGGCGATGCTCCCGGGAACCCCTACAGCTAAAGGTCCTTGGCGGCTTAAGGAATCAACAGGATTTCCTTCAGCATCAAGATACATATCGTGAGTAGCGGCTATAGGAGCTTTTTCTCTATAATCAATACTACCAACTTCACCATTTGCTTTGCGATACACCATAAAACCACCACCGCCTAAACTTCCTGCAAAAGGATATGCCACGTTAAGCGCCATATCTACAGCAATTAAAGCGTCAAAAGCATTTCCACCTTTACGCATAATTTCGGCACCAATTCTTGAGGCTTCTTCGCGGGCAGAAACCACCATAATACTATCGGCGATTTTGCCACGTTCAATAGTGCGTTCATGCGGAGTTTCAGTTTTACAGGCTGTTAAGACGATAAAAAAACTCAGGATCAAACATTTTGAAAAAGCCAAAATATGAGAGGTGTAATTTTTTAAAAGCATATGGTCAGGTGTTTTTAATTCTAAATTGAATATCGAGTTCTTTGATTCGATTGGAGCAAAAAGCTTTTAATTCGTCAAAAAACAAGGTGAATTCATTTTCAAAGTCGTGGTAATGTAATTGTAAATCTTCAACCGCACGATCCATTCCACTTATATTTTTGGTCCGTCGATTCATATTGTATAATACGGTGGCAATTCCACTGATTTCGGCATAACTCAATAACCAATTGTCTGCGATCATATGTGGTACCATACGTTGAATTGAAGGCGTAAGCAACTCAAAATGTTCATCGAGTAAATCGTAAAAGTCTTCTACATATGGCGCCAGTGGTTTGCGATGGTATTTTTTCCAGTTTTTAGCTAAAAAATGATCATAAAGAATGTCTACTATGACACCGCTATAATGACTGTATTTAGGATGCAGTCTTTTTGTGCTTTGCTTTACGATGGGGTGCGAGTCAGTAAAGCTATCAATACTACGGTGCAGTAAAATACCTTTTTGAAGTTGTGGTCTATAGGTCTGGTACTGCTTTCCTTTGATACCATCTGCCATAAAATTGCCAAGCTTTAAAAGCGTATCATTGCCGGAGAGGTATATATGGGCTAAAAAATTCACAGGCTTAAATTACAAATTATCAGGATAAGCCTGCCTATAGATTTTCTGAAAAATTAAAGCCTGTATGCTAAGCCTATATTGAACTCTATAGCATCATAACCTTCGTTAGGTTGTTTGATTTCGGCATTAGAAACATGCCTAAAACCAAGTCGTAAATCCAGCACAAGTTCTTTTAAAAAGTTATAATTCAATCCTAAAGCAAGATTATCAGAAAAGCCAATACCTTTAGCCATACGCTCTGAACCTTTGTCAAAATAACCCGGACCAATACTGGCCAAACCATACATATTTAGATTTTCTGTAATTGATGTTCGTAAGATCACACCACAATTCATGATGTATTCGTTGATGGTTTTGAGGGTCATCAATTGCGTTCTGTACGCACTAAAAACATCGGGATGACCGGCAAACCAAGGATTGTAAAGCTTATGGTGCGCTCTATTAATCTCAGGCTGAAAGATAAAGTCATAGTCTATTTTTCCTGATTTAATTCGGTAGAGTATTTGAATTTTGTGCAGGTAGACTTCGTAATAATAATCGTCGTCTTTAAAAATAAAATTGTCTACCGAAGCATATCCAAAATTGAAGCCTAGTTGATAAAACCGACCTTGTACATTTTCTTGAGCGCAAGTATCAAAAGTAAGACCGAAAAGAAGAAAAATAAGTGTAAAATACCTCCACATAAACTGATATTGCGTTGTTATTCAATTTAATAGGGGTGTGTTGGGAGGTGTAAAGTTTAAAAAATCTTAGGAGATAGTTTAATGCTATATTTGCATAAAGTAATACAGGATGCATCTGCAAAGTGTAATTCTGTCTAATTAAAATGAAATAAAGAAATGACCCTAATAAAATCTATTTCAGGAATACGTGGTACCATAGGAGGAACGCCCGAAGATAATTTGACACCTATTGATGCGGTTAAATTTGCAGCAGCTTACGGTACTTTTATCAAAAAGCAACGAAATAAGGACGAGTATAAAATTGTCGTGGGGCGCGATGCGCGCTTGAGTGGTGAGATGCTGCAACAGTTGGTGATGCAAACCTTAGTAGGTTTAGGTATAGACGTTGTAGACCTTGACCTTTCAACTACACCAACCGTTGAACTGGCAGTAAAGCTAGAACACGCCGATGGTGGAATTATCCTAACCGCATCTCACAATCCTAAACAGTGGAATGCTTTAAAACTTCTTGATAAGAATGGCGAATTTCTCAATGCTGAAGCCGGTGCCGAAATTCTAAAAATAGCAAGTGAGGCTTCGGTTTCCTTTGCAGAAGTAGATCAATTGGGAGCGATACATAAAAATGATGCGTATATCGACATTCATATTGACGAAGTGCTCGACCTTGAATTGGTTGATGAAGATGCAATTAAGGCAGCAAATTTTAAAATTGTAGTAGATGGTGTAAATTCTACCGGAGGTATTGCGATCCCAATGCTTCTGGAACGTTTGGGTGTTTATGTAGAAAAATTATATTGTGAGCCTACTGGAAACTTTCCGCACAATCCAGAGCCTTTAAAAGAACATCTTTCTGATATCTGTAAATTGGTTCCTGAAGAAAATGCCGATTTAGGAATTGTAGTTGATCCAGATGTTGACCGTCTTGCTTTTATTGATGAAACCGGCGAAATGTTTGGTGAAGAATATACGCTTGTCGCTTGTGCAGATTATGTGTTGAGTGAAAACCCCGGAGACACCGTTTCTAATTTAAGTTCATCTAGAGCCTTACGCGACGTCACTCAAAAGCACGGCGGCACGTATCACGCAGCTGCAGTTGGAGAGGTGAATGTAGTGACCAAAATGAAAGAGGTGAACGCGGTGATTGGAGGAGAAGGTAATGGCGGAATCATTTTTCCTGAATCACACTACGGAAGAGATGCATTAGTTGGCGTCGCACTATTTTTAACACACTTGGCAAAAAAGAAGATTAAAGTAAGTGAGTTGCGTGCAAGCTATCCCGCTTATTTTATGAGTAAAAAGAAAATAGAATTAACACCAACTTTAGATGTTGATGGTATTCTAAAAGAAATTGAAAAGCGCTATCAGGAGGAAGAAGTAAACACCATTGATGGAGTGAAAATTGATTTTGAAAACCATTGGGTACATCTCAGAAAATCAAATACAGAACCTATCATTCGAATCTATACCGAAGCAGGAAGTCAATCTGAAGCAGATCAAGTTGCTGATGGTATGATCGCAGCGATCAAAACGATAGCAGGTATCTAAATTTTAAAGCGCATGTTTAAAGCGTTTATGCGTCCATAAATAATACTCCGGATTTTCTTTGATCTGAGCTTCGAGAAGTTTAGCAAAAACGTCTGTGATTTTATGATCAGGGAGTGTGTTAGGATCTTCGGTGATTACTTTAAAAGAGGCTGTGTAATAGCCTCTTTTTATTTTGTTTACAGCAAGATAGATAACCGGCATATCTTCAGATTTTGCCAGGCGTTCAACTCCCGAAAAGAACGGTACATTCTGTCCTAAAAAATCTGTGCAGTGATAATGTTTTCTAGTCTTTGGCGATTGATCTGCTATAAATGCATAGGTTGCCATTTTACCGGCGCGTTGTTGTTTTCTAATAATGAAGGTAGCTTCTTTATTGGCGATTAATTTTGAATTCCATTTTTCTCTGATTTCGTGAATGAGTTTATCAAAATATGGGTTTTTTATGCGCTTGTAAATTCCGTAGCCGTTATGTTCAAAATAAAACTGAAGTGCAGTAAGCCACTCATAACTGGCATAATGTCCCATCATAATCAGCGAACTGCGTTGTTCTTTGACCAATTTTTCAACAATGGTTAGATCGTCAAACTGAAAGCGTTTCTTCAATTCTTCTGCAGAGATTGAAATAGATTTGATCATCTCAAGAAACATATCGCACATATGTTTGTAGAATCTTTTCTCAATGGCTTTTCTTTCAGCATCAGACTTTTCAGGAAATGCTGTTTTTAGGTTAAAACGCACGGTTTTTTTACGATAACCAACAACATAGTAAACAAGGATAAAAATTCCATCAGATACTTTGTAGAACAGCCAGAACGGAAGTTTTGAAATTATCCACAAGAGGGGATATACCAGCCAGTAGAGTAGGCGTTGCATGTGCGATGATTTTTTGATTCTAATCTGTCGTGCTCAAAAAAAGGACTCCTTTTGTTGGAAAAAGGCTATTTGTAAACCATTTGATTTTAGCGGCACTTAGTGCGCAAATATAGGTATATTTGAAAGCAAAATTTGAGCTTTTATGGGTGATTTAAATTTAATTACCGTAGTCGTTATAGGGATCAATGTATTGATCTCAATGAAGGGTTTTAACGATTATTCTTTTTTTGAAAAATATAAGTTTAACACCGGAGCGGTGCGTCGTGGTGAACACATACGCATTCTTTCTTCTGGCTTTTTGCACGTAAGTACTTCCCATTTGTTTTTTAATATGTTGACGCTCTATTTCTTTGCGCCAATCGTTATTGGTCTTTTAGGAAATTGGGAGTTTATTGTGGTGTATTTAGGAAGTTTAGTTTTAGGAAATTTGCTTTCCTATTATTTTCATAAGGATGAGTACCATTTTTCGGCGGTTGGAGCAAGTGGCGCCGTTTCCGGCATCTTATATTCAGCGATTTTACTTAATCCTGATATGAGTTTGTATATGTTTTTTATACCGGTTCCCATCCCGGCGTATATTTTTGGAATAGGTTATTTGTTGTATTCCATTTATGGGATGCGTGCTAACAATGATAACATAGGTCACGATGCTCATTTTGGCGGAGCAGTGGGTGGTTATGTTATTACTTTGTTAATGGCTCCTGTGCTTCTTCAGATTAACACCTTGATGGTAGGCTTGTTAGCGATTCCTATTGTAATTTTATTTATCCTGAACAAGACCGGCAAGATTTAATGGCATAGGTCTTGCTTTTATGTGATAAATAAAAAACAACTATTATGAAATCTATTTTAATTCTTGCCATAACTGCTGTGACAAGTATGGCTAGCGCACAATCAATTCAACCTACAGTAAATGTAACAGGAGAAGGAAAAGTAATTGCTGTTCCTGATGAAGTTACTATTAGAATGGGAGTTCAAACCGAAGGTAAAGATGCTAAAACGGTAAAGGCGGAAAATGATACAAGTGTTGATAAAGTGCTTGATTATTTATTGAAAATGAATATTCCGCAGAACCAGGTGCAGACCGAATATGTTAATCTAAACAAGAATTACGATTACAATACAAAAACGTATAATTACCGTGCGAGTCAGACGATTTCTGTAAAACTGAAGGATTTGTCTACTTATGACAAAATCATGGCTGGTCTTGTATCTTCAGGGATTAACACGATAAACGGTGTAGAATTTTCTTCTTCAAAGATGGAAGCTTATGAAGCAGAAGCGCGCAAAAAGGCGGTAGCAAATGCAAAAGAAAAAGCAACAGAATATGCAGGTGTTTTAGGTCAAAGTATAGGAAAAGCTGTTGCGATCTCAGAGTTAGGAACTAGCGCGCCACAGCCACAACCTATGTATAAAGTTGCAATGGCAGAATCAGCTGATGCTACACAACGCACTTTAGCTCCTGGAGAATTAACGATTACCTCAAAAATTCAAGTAAGCTTTATGCTTCTTGAGTAATCCTATAAAGAATGAATTTCTGAAGGGCTTATAAATCACGTTTATAAGTCCTTCTTCTTTTATGCAGCTGATGGTCGTATTTTTTCCAAAGCTGTTGAATCGCCTTATTTTCTTCGAGTTCAGGATTGGTTTCTACTTGAGTAATTCCATTTGCAGTAAATAAATCTTGCATCGTCTGGAAGATCGCTGCGGTAACTCCTTTTCCTTGATATTCAGGATCAATACCTATAAGATAGAAAGCGGCTGTATCGTTGTTTTTACGTGCACGCAATAGATGAATAAATCCAAAAGGCCATAAACTTCCATTTGCTTTTTTAAGGGCTTTACTAAAGGATGGCATCGTGATCGCAAAGGCAATGAGTTTACCTTCAGCATTCTCAATACATTTGATGTAATGTGGATTGATGTATTTGATATACTTATCCTTATAATGATCGATTTGGTATTGCTGAATAGGAACAAAAGTACTCAGATCATTGTAGGTTTTGTTGAGTAAACCAAACATATCGTCTACGTAAGGTAGAATCTCCTTACTATTTTTAAAATGAATAAGTTTTAAGTTGTAGCGCTCAACGATAATACGCGCAAACTTTTCAACTTTTTCTGGAGACTTTTCAGGAATCTGAATTTTATATTCTACCCATTCTGAAGCTTTCTCAAAATTGAGTTTTTCAAAATGCTCTTTGTAATAAGGATGATTATACCAAGTGATCATGGTATTGAGATACTCGAAGCCTTCAATGAGCATTCCGGCTTTTTCCATATTGCTAAAGCCAACGGGACCTTCAATCCACTTAAGATCATTGGCACGACCTATTTCTTCAACCTGTGCAATTAGTGCTTTGGTTACCTCAAGATCATCGATAGCATCAAACCACCCAAAACGCATTTTAGGCTTTCCTTGCTCGTTTATTTCGATATGATTAATGATGGCTGCAATACGCCCTACCGGTTTTTTTCCTTTAAAAGCCAAAAAGAAGCGGGCTTCGGCATTTTTAAAAACAGGATTTTTTTCAGGATCCATGCTTTCAAGTTCGTCGTTGATCAACGGCGGAACCCAGTTACTGCTTTTATCATAAAGTGAAAACGGAAACTTGACAAACTGCGTCAGTTCCTGTTTTGTTTTCATTTCTTTTATTGTAATCATTCTACTCTAACTAATATAGCGTGTAAAGGTAACCGTATTTTTATTTCTGCGGAAGCAATTCATCATTGCTGTGAAAATCGAGCCGGTAAGATAAACCTAAACCTAGTTGTTGTCGCTTGGGAGTTTCTTTAAAATTTATTAATGCACTTATATCTACTTGTAAATCTTTTGTAATTAAATAAGCGCCACCAAAACGAAAAATATCATCTGCATAGATATCGCTCATAATAACCTGAAATTCTGCAAAAGCAGCGATTTTAGGGTTAAAAGAGTGTGTCATTGTAGTGATCCAGGCTTTGGTAGGGTAATCGGTTAAAAACTGATCGTATATAAAGTTGTTTACCCATACCCAGCGGCCCCAGTTATGCTGTGTAATAATCATGGCCTTGGGTGTGAAACCAGATTGACTTTCTGGTAAAAAGGGATTGTTTTCTTCGTAAACATAATTAGCTCCAGAAAATACCGAAACAGCAGGAATCAAGGTACGCCATTTAAAAGCTCTGTTCGCGTGATAACTGTAAAGATTTACCTTCTCTTCATAATTCTTGTAGGGATCATAAAGCAAATATTTTGCACCTATCGTAACAATAGGAAAACCACTGTGAGAATAAGGTTCAGCATTCCCAGAGGTTGGTGTTATATCTTCATATAAGTAAGAACCACTAAAGTTAAACTCGAGTTGTTCCCTAACGGCTCCGTATCTCAGCTGAAACTCTCCGCCAATATTATCTGTTTCGGTAAACAATAAATTGTGGGATTCTCGACCCATTGTGGCACCTAATTCAGCTTGAAAAACACCGCGTCCTACTGCAAATGCGCCTTGAGATTGCCCGGGTCTGTTTGAGTTTATAGTTTCAGTATACTGGGAGCTAGCCTGTTGCGTAGCTAAGCATAGCAAAAGCGATAAACTAAATAGCAATCGTACCGGCATAGTTTCTGATTTTCTTAAAATTAGGAGCTAGAGATTTAAAGCCTCAACCTCACAAACATAATGTAAAAATAAGAGATAGCCTAACTATTAAAGAGAAGCGAGACCATAGGATTTATTCTTTTTTTAAGGCTAAAACGTATGCTATTGGTTAATTTTGCTTCAAATCTTGTATCGATGAAGTTTATACAGACACTACTTATAATTCTCCTTATATTTTTTGGTTTACGTATCCTTTTCAGACTGCTATCGCCTTATATAATGCGTTATTTGGCCAAAAAAGTAGGACAGCGTTTTCAAAATATGGCTCAAGGTTATGGTCAGCAACCTGCACCTTCAGAAAAAGAAGGTGAAACAATAATTGATCAAGTACCTAACCGGGAAAAGCGTTCAAATAAAAATGTGGGAGAGTATATCGATTATGAAGAAATTGACTAATTTCCACGCTTTAGTTTAGCTTACATTTATGACCTTCTCAATCAAAAAAATAGTGCCACACCTCGCTGTGGTTTTAGTATTTATAGTTACTGCATTACTTTATTTTAGTCCGGTTTTATCTGGTAAAAAGATGTTTCAAAGCGATATTCAACAATATCGTGGGATGGCTAAGGAACAGATGGACTTTAGAGCCCAAACGGGTGAAGAGCCCTATTGGACCGATGCAGCTTTCGGCGGAATGCCTACCTATCAATTGGGAGCAAAATATCCCTATAATTGGATCAAGAGTTTAGATCTCAGTATTCGATTCTTGCCTAGACCGGCTGATTATTTATTTCTTTATTTTATAGGATTTTACATATTACTTTTAGTCCTAAGATTAGACTGGAAATATGCCGGTTTAGGAGCTCTAGCTTTTGGTTTTTCAAGTTATCTCATCATCATCTTAGGTGTAGGTCACAATGCAAAAGCCCATGCAATTGCTTATATGCCGCTGGTTTTAAGTGGAATTATATTAACATTCAGGAAAAAATACATTTGGGGATTTATTCTCACCGCAGTGGCAATGGCATTGGAGATTGTTGCCAATCACGTGCAAATGACCTATTACTTAATGCTGCTTGTTCTTGTGCTTGGTATCGCTTATTTAATAGATGCAATTCGTAAAAAAGAATTACCTCATTTTTTTAAAAGCGTAGGGATTTTGGTTCTGGCAGTAGTTCTGGCAGTAGGGACCAATGCTGCGAGTTTAATGGCTACTTCAGAGTATAGTGCCTTTAGTACTCGCGGAAAAAGTGAGCTTTCAATTAATCCTGACGGGACTGCAAAGCAAGATGCTAGCGGACTTGATAAAGCATATATCAACCAATACAGTTACGGTATTTCTGAGACCTTAGACCTCTTCATTGCCGGTCTCTACGGAGGATCAAATTCTGAACCGTATAACAAAGACAGCGCGTTTACCGAATTTCTCTTAAAACAAGGAGTGCCGCCAGCACAGGTTGAGTCTATTTTTGGTCAGTTTGGTTTGTATTATTGGGGAAGTCAGCCTGGAGTTTCTGGTCCTGCATATCTTGGAGCCGTTGTGGTTTTTCTTTTTGTTCTGGGGATTTTTATGGTAAAAGGCCGCTTAAAATGGTGGTTGCTTGGAGGAACTATTCTATCACTTCTTTTAAGCTACGGGGGCAACCTCTCTTGGTTCACCGATTTATGGATCGACTATTTCCCACTATATGATAAATTTAGAGCGGTAACTTCTATACAGGTTATTGCAGAAGTTTGTGTGCCGGTATTGGCTGTTTTCGGTCTTTATAAAATTTTACAGAAAACCGAAGCAAAAGAGGATAAATTAAAAGCTTTGAAGTGGACCACCGGAATTACAGGGGGACTCTCACTTATTATATTGCTCTTCAACGGGACGCTTTTTTCTTTTGCAGGTGGGAACGATGCTTACTACATTCAGAATTTTGGAATGGAGTTTATAAGTGCGGTCAAAGATGACCGAAAAGCACTTCTCATAAAGGATACGCTTAAGACACTTATTTTAGTTTTAATTGCAGCCGGACTGATTTGGTTCTATATCAAAAAGAAATTGTCAGAAACCCAAGTCATTATTGTGATGGCTATTCTTATAGTTTTTGATTTGGTACAAGTAGACCGTCGTTATGTGAATACCGAAAATTTTATGGCAGCACGTTTGGTAGAACAACCTTTTCAGGCTACTCAAACCGATAAACAAATTCTACAAGACACTACACGCTATCGGGTTTTTGAGCAAAGCATAGGTTTAAATGGAGCGCGCACGAGTTATTTTCATAATTCAATAGGAGGATATCACGGGGCAAAACCGGCTCGATTACAGGATTTGGCAGAATTTTATTTATATCAAGGAAACATTCAACCGCTCAATTTGCTTAATGTAAAATACATCATTACTCAAAATGAAGAAGGAGCGGAGCAGGTACAGATCAATCCACAGGCAAATGGAAATGTTTGGTTTGTACAAAATGTAAAAATTGTGCCTGATGCAGATACCGAGATCTTAGCTTTAGATAGTTTGAATACGCGTCAAACTGCTATCGTTCAAAAGAAGTTTGCAAATGAGATTACTTCTAAAATCTTTCCGGTAGATTCAACTGATTCTATCGAACTCGTTGCGCATCAGCCTAATTATCTAAAATATAAATCAAACAGTGCCACAGAAAAGCTGGCGGTTTTTAGTGAGGTCTATTATCCTGAAGGTTGGAATGTTTATGTAGATGGTAATGAAGCAAATTACTTTAAAGCAGATTATATTTTGCGCGCAATGATGGTTCCTAAAGGAAAGCACGTAATCGAATTCAAGTTTGAACCTGAAGTGGTAAAAACCGGAAGCAAGATAAGTTTAGCTAGTAATATCGTTTTGATATTGATCGTGCTCGGAGGTTTGTTTTATGGCTATCGTAAGAAGACTTCTACCGCTGAAGCTTAACTTGTTGATCGAATTTTCATTTTAATCTTAATCACTATTTCGTGAAAAAAGCGTTGATCATATGCTATTATTGGCCTCCCGCAGGTGGGCCCGGTGTTCAGCGTTGGTTAAAGTTTGTCAAATATTTGAGGGATTACGGTGTTGAACCTGTGGTTTATATTCCTGAGAATGCAAATTATCCTATTCGCGATGAAAGTTTACTCGCCGAGATTCCAAAAGGGATAACAATTCTTGAAAAACGAATTTGGGAGCCTTATGCGCTTGCCGGATTGTTTTCAAAAAAAGAGACAAAAAAAATAAGCTCAGGCATCATAAAAGCTGAAGAAAAGCAAAATTGGTTGCAAAAGCTTATGCTTTTTGTAAGAGGTAATCTTTTTATTCCTGATGCTCGAAAATTTTGGATAAAACCTTCGGTCAGTTATTTGTCAGATTATCTTTCAGATAACACAGTGGACTGCCTTATTACTACCGGACCTCCACACAGTTTACATTTAATAGGTCTAGAATTAAAGAAGAAATTTAAATTACCTTGGATAGCAGATTTTAGAGATCCGTGGACGAGTATTGGCTATCATAAAAAATTGAAGCTTACTACTAAGGCGCAACAAAAGCACGAGAAATTAGAGTCTGAAGTTCTTAATGAAGCAACTCATATTTTAGTTACCAGTCCTAAGACTAAGACTGATTTTAGTAAACTCACTCAAGCACCAATCACAAGTATTACCAATGGTTTTGATGAAGAACGTGTTGAGCAATCTCCATTAGATAAAAAATTTAGTCTAGCCCATATAGGCTCTTTACTAGAAGATCGCAACCCGATGATTTTATGGGAAGTGTTAGCTGAATTAAAACAAGAATTACCAGATTTTGAACACAATCTCAAAATTGAGCTTATAGGAAGAGTAGGAGATTCGGTAATTGAGACGATTGAAAAGTTTGGATTGAAGAAAAACTTAGAAATTCCCGGTTATCTTTCGCATCAAGAGACGCTTATAAAGCAACGCAGCGCGCAATTACTACTGCTTTTAGAGATTGATTCAGAAGAAACACAAGTGATTATTCCGGGGAAATTATTTGAATA
Source organism: Leeuwenhoekiella sp. CH_XMU1409-2 (assembly GCF_037029365.1). Taxonomy (NCBI): domain Bacteria; kingdom Pseudomonadati; phylum Bacteroidota; class Flavobacteriia; order Flavobacteriales; family Flavobacteriaceae; genus Leeuwenhoekiella; species Leeuwenhoekiella sp. CH_XMU1409-2. Next base: position 35,632 of record NZ_JAYMEI010000010.1, on the reverse strand, counting down.
TTTAGCAGCGCAAAGACCAATTATTGCACTTGGTCCAAAAGACTCAGATGTAACCGATATTATAGCTAGAGCAAAAGGTGGACATTATTATACCTATGCAGATAAACAAGTCTTAAAAGAGGAATTACGTAAAAAATATGAGGCGTATTCAACGAGCGGAATTGCAAACACAACCGGTGATCTTAAGCAATTTACACGCAGATATTTAACCGAGCAGTTGGCTCAAGTAATTCACGCTATGTAATATGGGAATTGTTGCGTCACAATCTTTTAAGAATTTAATTACGACTTATTTAGGTTTTGGGATAGGAGCTTTAAACACCTTGGTCCTTTATGTGCAGTTTTTCGAGGATGAGTATTACGGTCTTGTTGGTTTTTTACTCAGTGCCGCGACTTTAGCTATGCCTTTTGTGGCTTTTGGAGTTCAGAATACATTGATCAAATTTTATTCAACGTATACGGGAGTAAAGCAGCGTAATTTTATGAGTTTCATGCTAATCATGCCGCTTTTTGTAATTATTCCTGCTGTAGTATTTATATACTTTTATTACGATCAATTCACCGGATTTTTAGCTTCAAAAAACGAAATCGTTGAACCCTATGCCTATTTAGTTGCGATTATAGCTGTAGCAATGGCTTACTTTGAAATAAGTTACGCCTGGGCAAAAACACAATTACAAAGTGTATTTGGTAACCTGATGAATGAGGTTTTTCATCGCTTCGGAATTATGCTTTTGCTTATCGCTTTTGCGTTTGATCTACTTTCAGTTAACCTGTTTTTATATGGAGTGGCTGCTGTTTATGTGTTGCGTATGCTTGTGATGATGGGGTATGCTTTTCATTTGAAAAGGCCGAAATTTAGAATTGCGATACCTCAAGAATGGCAATCGATTTTTAAGTATAGCCTTTTAATTATAATAGCAGGTTCTATTTCTGTGATGATTTTGGAGATCGATATGTTTATGTTGGGGAAATTGGTTGCCATAGAAAATGTAGCTTATTATTCCGTAGGAATCTATGTGGCCGCAGTTATTGCTGTGCCTGCGCGAGCAATGCATCAAATATTGTATCCGCTTACGGCAACTTACCTAAACACGAGACGATTTATAGAGCTTAAAGATCTTTACAAAAAGAGCTCTATTACATTGTATGCTGTTTCCGGACTTATTTTTTTGATGATCATTTGTAACATAAAAAGTCTCTATTTCCTTTTAGATCCTGCGTACAGCAAGGGCTTGTATGTGGTGCTTTTAATTTCTTTAGCCAAACTGGTCGACAATCTTATGGGGAATAATAATGCTATTTTATTCAATAGTGATTATTACCGTTTGGTTCTGATTTTGGGGGTTTTGTTGGTGATCGTAGCAGTCGTATTAAACCTGATCTTTATTCCTACGTTAGGAATTAACGGTGCGGCGATTGCAACTTTTTTAGCTTCGGTGGTGTATAGTTCCTCAAAAATACTTGTTGTCTATAAAAAATTTCAAATGCATCCTTTCTCTCGAGAAACCGGATACCTTACTATTATATTGTTGTTATTCAGTTTGAGTTTTTTCTTCTGGGATTTTCAATGGAATCCTATTCTTGCCATTGGTTTGAAAGCAGCAATTTTGAGTTGTGCGTATTTGCTGATTATTTATAAACTGAATATTTCTTCAGAGATCAATAATTGGATTAACAACAATCTATTAACGAGAAAATCCCGATCTGAATAAATCAGATACGGGACCTTCCAACTAACCAACCAAAAAATCTTTATTTAGTTTCCACGACCTCTAGAATTTCCTCTTGAAGTTCTTGCGGAACTAGTTTTTCTTGTATTTGAAGCTCGAGCTGCATTACTGCTGCGAGAGCTTTGTGACCGCTGAACGTTTCTTTGCGGTTGAGTAGCTCTTTTAACTACTGAGCGCTGTGTATTTACACTTTTAGAAACATTTCTAGGGTTTGAAGAACGCGTATTTGTTGCTCTTTGCGTTCTTGCAGTTCTAGACTTTGCAATATTACGATTATTTGAACTTCTTTGCGCTATAGAACGCTGTTGATTTGACCTTTTTATCGCATTATTCCGACTAGAATTACTTGTTCTTTGAGTTTTAACTACATTTCGGCCAGAATTGCTGCTTCGGGTTGCACTATTTGCATTTCGATTTGCACTTCTTGCTGTAGTATTACCACGCGAATTAGTATAAACACTATTAGATCTATTATTTATTACAGCTCTAGAATCGTTAACACGTCTTACTTGTCTATTGGTATTAGCGCTACGTGTAGTTCTATTATTTGCAACACTTCGACTTGAGCGGGAGCGTACAGTATTTGACCTGTTATTATTTACTCGAGCCCTTGCTTTAGAATAACTTCCTCTACGTGCATTATTGTGTGCTACACGACCTCTAGGTCTTTTAAAATCATGATATGCATTTCTGTACCCGTTACGGTATCCTTGTAAATAATGACTTCTATGATATGCATAATCGTAACGTACCGGTCTGTAGTATCGTCTGTACGGGGTTGTATAAACTAAACATCTATCAAAAAATGGTCTATAGAAAAAGTTATGATAAGGGTGATATACATATCTTCTATTATAGATGTTTATATAACCTCTTACGTGTGAAAAACGACCTGCATTATAATAAACGTGTAAACCGCCAACATTAACGATTCTGTTATTTTGATAATTGATATATACGTTACCTGCTTGAATGATTCTTCCCCAATTATCATAGTAAACAGGTACGTTTTCAATTTGAATTACAGCACCATAATCATCATATTGAACATAAGGATCATAATTAAATCCAGAATTATAACTGATGTTTACGGGACCAGCGTTTACATTAACGTTAACGCCTTGTGCGATTTGAGTTAATACAAAGTCAAATTCACCATCAGGATAAACTGAAAATTCTACACCACCTTCTACAAATATGTATCGACTACCGTCATAGTATCTATTAATTGAGGTATCATCCAAATTTTTTGCTGTCGCAGAACTGAGTCCTGCAAGCAAGCCAACGAAAAGGTAAATTAAGTTTCTCATAATTTCTTGTTTTAGATTGTTTGTACTCATTTAACTATTTTGGATGGTACGCTTAATTGAATACAAGGAGCGTGCCAGAATCAGAAAATAGCTTTAAGGCCAGAGACTGTAACGTTTTTTAATAAATGAATACCAATAGAGTGAACAATCAAAAAATCAAACAAATTATGATGCTTAGAGAAGATAGAAATTTATTAGTTGTTGCCCATTTAAGTCAATTGCTAGACTTAGTTACGGGAATAGGAGGTTTTATTGTCCCGCTTATTTTATGGTTGACCCAGCGCGATAAGGTCTTAAATATGGATGAGCATGGAAAACAGATATTGAATTTTCAGATAAGTGCATTTATCTATTCAATTATATGTATTCCGCTAATCTTTTTGTTTGGATTAGGTATTTTAGCTTTGATAGCACTTGGGCTTCTAGTATTAATTTTTCCCATAATTAATGCGATTAAAGCTTCTAATGGTGAACCTACGTATTACCCGTTATCTATTCAATTTTTAAAATAGTAGAACGGAAATTATTAAGAGTAAACTACCTGAGGGCAATGAGGCATTGATTGGAAACGAATTTTCACTTTCGAAGCAATCTTTGAAGTGTTAAATCCTTTGCAGGAGTCAATAAAAAACCCGCGGTTTTAGCCGCGGGTTTTTAGTTATATCAAATAGGAAGTTTATTCTTCGTCTTCGCCATTGTAGTAAGCAGCAGTACCGTGCTCGTGAACATCTAGTCCTTCAAGCTCTTCTTTCTCGCTTACTCGTAAACCAATTGTTTTCTTAACGATAAACAATACGATAAAGGTTGCAACTAGCGCCCAAGCGATCATAGATAGAGAACCTAATACTTGAACACCTAATTGACCAAAACCACCGCCGTAAAGCACTCCGCCTTCAGTCGCAAATACACCAACAAGTACGGTTCCTAAGAATCCACATACTCCGTGTACTGAAATTGCACCTACAGGATCGTCAATTTTAAGCTTCTTGTCAATGAATTCAATTGAAAGCACAACTACAAAACCACTGATTAAACCAATAGCCGCAGCTCCAAAAGCATCAACGTTACCACAACCAGCAGTAATACCTACAAGTCCGGCTAGTGCACCATTAAGAGTCATTGAGATATCTGGCTTACCATATTTACCCCAAGTAAAGAATAATGCTGTGATCGCACCTAAAGCAGCTGCTAGGTTTGTATTTATGATCACACTACCTACTGCGATAGAATCATCCCCACCAAAGGCAAGTTGAGAACCACCGTTAAAGCCAAACCATCCTAACCAAAGGATAAATACACCAAGAGCTCCTAATAGTAAGTTGTGACCTCTAATTACGTTTACTTGTCCGTCAGGACCGTATTTTCCAATTCTAGGACCTACAAGTTTTGCAGCAACTAAAGCGGCAAAACCACCTACAGCGTGAACAATTGTAGAACCAGCAAAGTCAATAAAACCTAGGTTATTTAACCAAGCTTGATCATCAAAAGGCCATAACCAGCTACCAGAAACAGGGTAGATAAACGTAGTAAGAATTGCAGAGATGATTAAGTAAGATGAGAACTTAAAACGTCCTGCAACAGCACCAGAAACGATTGTTGCTGCAGTCGCACAGAACACCGTCTGGAAAAACAGGTTGTGCCAGTCATCTTCACTAAAGAAAGCAAGATCAGATGGATCTCTCATAAAACCACCTAGAATAGTCTCGCCTCCATACATAATAGAGTAACCAACAACCCAAAACATTACAGATCCTACTGCGAGGTCCATAAAGTTTTTCATGATTATATTACCGGCATTCTTTGCGCTTGTAAAACCAGTTTCTACCAAGGTAAATCCTGCTTGCATAAAAAACACCAAGATGGCGGCAATTATGATCCAAAGAATACCAAGATCTGCATTAACGGCATCTACAGCAGCTTGTACTGCATCAGCCGGTTCTTGTAATAACATATTAGCCATAAAATTCATTTGATTTATTTTAGTTTGATTAGTTTTAGTTTAGCGTGTCTGGCCCTTTTTTGCCTGTTCTTATGCGGTAAGCATCTTGCACATCAGATACGAAGATTTTACCATCTCCCACCTCTCCGGTAGCAGCAGCATCAAGAATTGCAGCAACAGCAGCCTGCTCAAAATCATCATTTACAACTATAGAAAGGTATCTACGCTGAATATCACTTGTACTGTAAGATACTCCGCGATAAACATGACCTTCTTTTTCGTTACCAAGACCTGTTACATCCCAATAGGAGAAAAAGTTCACTCCTTTGTCATGTAAAGCCTTTTTAACAGCTGTGAATTTTGATTTTCTAATAATCGCTTCAATTTTTTTCATTGTAAAATTTAGTTTAGGTTAAAATGAATATACGGCTGCAAGTAAGAAAGAACCTAAGCTACCAGTGAAAGTAGGAGTTCCGTCATACGAGTCAAGAAATACATCTTCACTTGCAGAATCTAATCTAAATTCGGGAATAATTGTCAAAGGACCAACTTTTGCATTACCAGATAAAGTAACTGCAAATACATTAGCATCCCCTTCAGCATCATATCCGCCAATTGCACCTGCACCGCCTTCAAACTCGCTAAAATATTCTGGACGAAGTCCTAATGAGAATGAATCGCTTAATGCTGCTTGCGCATATAGAGCCACACCATAGAATCCAAAGCTATCTGCTCCGTCTACAGCCGTAGAGTTATAAGTAGTATTCAATCCTAAATAAAAAGAGTCGCTTAAATCATAACCTGTAGTCAAGTCAACTTGAAAAGTAGATCCTACGCCTTCTCCCATACCTTGGTCTGTGTAGTCTCCGTCTTGATCTCCGTACAAAAAGTTTAAGAAAGTGCTACCACTGTCTGTAGAGTATCCTAACTGACCTCCAAACGTATAACTTCCTGAAGGGTTAAAGTCTGTAAAGTCTGTTGCGTTCATTACAGCAAGCATTGCACTCCAGTTATCATCTAAAGCAAAATCTGCTTTAAGACCAGAATGTGAGAATGGTCCATAAGAGAACATGTAAGAGGTAGAGTAGTTGAAGTTTGCTGCTGGTGAAATAACTTCATACCCTAAATACGTGTTCCAGTTACCAAAAGTTAAAGTAACACTTTCGCTTACATTCCAATACACATATAATTGGTTAACAATACTTGAACTTGCAGTTGTAGATGCAAAAACAGCATCTGTACCACGAGGACCATACACAAGGTCTGCTACAGCTCCTACGCTACCTTTTTCATAACTTAAAACTGCATTGGCCATACCTAAAGCGAAACCTGGCTGATTAGCAAAAGAAGATCCCGGTGCAGGATAGCCTTCGTCAGTCATCTTGTTGAGCGTCGTAATATTCTGTCTAAAATACGCGTCGATAGATCCAGAAAGTGAAAATCCATCAGTCCAAGAGGTTTCTTCTTCTTGAGCAAAGGTTGCAAGTCCTAAGCACAACATTACAGGTAAAATTAATTTTTTCATTTTTTAAATTGATTAATTGGTGAGGTGCTAAACTAGGTATTATTTAAAATCACCCCCAAAAAAATAGGGGGTAACTACAAATTTTTGTTATTTCTGTAATTATACCCCCTAAAATTTTAGGGTATAGCACTCGAAACCGATTTCGGAAGTTTTAAATTGTGAATTTTATTGTAGTGAATATGGCTTTTTTGTTAATTTTTGGTAAATAAAGGGGTGAAAAACTACCAAAAACGTCAATTGTTAACATTCGCTTAAGATTTTTAATGTAATCACTAAATGTAGATTTGACTCATTTTTGCCGAAAATGCATTTCATTTTCATTAATAAGAGTGCATTTTTTTTCTTTACTTCTTATTTTTAAGAGATTTTTTTGATAAAATCGAAATAATAAAAATCTTATTCTTGAAAATTATTGGCATTTCAGTTTATTGAATAGCTTTATCCTTCTGTCTTTAATATTGAGCAAAAATTTTATGGAAAAACAAGGTTTATATTCACCAGAATGGGAGCACGAAAATTGCGGTGCTGGGTTTATTTGTAGTCTTGAAGGAAAGCAGTCTAATGGAATAATTCATAAGGCTCTTGAAATTCTTGAAAAACTAGAACACAGAGGTGCGGTAAGTAGTGATGGAAAAACAGGAGATGGTGCGGGTATACTTATAGATATACCGTACGATTTCTTTAAAGAGAATTGCGATTTTGATCTTCCAGCAGCACGGGAGTATGCAATGGGTAATGTATTCTTACCTCAAAAAGAAAATCAACGTGCATATTGTAAGAAGATATTTGAAGAGCAAATTAAAAGTAAAGGTCTAAAATTATTAGGCTGGAGACGCGTGCCGGTAGATACTGGTTATCTTGGTGCTATTGCTGCTAGTGTAGAGCCACATATAGAGCAAATATTTGTTGGTAAGCCAGACGATGTTGAAATGGAGGAGCGTGAGTTTATGATTAAACTTTACACTGCTAGAAAAATAACAGAGCATACTATATTAAATAGTAAGTTGTCTGAGCGAAGCTTCTTTTATCTACCAAGTCTTTCTAACAAGACACTTATATTTAAAGGACTTCTGATGCCTGAAGATATTAAGTACTACTATGTAGATCTTTTAGACCCAAAGCTTACTACACGTTTAGCGCTTGTACACCAACGTTTCTCTACCAATACATTCCCAACTTGGGATTTAGCGCAACCCTTTAGATACATGTGTCATAATGGGGAGATCAATACGCTTCGCGGAAACGTCTCTCGTATGCGCAGTAGAGAAGAACTCTTAAAAAGTGATTGGTTTGGCGATGAGCTTAAAGAGCTATTCCCAATTATTTTACCGGGAAAATCAGACTCAGCTTCGATGGATATGGTGGTTGAATTACTTCTTATGTCTGGTAGATCGTTACCCGAAATTATGATGATGCTTGTTCCTGAAGCTTGGGAGAAGCATAAAGATATGACCGATGAGAAAAAGGCATTCTATGAGTTCAATAGTTGTATTATGGAGCCTTGGGATGGTCCTGCGTCTATTCCATTTACAGATGGAGACTATATTGGAGCGGTGCTTGACCGTAATGGTTTAAGACCTTCTCGTTATACGGTAACCAAATCTGGAGATGTAATCATGTCTTCTGAAACTGGAGTTTTAGAGATTGATCCAAAAAATGTGGCATTCCACGGTCGTCTTGAGCCGGGAAAAATGTTCTTGGTTGATATGAAAGCCGGTCGCATCGTAAACGATGAAGAGGTTAAAGAAAGTATTGTTACTCAAAAACCATATCAGGAATGGCTTGATCAAAATCGAGTTCATTTAAAGGATATTCCATATCGTGACGTAGATTTTAAACTGGAAGATACCGTTTATGATCTGCGCAAAAATGCTTTTGGCTATACAAAAGAAGATGTAAACACCATCATTCTTCCGATGGCTACAAAAGGTAAAGAGCCTATTGGATCTATGGGATCTGATACGCCTCTTGCAGTTCTTTCAGATCGTCCTCAACTTATATATAACTATTTTAAGCAATTATTTGCTCAAGTAACTAACCCGCCTCTCGATGGAATTCGAGAAGAACTTATCACTGATTTGAGCCTTACTTTAGGTCCTGATACCAATTTAATGGAGATCACGCCTGATTATTGTAAAAAAATCAGAATCCAAAACCCGGTTATATCTAAAGAGGATCTTGATAAAATAAAGAATTTTGACAATCCTGATTTTAAGAACACTTCAATACCGATGCTTTACGAAGCAAAACGCGGTTTGAATGGTCTTGAAGATGCCTTAGATAAAATGGTAGCGATGGCCTCAAAAAGTATTGATGATGGCCATACCATTTTAATTTTATCAGATAGAGGAGTAAATGCCGAAATGGCGCCAATTCCTGCTTTGCTGGCTTGTTCCTACCTAAACAGTGGTTTGTTCAGAAGTGGACAGCGTTCTAAAATGAGTATAATCGTCGAATCTGCAGAACCTCGAGAAGTGCATCACTTTGCATTATTGTTTGGTTATGGTGCGAGTGCGATTAACCCATACATGGTAAATGAGATCATTCAAAAGGAAATCGAAGCTGGTAACCTAGACGGAATTGATTTTACAACTGCAGTTGAGAATTATAACAAAGCCATTGGTAAAGGAGTTGTAAAGGTTATGAATAAGATTGGTATTTCTACCTTGAATTCATACCGTGGTTCTCGATTATTTGAAGCTTTAGGGCTCAACTCTAAACTCATTTCAAAATATTTCCCAAATACTCCAAGTAGAATTGAAGGAATTGGATTATATGAAGTAGAGCAAGAGATTGCCAAGCGTCACAGCCGTACATTTGACAGCAAAAATATTTCTGGAAATCTTAGTCTGGATGCAGGTGGAGAATACCGATGGAGACGTAATGGAGAACGACATATGTTCAATCCGTTATCAATTGCTAAACTTCAAGAGGCTGTTAGACGTAATAATCCAACGACGTATAAAGAATACTCAAAACTGATCAACGAGCAGTCTAAACAATTAATGACGATACGTGGTCTTTTTGAATTTTCAAATTACGATCCAATTCCAATTGAAGAAGTAGAACCGTGGACTGAAATTGTAAAGCGTTTCAAAACCGGAGCAATGTCTTATGGGTCTATCAGTAAAGAAGCACACGAGAATCTTGCTGTTGCGATGAACCGTATAGGTGGTAAAAGTAACAGTGGAGAAGGAGGAGAAGATGCAGAACGTTTCTATAAGAGTCCTAATGGCGATTGGAGAAACTCAGCGATCAAGCAGGTAGCTTCTGGTCGTTTTGGTGTGACGAGTAATTACTTGAGTAGTGCCAAAGAAATACAGATTAAAATGGCTCAGGGTGCAAAACCCGGAGAAGGTGGGCAACTTCCTGGTGAAAAAGTAAATAAATTTATTGCCAAAACGCGTAAGAGTACGCCATACGTTGGTTTGATTTCACCACCACCACATCACGATATCTATTCGATTGAAGATTTAGCACAATTGATTTATGATTTAAAATCTGCTAACCGTGAAGCGCGTATAAATGTTAAACTTGTTTCTGAAGTTGGTGTTGGTACGGTAGCTGCCGGTGTTGCAAAAGCGATGGCAGATGTAATTCTGGTTTCAGGTTATGACGGAGGAACCGGTGCATCACCATTAACCTCACTGCGTCACGCAGGTTTACCTTGGGAATTAGGTATTGCCGAAGCACAACAAACCTTAGTTCTTAATGATTTACGTAGCCGTATTCGTTTAGAATGTGACGGGCAATTAAAAACCGGCCGTGATGTTGCCGTAGCCTGTTTACTAGGTGCAGAAGAATTCGGTTTTGCAACGGCGCCATTGGTTGCTTCAGGGTGTATTATGATGCGCGTGTGTCATTTAAATACGTGTCCTGTAGGTATCGCAACACAAAACCCAGAATTACGTAAGAAATTCAAAGGTCAACCCGAGCACGTTGTGAACTTTATGTACTTCATTGCAGAAGAATTAAGAGAGATTATGGCTCAGTTAGGATTCCGAACTGTTGATGAGATGGTTGGACAAGCGCATAAGTTAGACCGAAACAAGGCGATTGAGCATTACAAAGCTGCAGGAATTGATCTCTCACCAATCTTGCATAATATTCAGGTTCCAGAAGGTGTAAAAATCTATAATACAGAAACTCAAAATCACCATTTAGAAAAGTCTATCGATTTTGAAATCATAGAGTTGGCGCACACGGCGCTTTTCAGAAAAGAGAAGACAACTTTAGATATGCGTATTACCAACTTGGATCGTGCAGTTGGTGCGATCTTAAGTAATGAAATATCTAAGATTTATGGCGAGCAAGGTCTTCCTGACAATACTCTAAAGGTGAATTTTAAAGGATCTGCCGGACAGAGTTTTGGTGCATTTGCCACTAAAGGTCTTACGCTTAAGATAGATGGAAACGCTAATGATTATGTAGGTAAAGGACTTTCAGGAGCTCGCTTAATTATCAAAGTTCCAGAAGAGGCCTCCTTTGAAGCCAACGAGAACATCATCATTGGTAACGTAGCACTTTATGGCGCAACAAGTGGAGAAGCATACTTTAATGGTGTTGCCGGTGAGCGTTTTTGTGTACGTAATAGTGGTGCTACTGCTGTTGTTGAAGGAATCGGTGATCACGGTTGTGAGTATATGACCGGTGGTGTAGCTGTCATTCTAGGTACCACGGGTAGAAACTTTGGTGCTGGTATGAGTGGTGGTATTGCTTATGTTTTAGATGAGGAAGAAAAATTCAAGTCAAAATGTAATGCTGAAGATCTAAATCTTGATCCGGTAACCGAAGAAGATGATGTACAACAACTGAAAGAATTAATAACCAATCATTACAACTATACGCAAAGTGCATTGGCGCAGCGTATTCTTGAGAATTGGGATTCTTACATCACCAAGTTTGTTAAAGTATTGCCGGAAGAATACCGTCAAGCTTTGATAAGATTGGAAGAAGAAGAAAAATTAACAGATTTAACGGAATAATAGAATCATGGGAAAAGTAACCGGATTTTTAGAATACGATAGAAAAAATGAACCGTACAGACCTGTTGAGGAACGGATTCAGAAATATGAGGAGTTTACCATTCCGCTAGAAAAACCTGAATTAAAAAAGCAAGGTGCCCGCTGTATGGATTGCGGAATTCCATTTTGCCACAGTGGTTGTCCACTGGGTAATTTAATTCCAGACTTTAACGATGCGGTTTATCGTGAGCGATGGGAGGAAGCAGCTTCAATTTTACATGGAACCAATAATTTCCCTGAATTTACGGGAAGATTATGTCCGGCTCCTTGTGAAGAAGCTTGTGTACTTGGGATCAATGAAGACCCTGTGACCATTGAGAATATTGAAAAAAATATTGCAGAAGAAGCCTTTAAAAATGGTTGGGTAAAAGCAAATCCACCTGAAAAGCGTACGGGTAAAACAGTTGCCGTTATAGGTTCAGGACCAGCTGGTCTTGCTACTGCGCAGCAGCTTAACCGTGCTGGGCATACTGTAACTGTATTTGAACGTGATGAAAAACCGGGAGGTTTGCTGCGTTATGGTATTCCTGATTTTAAAATGGAAAAACATATCATAGACCGCAGACTAGCAGTTTTAGAGGAAGAAGGAATAATCTTTAAATGTGGTGTTCACGTTGGTAAGGATGTAAAAGCAGATGATTTAAAAAATGACTTTGATGCAGTTGTACTTTCTACAGGAGCTACTGTACGTCGCAACTTACCAATTCCGGGCGCAGATCTTAAAGGGGTTTATCAGGCTATGGATTTCTTACCGCAAAACAATCGTCGTGTAGATGGTTTAGAATGGAAAGGTGAAGAGATCAAAGCGACTGGAAAGGATGTAATTGTAATTGGTGGTGGAGATACTGGAAGTGACTGTATAGGAACTTCAATTCGTCACGGAGCAAACAGCGTTAAGAATTTTGAGATTATGAGTAAGGGAACGCCTGAGCGTCCTGAAAATCAGCCGTGGCCATATTGGCCAATGCGCCTTCGCACAAGTACCTCACACAAAGAAGGTGCTGAGCGTTTTTTCTCAATCTCTACAAAAAAGTTTGTAGGAGATGACGATGGAAACTTAACCGGTTTGGTTACTGTTGAAGTGGAGTGGACCCACAAACCAGGAGAGCGACCTAATCTCTCTGAAGTTCCGGGAACCGAAAAGGAATGGAAGACCGATATGGTACTTTTAGCACTTGGTTTTACAGGAAGCGAACCTACAATTGCAGAGCAACTGGGAATCAAAATGGATGCACGTACTAATATCGAGGCGTCAATTGAAGATTACTCGACTAATGTGCCGGGTGTTTTTGCAGCTGGAGATTCTCGTCGCGGTCAATCATTAATTGTTTGGGCAATTTCTGAAGGTAGACAAGCCGCACATCACATTGATACTTACTTGATGGGAAGTTCAGATTTACCGCTCAAAGGTGATGGAGATTTACCAAGAGTATAAAATATGAGATTTTAAGTATCTAAAAAACCGAAGATTATAAATCTTCGGTTTTTTTATGTAATAAACGCAACCTTTTTGAGTTTCTAGCATCTATTGGTAAACGTTTAAAAATGATCTTACGACTTTTAGTTTTCAGTTTAATTTTTGGAAGTATTGTTTCTTGCAGTGATGATAACAATACAACTGCCGATTTGGTTCAGGAAACTTCACAAGTAAAGCTTTCTCTCGTTAAAATGACGGGTTCTATTCAAAATTCTGAACAAACAGGAGCTGAGATGGAATGGCAAGAATATTATATCCTAGGACCGGGAATGAGCTTTACAAAGGTGCGAGAACGCGATGGCGAGACTTTAGAATCTAAAGGTACCTTTGATATTGTGATGATCAATAGTGACAAATACCTTCAGTTCACGCATAATTCAAATAATGAATTGGTGGGTAATTGTACAGGAGATGCTGTAGAATTGCTTATGTATACGAGCTCAGATAGCGTTAAAAGTACTTGGCAAAGTTGTGATGGCCCTGGCTTATTCTATACGTTTGAATAAAACACAGTTATAAATGGTAAAAAAGGTTCAACATATATGTTGAACCTTTTTTAGTTGGTAAACGTAGTTAATTGCTGAGCCAGGATATATTTAGCCGCGAGATTATCGTCAATAAACTCATACGAATTAAAATCAAAAGCTTCTTTAAAAACCATAGCTACTCCAAAAAAAGTATAGTCTTTTGCGGCAAGAGCTTCTAGAAGATATCTGTTGGGTTGATAATTAAAAAAAGCTTTCCTGTTGATGACCACATTGTCTGGTCTATAATACGGAATCAAAAACGACATTCTTGAGTCTAGTTGCCAGCTGTAAACTCCCGTGGCCGCCTGTAGCATATTCTCAAACTCTAGTGACATTTGTTGTACGTCGTAAGTCTCATATAACGCAATTAAGATTACTATTTGATTATCATAAGTAGTTGCATAGAAAAGTCCGTCCTCTTGCTTTAATTCCATTCCTTTGGGCAGTGCGATTGTTGCTCCAGTTGTAGCTTCAAGGTATATATCGAAGCTAAAATTGTTATAAACAATACCTTCTTGATCCAGGGCTTGTAAGACTTGATACATACCCATTTCAGGATATTCAGTATAGTTTCCGGTAGCATTGAGTTCATCAAATGTTCTTGATTTTATCAACTGAAACGTAAATTGCTCATTGCTTATTGACTTTGCATCAGATGCTGCGATTTCTTCAGCAAAAAGCGTGTTTACTTTTTGTAGACTGTTTACAGGAAATGTATCGGTTGCATATATAAGTTCTTTTAAGGCGGAAGAAGTAATGCACCAGCTTATTCCGGCGGCTCCATTTTCTAATCCCCCGTCTGCAACACCGATGATTTTTCCGTTTAGATCTACAATAGGAGATCCTGAAAATCCATGAAGTAATTGCCCTTTTAGATACACAATTTCAGTATCAAGAGATGGAAATCCCAACGAGCGTATTTCTTGCTCAGCCGAAGCTTCTAAAAGGTCTTTAAGACGTTTGCCTTCGATGAGTCCTACCGTAAAATCCCGATCCTGATACTTATCATTACTTCCATAATAACCTACTGTAAAGACTTTAGAATCTATTGTGGTTTTAGCAATATTTTCAGTCTTTAAATAGTGGTCGGATTCACAATTTTTGAGCGAAAGCAAAACGAGATCAGATTTTTTTGAAATTCTTGACAACTGAACATTACACCACGATTTTTGGCTGGGAAGATAGACTTCGATTTGGTTGGGATTGCCAATGGAATGAAGCGTAGCAATAATTTGTTTTCCGCTTTCAAAGAAAAACCCTGTTGAGAATTTGTTGCCCGATTTAACGCGAACGATGGTTTTACTCACTTCCTCTTTAATACCGGAGTGAACATTTGATAACGATAAAAGCGTTATTAATACAAACAGAATTATTCGCATAACAGCTTTTGTATTTGCATTAATGTTACTCTTAACTGCGCATCGTCTATGCTGTTTTTAGAGAGTGATTGAAACAACCTTTGATAGGCTCCTCCCGATGAAGTAAATGCTTCTTCAATTTCCTGAATAGAAAGTTCGTTTAAAGCTACATCACAGATAGGTAGATCGACATCTTCAGCCATAAGCAATGTACTTTTTACAGCGTTTGCAGAGGCTGCTTCTTTGCTAAAACTATATTTTTGGTTCGCTACAAGACCAAATTTTTTAAAATAGATCAATTCTTTTATTTCATCTTCAGAAAAGTTGGCTGCTTTATAGGTTGCAATCTCTTTTTCTAAGGATGGGGCAAGAACGTCATGTGTGCGCATATAAATCCCTAGAAACAACGCGCAAAAACAACTGAAACTAAATGCACCAATGACCACTTTATTTCCTGTTTCACCTTCTTTATCTGGTCGAAGGCCAAAGAATGCAGCAAGAAGTGAAGTGAGTGCTCCTAAAATGATTCCGGTAACTTGGGCGATCGATAACCCGATAAGCAAGCCAACCAGCAAGCCTAGTGCAAATCCTGAAATGAGATCTCTTTTCATAAAAAGAAACTTTGATTACAGGGGAATTATAAAATGATCTAATGGGATTTTAAATGTAGTGTGAAAATAGCAAACTTGCAATAAATCGCTGTAAAACAAGTTCTTGTAAAATAACAAAGCGCTCTTGCAATTACTCACAAGAACGCTTTTAAATAAAAGGTACTTACTTATCCTTCTTACTCTTAGTTATTAAGCATTACCGGCATCACCAGCATGGTTACTTTTTCACCTTCATCAAGACCGTCTACCGGAGTTAAAATACCGGCACGGTTAGGAAGTGACATTTCTAAAGAAACATCATTAGCATTTAAATTATTCAACATCTCAACGAGAAATCTACTGTTGAAACCTATTTGCATATCATCTCCTTGATAATCACAGGTTAGACGTTCTTCTGCTTTATTGCTATAGTCAACATCTTCTGCAGAAATATTCAATTCGGCACCGGCGATTTTAAGTCTTATTTGGTGCGTAGTCTTATTTGAGAAAATAGATACACGACGTACAGAATTTAAAAACTGGTTACGATCGATGATCAATTTATTTGGATTCTCTTTAGGGATTACCGCTTCATAGTTAGGGTATTTCCCATCGATTAAACGACATAATAACTGCACATTATCAAAGCTAAATTTAGCATTTGAGTCGTTATACTCTACATTGATGTCGTCGTCACTTGATGCCAAAATTCCTTTTAATAAGTTCAATGGTTTTTTAGGCATAATAAATTCAGCCGTTTGATTGGCTTGTACATCAGTACGCCCGTATTTAACCAACTTGTGTGCATCAGTAGCAACAAAAGTTAAACCTTCAGTATCAAACTGAAAGAAAACTCCGCTCATCACCGGTCTTAGGTCGTCATTTCCTGTAGCAAAAATGGTATTGCTTACCGCTGTTGCCAAAACACCTGCAGGAATAGTTACTTTACTTGGGTCATCAAGTTCTACAGCGTTCGGGAATTCTTCACCAGAAGCGTATGCCAATGCATATTTACCATGATTAGAGCTAATCTCTATAGTATTGTTATCTCCCGCAACAAATGTTAAAGGTTGCTCAGGAAAGGTTTTCAAAGTGTCTAACAGGAGACGCGCAGGAACGGCGATATTTCCACTGTCTTCAGATTCTACTTCAAGAGTAGCAATCATGGTTGTCTCTAAATCTGAAGCAGAGACTTTGAGTACATTTTCTTCTAATTCAAATAAAAAATTATCTAAAATTGGAAGCGTGTTGCTATTGCTAATTACACCACCTAAAACCTGTAATTGTTTTAAAAGGTATGAACTTGATACAATAAATTTCATAAGAAGTAGCTATTTATGCTATTTGACACGAGGTCAAAACTAGAATTCAAATTGGTTGTGAATTTTTTAATTTAAGCTGTCACACAGCTTCACAAAGATATCGTAATAGCATTTTTTGCCGAAACAAACTTATCAACACTTAGCGGCTGTATTTACGCCGTCTGAGATAGGTGTAAATAAGTGCGAAAAGTAAAAGAATCGCTAGCGGAAGCCCTATTGTCAAGGCCTGCCAAGTGGCGCGGTCATTTGTGGTTTTTTGAATATCGAGTGCTGGAAGTACAATACTTTTACTTCTAATGTTAATAAGACCATTATCGTCTAGGAGATAATTGACCGCATTGAGTAAAAATTCTTTATTTCCGTACTCTTTAAATGTGAATTTATCAAAACCAAGTTCAAGCGGTCTTCCGTTTTGATCCAGATCATTTTTGATCAAATCCCCATCAGCAATAACAATCATTGCTGTTTTTTGTTTTGCGCTTTCGCGAAAGGGAATCACACTTTTTTCTATAGGAAGAATTCTGTTTTTAAATGCTGAAGTAAACGCTCCTTCTAGTAAAACCGCTAGATTCTGAGGTCCTGCAGCATAATTTTCAGGACGTGGTTCTGTGGTGATCGTTTCTAAACTTACCGGAGCAGGAACACCATCTATTTTTGAAAGTACCGAACTTTGTAGCAAAACCGTCTTTTGTATTTCGGTGTCAAGCAAATCAATTTGATTGGTATATTCAAAAGCCACAGGATTGTCAATATTGGTATTTATAGGATGATTTTCCTTAGAAGTAACTAGCGGATAATAAAACCAAGGCAACTGTGTATATTGAGAATTTGATGCTTTACCACTAGCTAAGACTAAAGGAGCTGCATATAAATCTTCAACCAAAACAGGATTTATACGTATCCCATATTTAAAAAATAAATCGTCAAGATTAAGTCTTCTACCAGTTGCTAAGGCCATCCCATCCCGTTGATAAAGGCTATCGGTTTCCATCGCCACCTGATCGATTAGAAAGAGCGATTTTCCGCCCTGCATGGTGAATTGATCTAACGCATACTTTTGAGCATCACTAAAGGCGATGGTGGGTTTTGCAGCGACAACCAGATCAAACTTATTTAAGGCTGTCATCACCGTATCGGGACTAGCACTCAAAGAGTCTAAAGGAAAAGGAGCAATAAAGTAACGTTCTCTAAGTGTTTTAAAGAAATCTGCGATGTATTTGTCTTGTAGTTCGCCGTTCCCCTTAAGCACTGCAATACGCTTATTTTTCGGGTTTAGTACTTTGTAAAAACCGCTAGAGAATGCATATTCCAAATTTTGTACAGATCTGCTTACGAGTTCATCAGGAGAAGCTCCCAGCGTCTTTTTTAAAAGCGAAACAGGAACGGTTTTTCCGCGATAAGAAACCAGTGCCCAAGGGAAAATAAATTCTTGACTCACCTTACCATTATCTCGCAATTGAACTTGCTCAGGCCGCATCCCGCGGTTGTTAAAATCTTGAGCAATTTGATCAGGATTTGCACCTTCTGGAACCGGATTTACAAAAGCAAATTTGATATTGGGATTTTCTGCAGCGTACTCTTCTAGTAATTGACGCGTTTCAATTTGTAATTTATTAAAAGCATCAGGTAGTTCTCCTGAGAGAAATACATCAACCACGACTTGATCTTGTGCTTTAAGGATAATATTTTTTGACGTGTCAGAAAGTGTATACCTTCCGTCTGCGGTTAAATCAACTCTAAAATTAAACCAGTTAGATACAGCAAGAACCGCAATTACACCAGCAAAAAAGACTATATATCGTAATTTTTGTTTACTCATCCTTTTACTGATTTTGATTCTAGTTTAAAAACAGTCAACGCAATAAATACTGAAGTCACACTTAAAAAATAGATAAGGTCCCGACTGTCTAATACACCGCGACCGATACTTTCAAAATGGCGCTGAAGACTCAAACTTCTAAGAAAATCAATATTCAAGGTTTCGGCGATACCATTAAAACCGTAGTAGAATAAAAAACTGATGAATACAGCGATCAAGAACGCCACGATTTGATTTTCTGAAAGTGTTGAAGCAAAAACACCGATGGCACAGTATGCCGTAGCCAGAAATAGAAGACCTAAATAAGAACCTGCCAAGATGCCTAGATCATAATTACCCTGAGGATTACCTAATTGATCAATGGCGTAAACATATACCAGTGTGGGCAAAAGCGCCAAAAGCAGTAAAACTAAAGCTCCAAGAAACTTTCCTAAAACCAATTCTAAGGTGGTGATAGGTCTCGTAAGCAACAGTTCGAGCGTGCCTAGTCGCAACTCGTCACTAAAACTGCGCATCGTTACCGCAGGAATCAGGAAGATGAAAATCCAGGGGACGAGTTGGAAAAACGGAGTTAAATCGGCAAAGCCATAATCAAACAGATTAAAATCGTTGTCAAAAACCCATAGAAATAAAGCGTTTAAAACAAGAAATAATCCTATTACCAAGTAGCCAACAGGAGAAGCGAAAAATGAATGAAATTCTTTTTTCAGAATTGCGAACATAGGCAAAAGCAGTCTTTACAGCAGGTTATAGATCAGCTATTATTTTCATTGCAACACGAAGGGCTTCGGTGCCATTTGCAAGACTAACGATAGGGGTAGTGTTATGTTGTATCGCATCTGCAAAAGCTTCTAACTCATCAAGTATGGCATTGTTAGGCTCAACTTCAGGATTATCAAAATAGATCTGTTTTTTTATTCCTTCAGCATTCTGTAAGATCATTGCAAAATCATCTGGATTTTCAGGAGCATCTTTCATACGTACCACTTCGCATTTTTTCTCAAGAAAGTCTACAGAAATGTATGCGTCTCTTTGAAAAAATCGGGCTTTACGCATTTTCTTCATGGAGATTCGGCTTGCTGTAAGGTTGGCTACGCATCCGTTTGCAAATTCAATACGTGCATTAGCAATATCTGGAGTGTCGCTTATAACAGAAACGCCTGAAGCCGAAATATGCTTTACATCACTTTTTACCACACTCAAAATAGCATCTATGTCGTGAATCATCAGGTCAAGAACCACGGGAACATCTGTGCCGCGTGGATTGAACTCTGCAAGGCGATGTGCCTCGATAAACATAGGATTGTCTATCAGATGATTAACAGCTGTAAAAGCAGGATTAAAACGCTCTACGTGTCCTACTTGTCCGCGAACACCGTGTTTTTTAGCTAGTTCTCTAATGGCAACAGCTTGCTCTACGGTTTGGGTTATAGGTTTTTCTATAAACAAGTGTTTACCTGCTTTGATCACTTGCTCTGCGCACTCAAAATGATGCGTAGTTGGTGTGACCACATCTACCATATCACAAGCCGCGATAAGCGCTTCTATACTTTCAAAACGATGATAACCAAACTCTTTAACCACGCTGGTTGCCATTGCATCTGACTCATCATAAAAACCTACGAGTTCATAGCGTTCTGATTGTTGTAAAAGTTTTAAGTGAATTTTGCCCAGGTGACCTGCACCTAGTACGCCGGCTTTAAGCATAGTATTTTATATTTTTCCTTTAGGAAGGGTACGTTTTTTTGAGTTTTCAGGAAAACAATCACCGAAAGGTTTTTTGTTCTTCAATACAAAAATAGACTTTCTTGTGCACAATCAGAGCTATATCAGTATTGTTGAAAAAATGACTTATTTTGACTAGGAAGTGCACCTGCGGTTTATGTATTTTAGCATTATGAAGGATACTACTCGTCATCAAGGCAAACGTCGCCTGCTCGCCCAAATTGTAGAGAAAAAAGGTGTTTCTAACACCGCTGTTCTGGATGCTATTAGAAAAATACCTAGACATTTTTTTATGGATAGCAGTTTTGAAGATCACGCTTATCAAGATAAAGCCTTCCCAATTGCTGCCGATCAAACGATCTCTCAACCCTTTACCGTAGGATTTCAGACCGAATTGTTGGAGATAAAGAAAGGTGATAAAATCTTAGAAATAGGTACAGGTAGTGGTTATCAAACTGCAGTTCTTTGCGAAGTAGGGGCAAAAGTATACAGCATAGAACGCCAGCAAGAACTTTTTAGAAAAACCAAAAACTTTCTTTCCAAATTAGGATATAGACCTAAGCGTCTCACTTTTGGCGATGGATATCTTGGGATGCCAGAATTTGCTCCCTTTGATGGAATAATTGTTACCGCAGGAGCACCATACATTCCAAAACCTCTTTTAGCACAACTTAAAATAGGAGGTAAGCTCGTAATTCCTGTTGGAGACGAAGTGCAAACGATGATACGCATCGTACGTAAAACCCAAACCGATTTTGAGAAAAAGGAATACGGTGAATTCAGATTTGTTCCTTTACTTGAAGATAAAAACTAGGCGCTTTACTCGGTAAGTGCCTCTTGCCAATATAAATAATGACAAAGTCCTACACAAAGCGTAGACAGTAAGGCTACTGTGTAAACAGGGATGTATTTCAAGGTGATCAATTGCTCTGAAGAAGAGCTGTCTGCGATCGAATATGCGACAAGCGCCATCCCAATCAGCCAAATTAGGCTGCTGGCCACAAGTTGCTTTGAATAATTTTTAAGGTATTTTTTTAATTTTAAAGAACTCATAATAGAAATTTTAGAACTCGATTTTTCGAGGGTTTTGTGCGCTAAGCAGATCTTCATCAAGATGAAACATCTAAACATATCAGCGCTAATGGCTTCTATAATTCCTTAAAATTTACATAAATTGAGCTAAAGCTCCAAAAACCTGAAATGCATTAACAAGCTGAACTTTAATTTTTTACTAGAAAAATGGTGTTTGGTGGCATCACAAAATGTGTCCTACCTCGTGGCCGTTTACTTTTCAGGAAATGAAAAAATATTATAGTCGATTTCAGGATTGATAAGAATCTCTTTCACTTCAATAGGTTGCCCGCCCTGACTTATTGTGAACGGAAAATAAAGTCCTTCAACTTCTTGATAATTGGTCATTGTGATACTCACAGGCTGGCCCAGTTGTGTGGTTTCAATAGCAATAGGGTAGTAATTTTGAGCATCAAAATAATAGAAACTCTCATTAGGAACTTCTTCTCCATTTACAAATTTGGGCTCTTGAGTAAGTTTGATCTTAAAAGCTACGATACCATTTTTTGCAACGGTACTTATATATTCGGCTTTGTAGCCATTTTCTCTATAGTGTAAGAGCGGTGAAGGAAAGTCATTACGCTTTAAAAGCATATTCTTTCTCATATCATCAGAAGAGATCTCCGGTTCCATAGTAAGAAAATTTGTGGTCCACATTGTGGCTCCATCAAATGCCATTTGGGTGACTTTCTTCTTATTATATTCAAAGACGACAGCTTGCTTTCCGCTACGCGTATTGTAAATATATATTGGCACAGATAGATCACCTTGGGTAAAGGTAGCATTCATCTTTGTAGCATTGACCTCAGACCAGGCTTCAATACCGCCCGTACGATCTATATACTTGGTTATGATCTCATCTGCGGTTTGGTTGTACATGGTCTCAATAAGCTCTTCTTGAGAAAAGGCAAACGGAGTGATGAGTAAACAAATAATAAGTTTGATTGCTTTCATAGATGTATTGCTAGAAGTCGTTGCGAAATTAACCATTAATTGGTTTCGGTAGCGCTTGTTTTATAAAATTCTAAACTGCTAAAATTTTGTTTAGTTTGAATAAATAACGCGTGATTACACATTCAAATTATATATTTATGGAATATGGAAGATGCACATAAGTATTCCTAAA
This sequence comes from Leeuwenhoekiella sp. CH_XMU1409-2, assembly GCF_037029365.1. Taxonomy (NCBI): domain Bacteria; kingdom Pseudomonadati; phylum Bacteroidota; class Flavobacteriia; order Flavobacteriales; family Flavobacteriaceae; genus Leeuwenhoekiella; species Leeuwenhoekiella sp. CH_XMU1409-2. Next base: position 13,086 of record NZ_JAYMEI010000010.1, on the reverse strand, counting down.
TTATAAAGAACGAAGATATGAAGTTTGGAAAAGTAGATGATCCCGGAAGCATTGATTTTACATTACCGCCAGATCATCCCGATACTAAGGTTTTGCTTAATAGTAAAGCAACCAACGAAAAACCACAGCTTTATGTAGGTTGTGCAAAATGGAATAAGCAGGACTTAAAAAACTTTTATCCACGTGGGACAAAAGACGAATTGGCTTATTATTCTTCCCAGTTCAATTCAATTGAATTGAATGCTACTTTTTATCGCTTATTTCCTAAAGAGCAATTTGAGAAATGGTATGAAAAAGTGCCGGCAGATTTTAGGTTTTTTCCTAAAGTGACCCAGAATATTAGTCATTTAAAGCGGCTCATCAATGCTCCAGAATTACTTCCTGAATATTTAGATCACACGCTTTTATTGAAAGAAAAATTGGGATGTATTTTTTTACAAATGCATAATAATTTTCAGCCTAAGAACTGGGATCGCGTTGAGCAATTTGTCGAAGCCTGGCCGCAAGAAGTGCCGCTGGCAATCGAGTTTAGACATACAGATTGGTTTAACGAAGAGACAGTATCACAAAAGCTTTACCATTTATTGGAGATAAATAATATCGCAAATGTTTTGGTAGATACTGCAGGGCGCAGAGATATAATGCATATGCGTATGACCAATTCCGAAGCATTTATACGTTTTGTAGGCGCTAATCATCCTTCAGATTATGAACGATTAGACGATTGGGTCGACCGTCTGGGTGTTTGGATCGAAGATGGAATCTCAAAAATAGACTTCTTCATTCACCAAAATGTAGAAAAAGAATCTCCATTGTTGGTTACCTATTTTATCAAAAAAATGAATAAAAAGTATGGTTTTGACCTCAATATACCGGGCGAAGATACCAGTAATCCTAAATTAGATTTATGAGTAAGCTTATTATAGTTGCCGGAGTTTCTGGTTCGGGAAAAACGACAATAGGTAAATTGGTAGCCGAAAAATTATCGATTCCGTTTAAAGATGGGGATGACTTTCATCCTCAAAAGAATATTGACAAAATGAAAAGCGGCCAGGCATTAAATGATGAAGACCGAAAGCCTTGGCTGGATATTTTAGCTAAGAAACTTACAGAATGGAGTCATGAAGATGGTGTAGTTCTGGCGTGTTCTGCTCTTAAAGAAGCGTATCGTCAAACCTTAACCGTAAATGATCAAGTTACTTGGGTTTTTCTTGAAGGTTCCTATGAATTGCTGGAATCTCGAATGACAGCACGCAAAAATCACTTTTTTAAGGCAGAATTATTAAAATCCCAACTAAACACTTTGGAGAAGGCAAATTATGGTATACACGTCTCCATAGAACCAAAGCCGGAAGAAATCGTATCTAATATTCTAGATCAAATTAAGTAATACATGGAGATCAATCTTTTACTCGCTATTCTTTCAGGTATTGCACTGCTTCTTTTTTTGATCTTAAGGTTAAAACTACAGGCATTCATTGCTTTATTAATTTCCGCAATCGTTGTAGGTTTGTTGAGCGGTTTAGAAGGTACTGCCATAATCAAATCCATAACCGAAGGCATAGGAGGCACTTTAGGTTTTGTAGCGACGGTTGTAGGTCTAGGTTCACTTTTTGGAGCGGTTTTAGAACATTCCGGTGGTGCGCAAGTGATAGCCGCTTTTTTATTGAAAAAATTCGGAATAAAGAACGCACCATGGTCCATTATGCTAGCCGGGTTTTTTGTGGCCATTCCCGTATTTTTTGATGTGGCGTTTATCATTTTAATTCCGTTGATTTATGCTTTGCAGCGGGATACCAAAAAATCCTTGTTGCTCTATGCTTTACCCTTGTTGGCGGGATTAGCGGTAACACATGCATTTATTCCGCCTACACCGGGTCCCATTGCTGTAGCCGATATTCTAAATGCAAATTTAGGATGGGTGATTGTTTTTGGTTTTATTACGGGTATTCCTACGGCGGCAATCGCAGGGCCATTTTTTGCTAAAAAAATTGCTAAGAAAATTCATATTGAAGCACCTGATGAGCAGATAAAGCAACAAACTTCAACGCAGCAACCACCAAATCCGTTTACGATTCTTGCGATCATCTTTTTACCTATCATTCTGATCGTATTCAACACGGTTTTGACGAGTCCGATGGGAGAAAAATGGAATTTACCGGAAGGTTTGATAAATGCAGCTCAACTTTTGGGACATCCGTTTTCAGCATTAATTCTTGCCAATTTAATCGCCTGGTATGTTTTAGGCATTCGCCGAAATACTTCAAAAGAAGAACTTCTAGAAGTCTCTTCAAAATCGCTTCAGCCCGCAGGTGTGATCATCTTACTCACCGGTGCCGGTGGAGCATTTAAGCAAATTTTAATCGATACCGGAGTAGGGCAGATGATTGCTGAAGCTCTGAATAGTGATTATTTTCCGCCGGTTATTTTCAGTTTCATTTTAGCTGCGCTGGTGCGTGTTATGCAAGGTTCTTCTACAGTTGCAATGATCACTTCTGCAGGAATTACCGCGCCTTTAGTCGCTCAAAGTAACCTGAGTGATCCCCAACTTGCAATTCTTGTTATTGCGATTGCAGCGGGAGCCTCTATTTTTTCGCACGTTAATGATAGCGGATTTTGGCTCGTCAAACAATATCTAGGTCTAACCGAAAAGCAAACTTTTAAAACTTGGTCTTTACTTACCACACTCATTGCAGTTGCAGGGCTTTTGGTATCTACACTCCTTTGGTTTCTGGTCTAAGCATCTGATTTTTTTGCTTCTGAATTTTGCACAGCGCTTTGTGTAGTTTGTTCAAAACGTAACGGACTATCTTTTGCAGCGCCGTACAACTTGATTTCCTGAATATCTGCCGGCATATAGAAACCGTGATCTTCTAAAGCTTCTTTCACCTTGCGCACCACGCTACCTTTGGTAATTAAAGCCATTCTACGGAAGTCTTTGGTATCTACCCAAAAATAGACCTTCAGATTTACAGTGCTTGTAGCTAACTCATCCTCAATCACAAAGTTCTCGTGTTCCTCATCTTCAATGACGTTGGGTTCGGCACGCAAAGCATCCATCACCACTTTTTTTGCACCGTCAATATTGTCTTCATAAGCAATACCAATGGTAAAAGTCCATCTAAAAAATCCGTCTTCAGTATAGTTAGTTACGGGTGTTGTAAGCACATCACTATTGGGGATGTACACATCTTTTCCGTCAAAAGTTTTGAGTTTTGTATAGCGAAATTCTAGTGCTTTTACTTTGCCAAAATTTGCTCCGATCTCTACGGTATCGTTAACATTAAAAGGTCTGTTGAAAGCCAGTATAATCCCGGCGATAAAATTTTCACCTATATCTTTAAACGCAAAGCCCAAAACTACTGCACTGGCACCTGCAGCAGTAAGAATACCGGTAGCGATGGCACCTAAACCAGCGGCTCTTAGAGCAAGCATTACTGCAATTATAAAAAAGGTAATGCGAATGGCCTTGCCCAAAAAGCGGCTCATCAATGGGTCTTGTGTGCGCTGCGATATGCGTTGTCGTGCAAAATTGCCCACCCAAGCGCCAATTAGGGAACCTAAAATTATAATGAGAACGCCCAGCCCTATACCGGGTAATTGCGCTATAAAACTATTATAGAAATTTTGAAAGGCTTCAGATATTGTCGAATCATTTTCCATAAAAGAGGTTTTTAGTTTGATTCTTTACGCGTGTCTTTTTGCGTCGCTTCTTTTTCAATGATTTGGTAGGCTCTTTTTAACTGATTCTCACTAGGCGGCGACGGAGTTTGCTCGTCTTTTTTATCAGATTCCAAAGTCAATTCGGCATAAGCAGGAAAATGATCAGAACCTACATCATTTCCACGCAGCACTTCTTTGGCCCTAAAATGTTCGGAAACAAAAATATGATCAAGTGGCCAACGCATAATTTTGCTATTTGCACTAAACGTATTGAACAAGCCTCGACCAATGCGTAAGTCAAGTAATTCACTTACTTCTTTATATAATTGCGTCGACTCAGACCAAGCAACATCATTAAAATCACCAATAACCAAAACCGGGATTTGCTTATTCCGACTTTTAAAAGCCGTTTTCATCATTTCGGCATCACGATCGGTTGACATAGGATTGTGCTGGGGCATTGGCGGTGTCGGGTGAATCGCATAAAGCTGAAAATACGCTCCAGAAGGAAGTTTTACTTTAGTTTCTATTGAAGGAATACTATCGTCTATCTGATAATGAATCTCTGCATTTTGCATTGGTAATTTTGAATATAGGAGCATCCCATAGGTGTTATCTAATGGAGCGCCCTTATAATAGTTGTATTCTTTTGATAAAGTTGAGTTTACGGCGTTGAGCCATTTTCTATCTGTTTCCAGTAGCAATAGAATATCCGGATTCTTTGCCTCAACTTCTTGAAGTAGTTTGTCGTGATCTTTATTCTTCTGTAAAACATTTGCAACCATAACTTTGAAGCTATTGTCGCTTTTCTCAATCGTTGCGTCTAAAACTTCCTTTTCCGCTAGCGGAGTATATGGATAGATTTTTAGTATTTGAAATACCAAGCAAGCAATCATAATACTTACAAATGCATAATCTTTGGCCCATTTGATATCGAATTTGATAAAATAAGCCAGTGTTGCTATTGCTGTAAAAATGGTTAACTGTAGGTGAGGAAAATCGAAAATGCGAATCCACCAATAGTCGGCAGCTATAAAAGGGACGAGCGTAAGCACAACAGCGATGCCTCCAAGGGTTTGGAGTATGTTTTTAAATGTCATCAGGGTTAGGTTAGTTTCTCTCAACTCCTATACGGAACCAAAAGGGGTTGAATGGTAAGCTACCCATTTAAATCCTGTTGTTGCGTTAAGAAACTGGTAATATCCTTAGATGAAGGCTCTTCAAAGATCTCAAGATTAAAAAAAGGAACAGCAGCAATGATATGATCAAAAATATCAGCTTGAATATGTTCATAATTTTCCCAACGTTTGTCGTTGCTGAAGCAGAAAACTTCTATCGGGATTCCCTGTGAAGTAGGAGGTAAGTGGCGCACCATCAAGAATAGGTCTTTGTTTATGGCGGGATTTTCATAGAGGTAAGCATCAATATACTTTCTAAAAACGCCTAGGTTGGTTTGATTAAGACCATTTATTGCAATGCTTTGATCTACCTCGTGTCTTCGATTAGAACGAACAACCTCTTTTTCCATATGTTCAATATATGGAGCCACAAGCTGAATTCGCTTAAGTTCCTTTAGATCATCTTCGGTTAAAAATCTAACTGAGTTTTGCTTGATGTAAACAGCTCTTTTAATGCGTCGGCCACTGCTTTCCTGCATTCCTCGCCAGTTTTGAAACGAGTCTGAGATCAAGCTGTACGTGGGAATGGTGGTATAAGTCATATCCCAGTTTTGAACCTTAACCGTTGCAAGATTGATTTCGGTTACGGTTCCATCAGCGCCATATTTGCTGAACGTGATCCAATCACCAATACGCACAATATCGTTTATAGAAACTTGAATAGAGGCAACAAAACCCAAAATGGTGTCTTTAAAAATCAATAGAATAACCGCTGAAGCCGCTCCCAATTGCAATACAAAATCCATTGCATTTTGATCAAATACTTCGAGGATAAAGAAGAACACGCCAATACCCCAAAGAAAAAGCATTGTAACCTGTAGATAACTTTGTAAAGGTTTGTCGTGAAACTGCTCTTTGGTCTGAAAATAGTCTCTTGACGTACGCAGTAAGCTGCGAATGATCTTTAAAATAAGTAAGATTACATAAAGGTCAAAAACCTTTAAAAGCCAATATAGTGTAGTGGGATATTCAACTAAAAGTTCTGTAAAGAACCATTTGAATATCGCCAGAGGAATGATATGACCTACATATCTTGGGAAATTGGTAAGAATCAGAAAATCGTCAAAAGAGGTTTTGGTCTTATTGCTAAATACCTTAAAAACCTCTACAATTACTTTTTTTAGCAGTTTATCTAAAAAAGCAAGAAGTAATATAAAAATGAAGGCATTTATAAATACCGTCAACATTTCAGCATAGAAAGAGGTTACCCCAGCGCTTTCAATGTAAGAGCTAAAATCTTTTAAATAGGTATCTATTTGGTAAGCCATATTCTAAATTTCAGGCGCAAAAGTAGGAATAAAGATTTCAATTAAATCTAAGTAAAGTATTAAGATTTTACTCAAAATATTCCAAACAAAAAGCCTGAGTAGAAACTCAGGCTTGTATGTGAAATATGTCGTTATGTTTTAAGCTTGTGCGTTTTGCATCTCTAAAGCCCATTGTTGAATTGCTTCTGCACTTCCAAATATTATAAATAGTATGATGCAGAATATAGAAATGATAATCGCTAGAACCAAACCAATAATGGCAATGATTCGAGCTGTTTTAAGCTGACCATAATTTTCATAAAGTTCAGGATTAGGTGCTGCTAACTTTTTGTCTTTATTAGCAAGGTAAAGCGCGATTCCAGAAAATAATAAGCCTCCAAAACCAGAGCTAAAGCAGCAGGCAATAAAAGAGACGATTCCTAAGATTAAAGAAATGGTTACGTTAGGTAGTTTTTGTTGTTCCATATCAGGATGTTAGTTTAAGTATATAGCTTACAATAATAGTAGTTACCGATAAGATTGCCAAAAATGAAATGATTTTAGTAGCGAATTTAATTGTAAACATAAAATTTAATGTCACCATAAACCCCAAAAGCACTAACGGAAAAATAGCAGGATACAAAGCAAAGGCTTCAGAAAAATGGCCCTGTAAAAGGGCCACTAAAGATCGTTGTAAACCGCAACCCATGCATTCAAAGCCTAAGTATTTTTTATTAAGGCAAGGAAGCATGTATTTTTCCATATTATTTTATGTTGCGTACAGAAACTTTTTTAGAATATTCAATATTGTCTTTTGTAGTAACACGCACAATATAAACTCCGTCGCTCCAAGCGCTAGAAGGAATAACCACTTTTTCGTTAGTTCCTTCATTTATCTTAGAAACCAATAAACGTCCGCTGATGTCAAAAACAGTAATCTCTTTAAGCTCGGTTTGAAGCGGATTTAAAACTGTAAGTTCTGCACGGCCGTTATTCTGATAGATATTAAAAGATCTTTTTACTTCTTCAACCTCTTCGACATCTAAAGTCTTAGCATCTTTAAATACTATTTCAAAGCGATCTGTATACGTCCCTTTTTCTAGTTCAAACTCATACGACTGATTCAAAATATCGTGATACTCATCGGTTTGCTTATCGTGTAAGTAAATGCTTTCATCTGGGGTGAAGTTCAAGCCAGAAACTTGCATTTCAAAGGTATTTGTTTCGGCAGACCCAGTAACTTTAAGAGGTAATTTCACTTCTATATCATACGGAAATAAGTTGATAAGAAAAGCATCATCACTACCTTCTACTAGAAAGTTAATGTCAGAGGGAAGTTCTGACACATTATTACCATCACCTGCAACATCAAATCCTAAAGTAGCGTCATCTAACATAACACCTGTTAGAGCTCTAGTGTAAGATTTATTGACGAGTGTCTTTAAACGAAATTTTGATAAAACAACGACACCGTGCTCATTAAGTGTAAATTCACCAGCTTTAGGAGTTGTCTTGTTTTTACTCTCTGTGCTAGCAGACTTCGATTTGGAACCGGAGCTGCTTTTAAAATTAGAATAAGGGTTCTCTGATTCTTTTATATAAACTCTAAATTCATTTTTAGCTGTAACCGAGCCAGCAGTAACACCCTCCACAAAAAAACCTTGCCCCACAGGTGTAAAATGTCTTTCAGTAGTGCTTCCATTGACTCCTGTTACTACTGGATCACCATTAATATCTAGAACAGGTTGCCCTTCATTATCATATTCAATAAAAACAGGCTGCTCGTAGGATCCAGTTGTATTACAGCTACCTTCAGGAGAATAGGTTCCATAACCACCTTCATAATCTTTAATATAATGAGATTTTACATTAGGATCAGATTCCCAAAAATAGGCTAGACCAGTAATTTTTTCACCAATAGCTGTAGGAGAGCCAGAATATGTGCCCAAACATCCACTTAAATCTGTAGAACTAGGAAGAGAATTAGCTAATAAGTAGAAACTCAGATTCATTGCTGAAGGATAAGGATTTCCAACTAAGGTCAAGTTTTCATTAGCAACCGTGACATTGATGGTCCCGTTATTAGGCCTTCCTCTAAAGTCTATAGGAACAAGACCGGCCGGGGAAGTCCCGTTTCCAAGTCCTTTCATCGTAAATCCTTCACCAGCACCTAAAGGGTTTGAAGCAGTTATTTTTGACCAGCTACCGTAACCTGTTGTAGCCACAAATTTATATAACCAATAACTAGATAGACTAAATTCGTTTGCGCTTGTGATAGAACTGTTATAATTGGTTGTAAATGTTACCGGAGTTGCTACAATTTCGCTATTAGCATCTGTTTTATATAAACCACCATTATCATCATCACTTAAATAGAAATTTACGTTTCCTGAGTTACCATTGCTCGTAGCAGATTTTCCAGGGTCTCCAACCGGTGAAGCCCAATAATGGTAATCCCATTGATTTTGCGTATTGGTCTGATATACAGAAACGATACCGTTACCAGAGTTAGCACTTGCATCATCGCCTTGTATCAGTTGTCCCTCGTTACGCAAATAAAAGTTACCCTCTGTTTCATCAGGGCTTCCAGCAAGGTTGATATTTTGATTGACAAATACTATTTCGCCTTTGTTATAAACAAAAGAACTGTCGCTCGCTGCACCTACATATAATTGACTGGTAGCCAAAGCAGGTAGTAATAAAAAAAACAATTTGGAGTAAAAATTTCTCATATTGAAATATTTTTGCGAAGATACTAAATTTACAATACCGATACGTAATTCAAAGAAGAATTAACGCTTTTTATCGAGTTAATGAAGAAATTATGCGAACTCAATTCAAAATAGGTCAGTCTGTTACGCTTTTGGATGATGATTTGTCCGGGATAATCACTCAAATCTCTGCAGAAGCGATTTCAATAATAACCTCTGATGGATTTGAATTTGATGTGAATGCTCGTGAAATTGTGCCTGATAAAACGCTGGATCTTGATTTTGATCAAAATTTAGATTCTTTAATTAAAGAAAAAGAATCTTCCTATAATAAAAGGAAAAAGCCTGTAGCCAAAGCGAAGGGAGTAGTCCCTCCAATGGAAGTTGATTTACATATTCATCAACTTACAAAATCAGAACAAGGGATGACAGCGCATGATAAGTTAAACCTTCAGATAGATACCGCGAGACGCAAGTTAGAATTTGCCATAAACAAAAGAATTCAGCGGGTAGTTTTCATACACGGTGTTGGAGAAGGGGTGCTAAAGGCAGAGCTGGAATATCTTTTTTCAAGATACGATACCATAAAATTTTATGACGCGAACTATCAGCGTTATGGATTGGGAGCGACAGAAGTTTATATTTATCAAAACCCAGAATAAGCAATAGATAACAATATTTGTAGGAATATTCCTTAAATTTATTTTAAGATTTTACACTAGTAAAGCGTTTTACGTAATGTTTAGCGATGTGATTTTTTAGATAAATAACCTGAATATGGAATAAATCACCAATAATTTTTAAAATTTGTGTATTTCATCGAATAAATTAGCTTTTTAAGGATGAATGGTTTTATATTTGCGTTGTAATACAACAAAACCCACTTCATGCTTAAAAAATTACTACTTCTAATTCTTCTGTTTTCCTCTTCAGCAATTTTTGCAAGTACGCCAGGAGAGAAGACAAAAACAGCAAAGGAAACGAATCAGCTAGCCCAACTTTCTCAAGTTGTATTTGATAATAATCTTATAGAAGTTAACCTCACTGAACATACTTTACCTGAAGCGATTCTAAGATTATATCAATTAGAAAAAATAAAATTCACAGGTGAGATGATTTATACGCACAAGCCATTAGAGTTAGCTAAAATTAAAAGTCCTGTAAAAACTGTTTAATATCAAATTTGATTTCCCCAAATCATAATGAACCCCAAATCATGATTGATTAAAATATAATACACCCAATTTCATTAAATACGGCGATTGTTTAAATCCCCAAATCATAAACCGCCGTATTGATGAAATTTTATATTCGATTCCCCAAATCGTAGTTGATAAAAGTTTTAAGTTGGGAGAAAGGCCCGTTGCGTAAGCGCGGGTTTTTCATTTTATATAGAATAATTATATTTTCGAGCAGGCTATAAAATGCTTTAAACTTTTAGGTAATCAATCCAGTATCAGGGGCGTGAATATTTTTTTACTTTTTTAATGGTGTAATGCTTTTAAATTTTAGTTAAAGCATTATATTTGCACCCGCAAAAAGGTCGCGTAGCTCAGCTGGATAGAGCATCTGCCTTCTAAGCAGACGGTCACAGGTTCGAATCCTGTCGCGATCACTTTTTTAGCATTCAAATTGGATCAAAACCCTGTAAATTGTATGATTTACAGGGTTTTATGTTTTTTATGGATTTATTTAAATAGCTTTAAATTCAATAAAAAATACCACAAATCGGTCAACAAATTTAAACTTTTATTTTGTTGACCGAATTAAGGTTTAAAATGCTTAAATTTAGATACTTACGTTTGGCTTTCGTCTTAAAAAATGTTTCATTTAAAGACGATTATTATGAGAACTCGGTTAACGTTTAGTTTAAACTTCTGGATTAACGGTTGTAGAGCTGAAAATGAAGAAGCAATAATCTATGCTCGCATCACTGTTAATGGGAAACGAGCAAATATTAGCTTAAAGCGAAAAGTGCCTGTTGAAAGTTGGGATAGTAGTAAAGGGTTGGTTCGTGGATCCAAACCATTTGCGAAATCCCTGAATAAATATTTAGATCAAATACGTTCACTTATCTATCAATCTTATGAAGATTTGCTGAATGAAGGGAACCTTATTACCGCCTCAGCCATTAAAAACAAATTTTTGGGTGAGGATAAGCGTAATAATACCCTATCAGAATTATTTGAATATCATAATTCCATTTCTGTTACATCGCTTTCACCCCATACAATTCGTCATTATAAAGTCACACAGCGCTACTTAAAGAAGTTTCTTGTAGATAAGTATAAAACAGATGATATCTATCTTACCAAACTAGACTATGCATTTATTAAAAACTTTGAGTTCTTTTTAAAATCCTATGTGCCGAAGGATCATCAGAAAAAGATGGGGCACAATACGGCGATGAAACATTTACAAAGATTACGTAAAATGCTTACGATGGCATACCATCACGAATGGATAGATAAAGATCCCTTTATTCGTTTTAAAAGCTCATACATTAAAAATAGAAGAGAGTTTCTATCTCAGTACGAACTTGAACAACTAGAAGATTTTTCGTCTTCCTTAGAGCGTCTCGATATCGTTAAAGATATTTTTCTATTTGCTTGTTATACGGGCTTGTCCTATATAGATGTAGCCAAATTGAATATAGATAATATTGAAACCGATTTAGATGGTCAGCAATGGATTAAGACTAAGCGACAAAAAACAAGCGTAGAGCTTCGAATACCATTGCTGAATAAAGCGAGAAGGATTCTTTTGAAATATCAAGATCATCCACGTGTTTCTGGAAGGAACAGGCTATTGCCCACGTTATCGAATCAAAAGACGAACAGCTATCTCAAGGAGATTTCTGATTTCTGCGGGATAAAGAAAAACCTAACCTTTCATGTAGCGAGGCATACTTTTGCAACTACAGTAACACTTACAAATGGGGTTCCTATTGAAACGGTGTCAAAATTGTTAGGACATACCAAGCTCGCCACAACTCAAATTTATGCTCGCGTTGTTGACCATAAAGTCAAGCAGGATATGGAACGCTTGGAACTAAAGATTGATAAGGGTTTAAGAATTGTTAGATAGAGGGTTTCTCAATAAGGTTATCCTTAGTAGACAGAAAAACTAGAAGCCTCATTAGGGATTGTTTTAGGTAAGATTTTTTTAATTGATTTGTTTATTATGATATCATAATGATTTAATATTTGTATTAGTTTCAAAAATTAGACTTTTGAATGAATAACGCAGCATATACCGTTGAGCGAATACAAGAAGGTTCTCTTGATATTACCGGATTGGCTGAAGCCAGTCCTTGGGACAATGCAAATGAACTCACTCATTTTGTATCTCCTTGGGATGATAAACCTATTAAGCCTATTACGTTTAAGGCATTATACGATGAAACCTATTTATATTTCAGTTTTGTTGTGCTTGATGATAGTATTTATATACAGTTAAACGATGATAGTAAGGAAAGCATCGCACAATCTGATCGTGTAGAATTATTTTTAAGGCCTGATGAGTCTTTGAGCCCTTACTATTGTTTAGAGATAGATACACAACCTCGTATAATGGACTTCAAGGCTATGCCAAATCGAGATTTTGATTTAAAATGGAATTGGCCTAAGGATGAAATTCAAGTAAAATCAGCAATTCTGGAGGGTAAATTTATTGTAGAAGGCAAAATAACCTTGAATTCTTTAAAGACCCTCAATTTGATAAAAGGTGGTTCTTTTGGGCGTTTTATGGAAGTAGGCGTTTATCGAGCAAAGTATAATCCTGATAGTGCAGGGCATTTTCAACCTACTTGGATTACCTGGGGCGATCCAAATACTCCTGAACCGGATTTTCATATTCCAAGTTCTTTCGGGATATTTCGGTTTAGGTCTTAGTCTAAGTATTCTTAATAGATTGAAAAATAAGCTATTCCTCTTTGATAATAGCTATTCTATTTAAAACTGCGATTATTATTACATATAATAATCGTAGTTTTTTTTATTTGGTCAGTAACTATATTTTAAGGATCAATGGATGCTTAATGCTGCTCATTCTGATTAATCGATTTGTATTTAATTCCCCTTCTCAAGTTTTAAAACTTCCCTCGTTAGCTTTTTGAATTCCCTCAAGCAGCATCGCTGTACATCTCTTTTTTTGAAAGCAAAATAACAATAGTTTGAAGTTAGCCGGACAGCATAACCGCTTGCATACGCGCTTTTATATGTCCTTACTAATTCAAACTCTTGAAAACGTATCAGCAACAAAAAAAGGGAACAGCGATAGGCACTA